>DATBJE010000101.1:0-19939 GCA_036556565.1 Gaiellaceae bacterium
GCGGCCGAGACGGTGTGGGCGCGGTCGAGGAGCTCGAGCAGCTGGCGCTCCACCGCCTCGAGGTGCCGCGCGCGGGCGCCGAGGTCGACGAGCTCCTGGGAGACGTCCTGTCCGGTCTCCTCCTGCCCCTCGACCCTCCCGAGCGCCGTGAGGCGGCTCATCGCCTCGGCGTACGACCGCTCGGGGACGCGGACGACGAGCGTTCCGCTCACCATCCGCGTCTCGCCCTCCTGCGAGGCGCTCGAGCTGACGACGAAGCCGCCGAGCCCGAGCGCGATCGACCGCGCGCGGTCGACGGTCTGCTCGAAGTCGTCCCGCCCCACGGTCAGCGAGACCGACGCCGTCTGGACGACCTGCGGGCCGACCGTCGGCACGGAGCTCTCGACGGGCGCGGCGATCGGGCTGGCCGTCGTCTCGCCGCCCACCGCCTCGCGCTCGACCGCGCCCACGTCGCCCGAGCCACCGGCCGCCCCCTCCTCGTCGTCCCCGGACGAACAGGCGACCGGGGCGAGGGCGAGCGTCGCGAGGGCGAGGACGAGCGCGAGGTTCCGCATCCGCTTCTTCTCCATCTCGGTTGCTTGGACAGGCGAAGGGCTGCGAAAGTTCCGCCGTTCGATGGACGGCTACCGATTCGCCACCGACCTCCGCGTCCGCTTCGACGAGACGGACGCACAGGGCGTGGTCCACAACGCCGTCTACCTCGTGTGGTTCGAGATCGCCCGCATCGCCTATCTCGCGCGGTTCCGGGGCGGCTACCGAGGGCTCGTCGAGGAGGAAGGCGTGGACGCGACCACGGTGGAGGCGCACGTGCGGTACCTCGACGGCGCACGCTTCGACGACGAGCTCGTCATCCACGTCAGGGCCTCCGACGTGCGCGGCGCGCGCTTCCGCTTCGAGTACGTGATCGAGCGCGTGAACGAGCCGGCGGCGATCCTCGCCGACGGCTGGACGTCGCACGCCTGCGTCAACGCCGAGACGCTCCGGCCGACGCGCATGCCGGCATGGCTGGCCGAGGCGATCGCCGAGGTCGAGACGGCCGGCGCCTAGCGCCCCGGCGCCTCGTCGCTCTTCGGCTTCGGCTTCGGCTCCTCTTCCTCGGTGGCCGGGAGGGGCTTCGTGCCGACGTGGACGAGCTTCGGCTCGGAGCGGTAGGCCGTGTTCCAGGTCTCGCGGTAGAGCACCTCGTCGCCGCGGTAGACGATCCGCTGGACGCTGACCTCGCGCGACGGCTCGCCGTAGTCCTCGACGAGCTTCTCGCCCACGAACAGGTCCGGGTCGGGCTCGCGCTCGACCTGCGGCTTGCCGGTGTCCTCGAGCTCGCCGGGGATGCTCTCGACACGGCGCTCCGGGCCGCTGCCGAGAAGGCGGACGATGATGCCGCTCTCGTCGTAGGAGGCCTCGATCGCGATCCAGCGGCCCGTGTCGTTCTCGAGCTTGAGGTCGACGTCCGGGTAGTTGAGGGTCGCGTCGCGTCCCGTCGGGTAGCGGCTGATGTAGAGCGCGTGCGCGTGGCGCTCCGCGATCCTGATCCCCGCCTCCCAGGCAGCGTTGAAGACCGTCGTGGCCACCTGCGAGACGCCGCCGCCGACGCCCTCCTCGTACTTGCCGTCGAGGATGACCGGCGCCGGGCGGAACCCGCGCTCGAGCGTGCGCGGCCCGAGCCGGGCGTTCATCGAGAAGACCGCGCCGGGGGCGATGCGCGCGCCGTCGAGGAGGTCGATCGCCCGCTGGAGGTTCGTGATCCGGTCGGGCGTGCCCGAGTAGAGCGTCACGTACGACGCCAGCTGGCGCCGGATGCCGAGCGCGCGCGCCTCCTGCGTCACGAACTGCGGCGCCTTCTCGTCGACGACGAGCTCCGCGCTGCGGTTCATCGTCCGAGAGGCGGCCCGGACGAGCGCCGCCGACGTCGCCGGCACGTCGAGCTCGCGACCCGGGCGGGACGGCACCAACCGGGCCCGGCCGTCCGGCCGGACGGCGAAGCCGGCGTCGCGCGGCGGGCGCGCGACGCCGTGCGCGATGTTCTCGAAGAAGCCCGCCGCGGCCTTCGCGTCGATCTGGAGCTTCGCGACGCCGTCGGCCGGAAGCGCCAGGAGGCGTGCCATCTCTCTCGGCCTGACCGTGACCGCGGCGGCGCCGATCGTCAGCCTGACGGGCTCGGACAGGACGGTGCGGACCTGCGCGGCGACGGGCACGAGCTCCGTCCTGGTGACGACCGGCTCGTCGACCGCCACCGGAAGCGGCGTCTCCTCGCGCTCGAAGCCACCGAGGGAGGCGGCCACGACTCCCCGTGCGGCAGTCCGGTCGAGCTCCCGGCCCGCGCTCTCCGGAAGGATCTGCGGTGTCAGCCCGGCGAGGACGATGGACGCCTCGCGCGCCGGCCGGTCGACCTCTCCGGCGACGTGGTCGATCCTCGCGCGGAGGGCCACCTCGTCCACGTCGACGGGCGGATCGACCTCGGCGCCGGTGAAGCGGAGCCAGAGCCGCTCGAGCCCGCGGATCGGCAACGGCCCGTCGCCGTGCTCGAGCGCCGCGGAGACGGCGGCGGCCCAGTCGGCCCGGGCGTCCACCGCGTCGGGGCGGATCGGGTAGCGGCCACCGGCGGCGATGAAGACCATCGGGACGGATGCGTACTCGCGGGCGGTGTCGGCCAGCTTCGCCTGCGCCTCCTCGGCCGTGAGCCCGCCGACGTCGACGCCGGCGATCGTCACGCCGGCGGGGATCTGGCTAGCGGAGCCGGAGAAGCCGATCCCCGCGACCAGGAGCAACCCGACGAGGACGGCGAGCGCGATCAGCCCGGGGCGCACCGCGCGCCTGAGCAGGCTCGGACGGCGTCGCCGTGCTCGGGCAGACCGACCCTCCCGGACCGGCCGGACACCAGCCTCCGCGCGCAAGGCGCCGAGTCTATCCAAGGGCGGGCGCTACCGAACGGCTACGGCGGAGGCGGCCGGAGCGTCACCTGCACCTGCGCGATGCAGACGAGCGAGCCGTCCTTCTCGGAGAAGTCCACGACCTCGAGCGTGCCGGCCTGGCGATGCCCGATCGAATACCGGAACGAGCGGTGCCAGGAGCCGTTCGTGGCCGTCACGCCGCGCGTCTTCACGACCGCCCCGTTGGCCTTGCGGAGCGTCATCGCGAACATGTGCTCGAAGAGGGCCTGCTCTGTGCCGCCGGCGGTGGCGCGGCCGGCCCTGACGCGCCAGCTGTCCAGCGCGAGGCAGCCGAGGCGGCCGCGGAGGATCTCCGCGTTCGGAGTCGGCGGCCTCGCCTTCCAGAGGTCGACCACCAGCCGCAGGGGCGACCTGAAGATGTTGTACGAGACGTACTTGAACCGGTGGTCGGCCGCCTGGATGTCCAGGGTCAGCGCGTTCGGCGTCCCCTGGTTGATTCGCGCAAGGACGCCGTGGCGCCGGTTCGCCTCCGAGTCGGACTGGATGCCCCGCTTGTGGACACGGATCTGGACGCGTCCGTCGGGAAAGGGCTCGGGGTCGACGGCAAGGACGTTCCTCTGCGTCAGGTTCCCGCCCGTGAAGTCGACGACGACGCGGACGACGGGCGCGTGGTTGCCGATGCGGATGCCGGTCACCGTGACGGCCGCGCTCGCCCCGGCGACCGGGGCGACGAGCACCGCGACCGCGGCCAGCACCGTCGTCAGGAGAAGTCGGCGCACGCAGGCCAGGAAAGCAGCTTCCCCCGCGGTCTGCAAGTCCCGGCCGTAGACTAGGCGCGTGGATTTCGACCTCTCGTCCGAGCAGCGCGAGGTGCAGGCGACCGTCCGCCAGTTCGTGGACGAGCGCGTCCTGCCGAACGCGATCGAGAACGACATCAACCACCACCTCGACATGTCGATCATCGAGGGCATGGCCGAGCTGGGCCTCCTCGGGATCGTCATCCCCGAGGAGTACGGCGGGGCCGGGCTGGACTTCGTATGCGAGGCGCTCTCGTGCGAGGAGATCGAGCGCGGCGAGGCGGCGTTCCGGACGCTCATCTCCGTCCACGTCGGGCTCAACTCCCTCAGCGTCCTGCGCTACGGCACCGAGGAGCAGAAGCAGCGCTACCTCGCGCCGCAGGCGCGCGGCGAGAAGCTCGCCTGCTTCGGGCTGACCGAGCCGGCGGCGGGCTCGGACGTCGCCTCGATGCTCACGAACGCGAAGCGCGACGGCGACCGCTACATCCTCAACGGCCAGAAGAACTGGATCTCATACGCGTCGGTCGCCGACCACGCGCTCGTCTTCGCCAAGACGGACCCTTCGGCCAAGCACAAGGGCATCTCGGCCTTCATCGTCGAACGTGAGTGGCCCGGCGTGACGACGGCGGACACCGAGCACAAGCTCGGCATCTGGGCCGGATCCACGGGCGAGCTCTTCTTCGAGGACGTCGAGGTGCCCGCCGAGAACCTCGTTGGCGTGGAGGGCCAGGGCTTCGAGATCGCTATGTACAGCCTCGACCAGGGCCGCTTCACCGTGGCCGCCGGCGCGTGCGGTGTCATCCGCGCGTGCCTCGAGCGCTCGGTCTCCTACGCGCGCGAGCGGGAGACGTTCGGCCGGCCGATCGGCAAGAACCAGTTCGTCCAGGACATGATCGCGGAGATGGTGCTGGACTACGAGACGTCCAAGCTGCTCGTCATGCAGGCGGCGTGGCTCAAGGACCGCGGCGTGCGCAACACGCGCGAGACGAGCCTCGCGAAGTGGCACGCGACCGAGTCGGCCTTCAAGGCCGCCAACCTCGCCGTTCAGGTCCACGGCGCCTACGGCTACTCGGCCGAGTACGGGATCGAGCGGTACTTCCGCAACGCCCGCGCGCCCGTCATCTACGAGGGGACGACCCAGATCCACAAGATGATGCAGGCCGAGCACGCGCTCGGGTACCGGAACCTGAACGGGCGCGACGGCGAGGTCTCCCCGCTCGCATCGTGGGCTCCCGCGCTCCTCGCCCGCTCCCGCTAGCCACCGAGATCCCGAGGACCTCCCTCCTCGTGCGCGCCGGCCACCTTGTGTTCCACCGCACAAATGAGCCCGCGGGGCTCGACAGGGGCGAATCCCGCCCGGAAGCTCGCCGAAGAGGACGGCACGCGTGAAACACAAGGCCCTCCTCGCGGCGGCGGCCGCGATCTGGGCGGTCGCGCTCCTCGCGGCGCTCCCCGCCGCCGCGGAGCCGCCGACCGGGGGCACGTTCACGCCCGGGGAGAGCCTCGCCGGCGTCGGGGTCGGGATGACGCAGGACGAGGTGCGCGCCACGTGGGGCGAGCGCCACGGCGTCTGCCGCGACTGTCGGCAGACGACCTGGTACTTCAACGAGCGCCCCTTCCAGCCGCAGGGAATGGGCGTCGTCTTCGCCGGCGGGCGCGTCGTGCACGCCTTCACCGTCTGGCAGCCGGCGGGCTGGGCGACGCCGGAGGGGCTCGCGCTCGCGGACCCCGCCGGCGACGTCGGCGCGACCTACGGCGAGCTGGCCGAGCAGGACTGCGGCGACTACCTCGCCCTCGTGGGCGACGAGGAGGGCGCGCGGAGCGTCTTCTACGTCTACGAGGACGACGTCTGGGGCTTCGGCCTCATCGCGCCGGACCGGTCTCCCTGCCTGTAGCCCCGGACGCGGCCACCCTCTCGGCGTCAGCCAGAAGGGCGACGAGCGGGATGACGAGCAGCACCGGCAGCGCCACCGTCGGCCAGAGCGCCGCGTAGCCGCGCGTCGCCCCGAGGGCGGAGTGGAAGATGTCGATCGCGGCGCCGGCGGCGAGCGGGCCGAGGACGAGCCCGATCCCCTTGGTCGTCGTCGCGAGCCCGGTCACCGTGCCGCGGTCGCCGTCGGGCATCACCTTGAACAGGAGCCCCCAGGAGAGCGTCATGACCGTCCCGCCCGCGACCGCGACCGGGAAGACCAGCGCGCAGTACCACCAGTGCCACGACTGCGCGAAGCCGGCGCTCAAGAGCCCCAGGCCGTAGACCCAGGATGCCCCGAGGATCACGTAGCCGAGCCCGAAGCGGTCGGCGAAGAGCCCGGAGAGGATCGCTGCCGTGACGTAGCCGCCGGCGACCACGGCGAGCACGACCGAGGAGACGTGGAGCGGCTGGCCGAGCCCGTCGATGATGTAGAGGACGACGAAGGTGCGCATCCCCGCGAACGTCGCCTCCCACGCGGTGTTGGCGACGAGGAACCGGCGGACGTTTCGCTCGCGGCGGACGACGCGCCACGGCGCCGCCAGCACCGTGCGCAACCGCGCGTAGCGACGTTCGCCGGTCGTGTCCTCGCGGACGAAGAGGATCACCGCGCCGCACGCGACGAGCACGACGCCGGCGGCGAGGATGAACGGCGCCGGCTCCCAGAGGGCGAGCAGGAAGCCGCCGCCGACGAGGCCGCCGCCCAGCGCCGCACCGCGGAAGACGTGCTGGACGCCCTGCGCGCGACCGAAGACCCGGTCGTCGAGCAGGTCGGGGTAGAGGCCGCGGTACGGCGGCTCGTACAGGTAGTAGGCGAAGAAGAAGGCGAAGAGCGCGAACGCCGTCGCCTGGAAGCTCGCCATGAAGGCCACGGCAGCCAGCGCGAGTGCCATCGGCAGGAGCGCAAGGGCCATGTACGGGCGGCGGCGCCCGAACGACGTCTGCGTCGCGTCGCTCGTCGGCCCGACGATGAGCGGGATGAAGAAAGCGAAGACGCCCTCCGCGGCGAGGACGAGCCCGATCAGCGTGCTCGAGGTCGTGAACTTCCCGAGGATGGGAGGCAGGTAGGCGGCGACGGTCGTGATCGACCAGGCCAGGCCGAAGGCGCCGAGCCCGAGCGTCCAGATCAGCGCACGCTGTCCGGGCACCGGAGCCGGAGCCTCGGACGGGACGAGCGCGAGCCGGCTACGAGCCATCGCCGAGCCCCAGCAGAGCAGGCAGCGCGAGAAGGGTCGGGAGCGCGTCGTCGCGCTCCGGAAACCTCCCCTCGCGGTCGACGAGGAACGCGCGGAGGCCGAGGGCGCGCGCGCCCTCGACGTCGTCGAGGAGCGAGTCGCCGACCATCACGGCGGCGGTCGGCTCGACGTCGAGCAGCTCGAGGACGGCGAGGAAGATCGTGGGGCTCGGCTTGACCTTGCCGTGCACGCCGGAGGAGATCCATGCGTCCACGGCGAGCGAGAAGTGGTCGACGAACGCGGTCAGGTCGCGGCTCGTGTTCGAGACGAGCCCGATCCTGACGCCGACCTCGCGCAGGCGGTCGAGCACCGGCAGCACGTCCTCGTAGAGCTCGAAGTTCGCGGAGTGGAGCCAGCCGTGCGTGATCGCCCGCGCCACCTCGCTGACGCGGTCGCCGTCGCCGCCCATCCTGCGCACGACGTCCTCCGTGAAGCGGACCCAGATCTCCTCGTCGTGCTCGAGCTCGGGGTGGTGCTCGATGTCCTCGATCGCCGCCGCGCGGGCCTCCCGGTACAGCGCGGGGTCGAGGTCGAGCCCGTGGCGGGCGCCGACGGTGCGGTAGCCCTCCGGGCCGAGCAGCGGGCCGGGCTTCGCGAGCGTGAAGTCGACGTCGAAGAGGACGGCGTCGACTCGGCGCCCGGCCGCCGCCCCTAGACCTCCGCCGGCCACGTGTACGCGGCGGGCTGGCGGTTGGCGAGGGACGGGAGCTCCCGGCGGATGCGCTCCATGGCCGCCCGGTCGAGCCCGGCCGAGATCACGGAGTCCTCGTCTGGAGCCTGCGCGAGGACGACGCCCCACGGGTCGACGATCGAGCTGCGGCCGTACGACGGCTTCCCGCCCGCGTTCACGCCCCACTGATTCGCGGCGGCGACGAAGCACTGGTTCTCGACCGCGCGGGCGCGCAGGAGCAGCTCCCAGTGGTCCTTGCCGGTGTAGAGGGTGAACGCCGCGGGCACGGTGACGAGCTCGACGCCCTCGACGGCCAGGATGCGGTACAGCTCCGGGAAGCGCAGGTCGTAGCAGACGCTGAGACCCACTCGCCAGCCCTCGACCTCGCAGATCACGGGCTCGTCGCCCGGCTCCTCCGTCTCCGACTCGCGGTAGACGTGGCCGCCCACCTCGACGTCGAACAGGTGGATCTTGCGGTAGACGGCAGCGATCTCGCCCTCGGGGTCGAAGACGACGGACGTGTTCGAGAGCTTCTCGCGGCCCTCGCGCCGCTCGGCGATCGACCCGCCGACGAGGGTGATGCCGTGGCTACGAGCCCACCCGCTCATCGCCTCCACGGTCTCGCCGCCCTCGAGCGGCTCGGCGACCTCGAGGAGGATCTCGGCACTCCCGATGCCGTTCCACTTCTCGGGAAGGAGGACGACGTCCGCCCCCGTCGCGGCCGCGCGCGCGACGAGCGCCTCCGCGCGCTCGATGTTGTCCGCCTTCGAGCCCGAGGCGTTGATCTGGACGCAAGCGACGCGAAGGCTCTCGGACATCGGTCGAAGGATAGCCTTCGGCCGTGGCCCGGACACCCGCGGAGATCCTGACGCAGGCGCGCACGATCGCGCTCGTCGGCGCCTCGCCGCGCCCGGAGCGGCCCAGCAACTCGGTGATGCGATACCTGCTCGGCGTCGGCTACCGCGTCATCCCGGTTCGCCCGATGGGGCCCCCCGAGATCCTCGGGCAGCCGCGCGTCCGCTCGCTCGCCGACATCGACGAGCCGATCGACATCGTGGACGTGTTCCGGCGCGCCGAATACTGCCCCGCGGTCGCGCTCGAAGCGGTCGCGGCCGGAGCGGGCGCCCTCTGGCTCCAGCTCGGCATCGTCTCGCCCGAGGCCCGGAGCATCGCCGAGGCCGCCGGCCTCGACTACGTCGAGAACCACTGCACGGCGATCGTCCACGGCAGCCTCGTGCGCTGACACGCGAAAGGGCCGCCGCAGCGGCCCTTGCGAGGAGTCGGGGTGCCCGGATTTGAACCGGGGACCTCGCCGACCCGAACGGCGCGCGCTACCAGGCTGCGCTACACCCCGAACCGGGCATAGCCTAGCGGAGCCTCCTCGCGCCGACCTCCGGCGAGGAACTCCTCGAGGAGCGCTGCGAGCTCGGCCGGGCACTCGCCGACGACGAGATGTCCGGCGGCCGGGAGCACGCGGAGCGGGCACCGGAGCCGGCGCGCGAACTCGAAGCCGTCCTCGAGCGGGACGAGCCGGTCGCGCGCGCCCCAGACGACGAGTGTCGGGCAGTGGATGCCTTCGAGGTCCGGGCGAGGCTCGTCGCGCAGGAGGGCGCGGCCGACGCTCGCCGTGTCGCTGTGCTCGCGCTGGGCGACCAGGAACCCCTCGACCGCCTCCTCCGGCAGCGCGCCCGGGTCGTCCGCGCCCCAGTACGCGAAGACGACCCGGCGGAGCCGGCGGTGCCGGGAGACGGACGTGCGCGCCAGCGCGAGGATCCGTCCCGGCCGCAGCGTGCGCGCGGCCGCGAGCCAGATCTCGGCGCGCCGCGTCGTCGAGACGATCCCCGCCGAGGCCACGAGCCCGAGCGACGCCACCGCCTCGGGCCGGTCCAGGGTCGCCCGGAGCGCGACGACGCCGCCCAGGGAGTATCCGACGACGTCCGCGGGAAGCATGTCCTCGTGCTCGGCGACCGCGAGCGCATGCGCCCCGAGGTCGGCGAGGCTCTCGAGCGAGGGGAGCGGCTCTGTCCCGCCGTGGCCGGGAAGATCCGGGACGAGCACACGGTGGCTGCGGGCGAGAAGCGGCGCCAGCAGCGTGAAGTTGACCGCGGCGCCGCCGAGCCCGTGGACGAGGAGGAGCGGCGGCCCGGAGCCCCCGACCCAGTAGCGCGTCCGCACGCCCGCGATCTCCTCCGTCCGGACGCGAAACCCCCGAAGGAGCGTTGCCGTCGCCATGCCCCAGACCGTATCCTGTGGACATGCATCGAGAGGGACCACGAAGCCGTTGAGCTTCGTGACGACAAGGCCCGAGTCCGCGCGACTGCCCGCCAGTGCCCTGCCGGCGGGCTTTTTTTGCGCCCTGACGCCGAAGGAGGCGACGACGTGGCGAACCACCTGACGCCGGAGGAACTGTCGAAGGAGCTGGGGATCGAGCGGGACGAGGTGATCCGCGTGTGCATCGAGGAGTCCATCCCGATCTACCAGGGCAAGATCGACAAGACCCTGTTCCAGGCACACCTCCAGGCCGCCGGCGCCCCCTCGCCCCCCGCCGCCTAGGCCGCCGAAGCTCACAAGTAACAGTCTGTTACTTGGTGCTTCTCCTCGGCGAAGGGTCGGCCGTTCGTTGCCGTGAGCGGCCGGAACACGAGAACGGCCGCTAGTAACAGTCTGTTGCTTGGAAAGACTCGCGCCTAGCGCGAGCCGGACGCGGCGCGCTTCTTCCGCGCCGCGGGCTTGGCGGCCTTCGCGGCCTTGCCCTTGTCCTTCTGGGCCTGGGCGACGCTCTCCTTGAGCGCCTCCATGAGATCGACGACCGGGGCGGGCGCCGCCGGCTCGGGAACGGCGATCTCCTTGCCTTCGAGCTTGGCCTCGAGCATGGCCCGGAGCTCCTGCCGGTAGTCGTTCTGGAAGTCGTCGGGCACCCAGGCGCCCACGAGGCTCGCGACCAGCTGGCGGGCCATCTCGAGCTCGGGCTCGTTGACCTCGGTCTCATCGACGGCGTCGTCGATCTCCTTGCGGGCACGGATGTCCTCGGCGAAGAAGAGCGTCTCGAGCGCGAGCGACTCGCCCAGCGGCCGGATGAGGCAGAGGTTCTCCTTGCCCCAGAGGACGAACTTGCCGATCGCAGCGACGTTCGCCTCCTGCATCGCCCGCAGCAGGAGCACGTAGGGGCGCCGCTGGGCCGGCGCGTCGGACGGCGAGAGGTAGTACGTCCGGTCGAAGTAGATCGGGTCGACCTCCTCGAGGGAGACGAACCGGTCGATGTCGATCGACTGCGACCGCTTGAGCGCCACGGCCTCGAGGTCGGACTCCTCGACCATGACGAACTGGCCCTTGACGAACTCCCAGCCCTTGACGAGCTCGTCCGCCTCGACGTCACGCTCGTGGAACGGGCACCACCGTTTCTGCTTGATGGGCGTGCCGCACTCCCGGTGGAGCGTGCGGAACGAGACGTCCTTGCGCTGCTGCGCGACGGCGAGCCCGATCGGGATGTTGACCAGGCCGAAGTTGATGGAGCCGTTCCAGATCGTCCGCATGAGAAGAAAAGCCTACCGGGACCAGGGAAATTCTCCCTGGCCGCCCCGTTCCCTGCCCGACCGCATGCCGCCACCGGATGATGAGCTCGCGCGCTTCAGCCCGCGGGCTTCGACCCACCGGCGTGCGTCAGTCGCTTGCGCACTAGTCGACGACCTCGATCGAGGTCGTCACGGGCACGCCATTCGACAGCACGTCGCGGACGGGCGACGTCTCCTGCACGTACGAGCAGAGCTCCTTCAACTCTGTCGCAGTCGCGCCGCGAGCCTTCACGCGGGCCCGGGCCCGGATCTCGGTGAAGCCCGCTCGCTCCTCGTCGCTGATGCCGAGGAAGTTACGCAGGTCGATGTCGCCCTCGAGCTCGTACTCCATCTCCTCGAGCTCGATGCCGCGGGCGGCGGCGTTGGCGACGTAGCCGACCGAGTAGCAGAAGCCGAGCGAGGCGAGCAGCAGCTCGACCGCGTTCGGACCGAGGTTGTGGCCGAGCAGCACCGGCGGCTCGTCTCCCTCGAGGGTGAACGCCCTCGAGCGGGATTCGTCGTCGGCGCCCGCCTGCTGGAACGAGCCGATGCTGGCGCTCGAGTGCGTTCCGTCGTCCCAGGCCGTCGAGGCGCTGAAGGTGAAGCGCGCCAGCTCGGGCTTCGCCTTGATCGCGTCGATCGTCTCGAGCAGAGCCCCGACGTCGATACCGTTGCGAGTCGTGACAGTTGCCATGTCGGTCTCCTTTCCCTGAATGCTGATACTCGGAAAGACGACCGTTAGCGGCACTCGCATTGCATATCGCGGCGAATGCAATAACTTCCTCGGCGCGAGCGTCCTTGAAGGAGACGCGATGGTGCGCACGGACGAGTCGGGGCGGCGGACCGCCTCCGCGAGCGGCGAGTTTCGTGCGCTCGCCGAGGACCAGCTGCCAAGGCTCTACCGGCTCGCACGCAGGCTCGTGGGCGACGAGGGGGAGGACGCCGTGCAGGACGCGTTATTCAAGGCCTACCGGAGCTACGATCGGCTCGAGGACGCAGCCGCCGGCCCCGCCTGGCTCACCGCGATCCTCGTCAACTGCTGCCGCGACCGGGCTCGGGCACAGGCGCGCCGCCCTCGAGAGGTCGAGCTCGACGAGCTCGAGGAATTCTCGCTCTTTCGCACCATCGCCGATGAGGACCCCTTCCCGTACTCGGACTCACTCCATCTCGATTTCCTGCAACAGTTCGGCGCGGAGGACGTTCGTGCGGTGCTCGCGAGCCTGCCCGAGCGCTACCGCGCGCCGCTTGTCCTCGTCTACTGCGAGGGCTACCACGTCAAGGAGGTCGCGTTCTTCCTCGGCGTCCCGCTCGGCACGATGCTTGCGCGCCTCCATCGGGGACGCAAGCTGTTCGAGCGGCAACTCTGGGACTACGCGCACGAATACGGACTCCTCAAGGAGGGAGCACGACCATGATCACCTGCGCCGAGGCGGTGCGTCACCTGTGGGACTACCTCGACGGGGTCGTCGATGAAGCCCAGCGTGAATCGATCGAAGAGCACCTGAGCTTCTGTCGCCGCTGCTGTGGCGAGCTCGAGTTCGCCGAGGAGCTCCGCCGCTTCCTCGCCGACCAGCCCGAGGCAGAGCTTCCTACCGAGGCGCGCGCAAGGCTGATCGCCACACTCGACGAGATGGAGAAGCGACCATGAGCCGCGACCTCCTGCACTCGGCCGAAACCAAGGAGCTTGTTCGCACCGCATACGGCGCAGTGGACAGCAGCTCCGAGGCGGTCGCACACAAGCTCTACTCCCCGGAAGAGCTGGCCGGGGTTCCGTACACCGCCGTCTCGAGTGCCCTCGGCGTCGCCAATCACCTGCGTCACGCCGCCATCGAGCCGGGCGAGACCGTCCTCGACCTGGGTTGCGGGGCGGGGATCGACTCCATCCTCGCCGCGCGGAGAGCAGGCCCCGACGGACGCGTGCTCGCGCTCGACTTCCTCCCCGACATGCTCGAGCGCACGACGGCGGCCGCCGCCGAGGCCGAGCTCGACAACATCGAGCCGGTGGAAGGCGACATGGAGGCGATCCCCCTGCCCGATGCGAGCGTCGACCATGTGATCTCGAACGGCGTCATCAACCTCGCTCCGCGCAAGTCCCGCGTCCTCGCCGAGTGCGCCCGCGTGCTCCGACCCGGGGGCAGGCTGACCGTCTCCGACCTCACCGTCGACGAGGAGGAGCTTCCGCCCGAGATCCTCACCCACCCGGCGACCTGGGCCGGCTGAGTGGCCGGCGCGCTGACGGAGCGTGACTTCGTCGCCAAACTCGAGAAGGCGGGCTTCATCGACGTCGAAGTGCTCGAGCGCTCTCCCATGGGGATCGAGGACTGCGGCCTCTACCCCCTCTTCACCCCCGACCTACTCGACCTCATGCGGCGTCTGATCCCGCCAGACCGCCAGGACGCGGTCGGCGTCGCCGTCGTCGTCCGCGCACACATGCCGGCGTAGAATCGCCCCCGCGGTTCGGCACAGATGGCCCCGGTTCTCGACCCCGAAGGCGCCCACCTCGGCTCGCTGCGACGCCTCGCCGGCTTCGACGGCAGGTCCGTTCTCGAGGTCGGATGCGGCGACGGCAGGCTGACCGCCGGCCTGGCCGAGGAGGCGGCGAGCATCCTCGCCTTCGACGCCGACGCCGACGCCGTCGCGGCAGCACGGGCACGCCTCGCTGCCGAGCGCGCCGCGCACGTGTCCTTCCGACTGGGCTCCGCGAGGCAGATCGAGATCCCCAGGACACAGTTCGACATCGTCGTCTTCTCCTGGTCGCTCTGATGAATGGAGCGCGAGGACGTCGTGCACGTCCTGCGCCGCTTCCGAGACGCACTCACGGCGGGCGGGCTGATGCTCGACCTCCAGGTGATCCGCCCGAACCCGGTCGTCGAGGTCGCCGGAGTAGACGTCTGCGAGATCGACGGCAGCCCCCTCTTCGCCACTGCCGACCCGGCAGCGGCCGAGATCGACGCGATGATCGCCTCCGGCCTGCTCGTGGAGGAAGCCCGCGACGATCACGACGTCAGGAAGCACTTCGCCTCCGGAGCCGAGCTCCTCGACGACTTCGAGGACTCCCGGCGTGACGTGCCGCCGGAATGGATCCCGCGCCTCCTCGAGCTGGAGACACGGTGCGTTGTGCGGGAGCGTTGCCGGACGCGTCGGCTACGCCAGAGGGGCTAATACATCCCGGGGTCGAGGCGCCGAGCTGAATGCTCTCGAACGCGTTTTCGCCCCGGCCGAGGGGGGCGAGCGCCTCCTAGAGGCGCCTGGCGCCGACGTACGTGGAGGCGTACCAGCCCGTGATGGAGGAGATCTTCACCACGTCGCCCGTGTGCGGCGAGTGGATGAACTGGTTGCCGCCGATGTAGATGCCCATGTGGCCCAGGCCGTTGAAGAAGACGAGGTCGCCCGGGGCAAGCTCCGAGCGCGAGACGGGTGAGCCGTAGCCGTACTGCATGGCCGCGTTGTGCGGGAGCGAGACGCCGACCTGCGCGTAGACGTACATGGTGAAGCCAGAGCAGTCGAAGCCGGTGCTCGGCGAGGAGCCGCCCCACTGGTACGGGATGCCGAGGTACTGCATGGCGATCCCGACCACGCCGCCGTACTGCGCCGCTGGAGCGTTGCCGCCGCCGCCGCCCGAGCTGGGCTGCGAGGCGAGGCGAGCGCGGGCCTGCGTCTCCATCCGCCGCTGCGCCGCGCGCTCCTGGGCCTGCAGCTCCGCGATCTGGTCCTTGATGGAGGAGAGGAGGGTCTGCCGCTCGGCGAGCTGGCCCTCGATGGCCTGCTTCTGCGCAGCCCGCTCGGCGACGACCTGTTCCTGGTGCGCGCGGGCGTCCTTCAGCTGCGCCTCGCGGTCTTTCACCTCCGCCTTGAAGCGGCGGACCTCGTCCAGGATCTGCGTGTCCTGGTCGGAGACGCGGTTCGCGGTCTCGATCCCGTCGAGGATCTCGTCGAGGCTCGACGAGCCGAGGATGACCTCCACGAGATCGGTCTCGCCGTTCTTGTAGAGCTCGACGAGGCGCTGTTCGAGGTTCCCCTGCGCCGAGCCGAGGTTGGACTTGGCGATCTTGAGCCGGCGCTCGTTCGCACGCTGCTCGGCGGCGATCTTGTCGAGCTCGATCTGGGCCGCGTTGTACGCCTCGACCTTGAGCTCGAGGTCGGCGTCGAGGGACTGGATCTGGGCGAGTACCTGGGCTGCCTCCGCCTGCTTCGACTCGACCGAGGGAGCCGGGACGGCCGGCCCGGCCAGCGGCAGCACCGCTAGCGCGACAAGCAGAACGATGAGGGCGTGTCGTGTGCTCGGTCGGATAACTACCCCCGGCTCGGGGACGGTCGTGCAGGCGCGTGAATCTGGCCGGGCGCCTTCACAAGGTCGGCATGCTAACAGCGAGGTCAGATGCGGGCAAACAGAACCGCCCACGGCCGCGCGCGGGCTGCACCGCGGCTCCGTTGCCGCTGGTAGGGTGCCTCCTTCGTGCGCACGGGTTGCAAACGGCCCTGGACCCGGCTCGCGGCGACGGGCGTCCTCCTCGTAGCAGTGCTCTTCGCGGCGGTGGCCGCAGGCTCCGGCCAAGCGGGCGCGCAGAGTGCCCCGAGCGGCGAGCTCACCGTCGAGACCCAGGACGCCCTGCTCGCGCTCTACGCCCTCGAGACGCGTCTCGCGGGCGCCGAGAGGCGGCTCGCCGACCTTGGCGCCCGGCAGGACGCCCTCGAGGCGCAGACGGCCGCGGCGCGGGAAGACCTCGAGATCGCCGGCAACGACCTCGACGAGGCCGAGCGGCGCCTCGCCGCCCGGCTGCGGGCCCTCTACATGGAGGGCGAGGTCGATCCGCTCGCCGTCCTCCTCGGCGCCGAGTCGTTGGACGATGCGCTCTCGGCCCTCGACGGGCTGGGCCGCGTCGCGTCGCAGGACGTCAGCATCGTCGCCCAGGTGCGGCAGGCGCGCCGGCACGTCCGCGACTCGCTCGCGACGCTGAGAGAGCGGCAGGAGCAGCTCGGCGCCCTGGTCGCGAGCGCGCAGTCCGAGCGCAACACGCTCGCCGCGGCGCGCGCCGAGCGGGCCGCGTACCTCGCCGAGCTCCGATCTCGCGCCTCCGCGCAGGAGGTCGGCCGGCTGACGGCCAAAGCGTCGGCCGCCGAGGACACGTCGGAGACGATCGAGGGCGGCAGCGGATCGCAGGCCCCGGCGCCGGCCCCGCCTCCCCCGCCGCCGGCCAGCGGGACGAAGATGACGGTCTTCTCGACCGGCTACTGCCTGCGGGGCACGACGGCGACGGGGATTCCGACCGGATGGGGCGTCGTGGCCGTGGATCCCGCGGTGATCCCGCTCGGGACGCGGATGATCATCCCCGGCTACGGCGAGGGCGTTGCCGCCGACACGGGCGGCGCCGTCAAGGGGGCGACCATCGACGTGTGGTTCCCCGAGTGCTCCCAGGCCCTCGCGTGGGGCCAGAAGTACGTCACCATCACGCTCCTCTGACCAGCCCTTCGGGGCTTTACACTTCGGGCAGTACCGAGGCCGCCAGGAGGGGCACGACGTCAGTCGCCGACGATCCGCGCGCGGGAAAGCAGCTCGACGAGCTGCGCGTCCTGCTCGTGGACGACCACGACCTCTTCCGGACGGGGCTCCGGAGCCTGCTCGAGGACCAGGGCCTCCAGGTCGTGGCCGAGGCGGACAACGGCCGCGACGCGTTGCGCCTCGTCGGCGAGCTCGCGCCCGACGTGGTCGTGATGGACCTGAAGATGCCGGAGCTGAGCGGCGTCGAGACGACGCGGCAGATCTCGGGCATCGCGCCGCGGGCGCGCGTCGTCGTGCTCACGATCTCGGCGGACGACGACGACGTCATGGACGCCGTCGTCGCAGGTGCCTGCGGCTACCTGCTCAAGGACTCGTCCATCGACCAGCTGATCGCGGGCATCAGGGCGGCCGCGCGAGGGGAGTCGCTCATCTCGCCGCAGATCGCGGGGCGCGTGCTCCAGCGCCTGCGCTCACAGGGCACCGACTCGACGGCCGCGCGCACCATCCGCGCGGAGCTCTCCGAGCGCGAGCTCGACGTCCTGCGGCTGATCGCCAACGGCAAGGACAACGCCGAGATCGCCCGCGAGCTCTACATCAGCCCGAAGACCGTGAAGAACCACATCTCGAACATCCTCATGAAGCTCCAGATCGAGAACCGCATCCAGGCGGCCGTCTACGCCGTGCGGAGCGGGATCGTCTAGAGGTCCCCGCCTAGAGGGTCCGCGCGAGGTCGCCGAGCAGCTCACGCAGCTCGACGAGCTCGACGTCGAGGCGGTCGAGCCGCTCGCTCAGCGCGCGGGCCTCGTCGAGGTCGTCGGCGCGCCCCGCCAGCTCGCGGATGCGCTCCTCGACGCGCAGCCGCTCACGCTCGAGCTCGAGGGCACGGGCGTACCCGTCCGTCAGCGTACGCTCGGCGTCGTCGACGCCGGGCTCCGGCTCCGCCTGCCGCCGGTCGACCAGCTCCCGAAGCCGGTCGAAGAGGACGGAGAGATCTTCGCTCATCGAACCGTTCCGGACGACCGTATCGCGCGTGACCCTCCCCTCCAAGGGCCGGACGGCCTATCCTGCTGGACGACAAGGCCCAGGGCGACGAGAGGAGAGGGGTCCTGAAGACGCGCGTGCTCGCGCTGGCGGCGGCGTTCCTGGCTGTGGCCGCAGTCGCCGCTGCGCCCGCCTCGGCGCTCACGCTCTCGCAGCGCCTCGACCGCGCGCTCACGGTCGGCAGCGTCTCGCGGGCGGCGACCGGCGCCTATGCGATCGACCTCCGCACCGGGCGAGTCGTCTATCGCCTCCACGACCTGCAGTCGCTCCAGCCGGCGTCCAACCAGAAGCTCACCGTCGCGGTCGCCGCGCTCGGCCGGCTCGGCGCGGGCTACAGGATCCCGACCCAGGTCCTTGGCGAGGGCGCGCAGAACGGCCCCGACTGGCAGGGCCGGCTGATCCTCAAGGGCTTCGGCGACCCGACGGTGTCGGCCGGCGACCTCCGCAACCTGGCGGGGAAGATTCGCCTCCGCGGGATCACGCACGTGACGGGGCGCGTGATCGGGGACGAGAGCTACTACGACCGGCGACGAACCGGGCCGGGGTGGAAGCCATCCTTTTACAAGATCGAGTCGCCGCCCCTCTCGGCGCTCGTCGTCGGCCGGGCGAAGGTGAACGGCCACATGGTCGACAACCCGGCGCTCGCCGCCGCCCGCGCCTTCCGCGCCGCGCTCCGCGACGCCGGGATCACCATCGGCGGCAAGGCGGCCGTCGGCCGGGCGGCCGGAACGACGACGACCCTGGCGGCGGTCAAGTCCAGGACGCTCGCCCGGCTCGTCCTGAAGATGAACAAGATGAGCGACAACTTCACCGCCGAGATGCTCATGAAGCACCTCGGCGCGCAGTTTCGTGACAAGGGGACGACCGCCGCGGGCGCGAGCGTCGTCCGCGCCGAGCTGAAAAGCCGCGGCGTGCCGCTCGCCGGGGTCCGCATCGCGGACGGCTCCGGCCTCTCGCTGCTGGGCCGGCTCACCGCCCGCGGCGTCGGGAGGCTCCTCGTCTCCGCATACGGCGACCCGGCCGTGGGGCCCGCGCTCGTCGCCTCGCTGCCGATCGCGGGCGTCGACGGGACGCTCGAGGACCGCATGCGTACCGGCCCCGCGCGGCGCCGCGTCCGCGCCAAGACGGGGACGACGGCGACCGCGTCGAGCCTCTCCGGGTACGTGGGCACGCGCTACGTCTTCTCGATCCTCCAGAACGGCCACCCGATCGCGTGGTCGAACGCGCGCAAGGCGCAGGACCGCTTCGCCCGCGTACTGGCGGGAGCGCTCTAGCCCACGGAGAGGAGCCGCTCGAGGGCCGGCTCGTCGAGCACCTCGACGCCGAGCCGCTGGGCCTTCTCGAGCTTCGAGCCCGGGCTCTCCCCGACAACGAGCCCCGTCGTCTTCTTCGAGACCGAATCGGTCACCTTCGCGCCCAGCGCCTCGAGCGCGGCTCTCGCCTCCTCGCGCGAGCGGCGCTCGAGCGTCCCCGTGATCACGTAGGTGCTGCCCGTCAGCGGCCCCTCGGCGGGCCGTTCGCTCTCGGCGAGCTCGAAGCGGATGCCGAGGCCGCGGAGCTCCTCGACCAGATCGCGGTTCTTCTGCTCCGCGAACCACGTGGCGATCGACTCGGCGCGGTCCGGCCCGATCCCCTCCACCGCCTCGATGTCCTCCTGGCTCGCGCCCAAGAGCGCGTCGACGGAGACGAAGTGGCGGGCGAGGTTCTGCGCGGTCACCCAGCCGACGTCGGGGATGTTGAGCCCGAAGAGGACGCGGGAGAACGGGATCGCCTTCGACGCCGCGATCGACTCGACGGCGTTCTGCGCCGAGATCTCGCCGTAGCCGTCGAGCGCCGCGAGCTGCTCGGTCGTCAGACGGTAGAGGTCCGGGATCGAGCGGAGGAGTCCGAGGTCCCAGAGGCGGCGGACGAACTGCTCTCCCACGCCCTCGATGTCCGCTGCCGCCATCACCCAGTTGATGAGTGACTCCAGGCCGCGCGAGGGGCACGCGTCGTTCGGGCACCGGTGCATGACCTCGCCCTCGGGCTTGACGATCTTCGTGCCGCAGAGCGGGCACTTGGCGGGCATCCGGAACCGCTTCGTCCCCTTCGCGTGTGGGAGCACCGGCCCGACGACCTGCGGGATGACGTCGCCGGCACGCTGGACGACGACCCGGTCGCCCTCGCGGATGTCCTTGCGGCTGATGTCCTCCTCGTTGTGGAGCGTCGCCTGGGAGACGGTCACACCGCCCACCTCGACCGGCTCGAGCTGCGCCCACGGGTTGAGGTTGCCCGTCCGGCCGACGCGA
>DATBJE010000102.1:0-10446 GCA_036556565.1 Gaiellaceae bacterium
CGGGACGACGACCGGCCGCGAGCGCCGCTGCGGGTGGCTCGACCTCGTCGGGCTCCGGTTCGCGGTCCGGGTCAACGGGATGACGAGCCTCGCGCTCACGAAGCTCGACGTCCTCTCCGCGTTCGCGGAGATCCCGGTCTGCTTCGCGTACCGCCTGCCCGACGGGACCGAGACCGACGAGTTCCCCGCGCACCAGAGCGACTTCCACCACTCCCGTCCGGTCTACGAGACGCTGGCGGGGTGGCAGGAGCCGCTCGACGAGGCGGAGTCCCTCTCCGACCTGCCCCCGGCCGCCCGAGGCTACGTCGGCTTCGTCGAGGAGCGGCTCGGCGTCGACGTCTCTCTCATCTCGGTCGGCGCGGAGCGCGAGCGCGTCGTCGCGCCGCGCGGCCTCGCCGGGGTGACCGGATGAGCCCGCTCCGCCGCGCGAACATCGTCTCCGCGGAGGCCGAGCCGGCCGCGGGGCGCCCGGAGGGCTACCGCTACGCCTTCGCGCGCCTGGGCCCGCAGATCGGCGCGCGCCTGATCGGCGCGTCGATCTACGACCTCCCGCCCGGGGTCAGCAGCTTCCCCTACCACTACGAGTACGGAAACGAGGAGTGGCTCCTCGTCGTCGCCGGGCGGCCGACGCTGCGCCATCCCGGCGGCGAGGACGCGCTCGAGCCCGGCGATCTCGTCTGCTTCCCGGAGGGCCCCGAGGGAGCGCACAAGCTGACGAACGCGACGGACGAGCCGGTGCGCGTCGTCATCCTCTCGACGAAGCGCGAGCCGTCGGTCGCGATCTACCCGGACAGCGACAAGGTCGGGATCTGGACCGAGAACGACGAGGACGACATCCTCGTCCGACGCGAGAGCGGCGTCGACTACTGGGACCGCGAGGCCTAGCGCCGTCAGAGGCCCGACCGGGCCGGCTCGGCGACCGAGCGCCGTCCCCCGTCGCCTTCACGGCCGGCCGCCCAGCGGATGCGGCCCGACTCCTCCCGCTCCTCCTCGTCGAGGCGGATCTCGAGCGCCTGCAGCGCGGCCTCGTGCTCGGGAAGCCAGCGGCGCTCGATCGTGCGCAGGCGGCGGGCGGTGAGCGCGAGCTCGGCGGCCACGCGCCGGTGGCTCGCCGTCACCACGGCGTACCGGGCCGCGGCGTCGACCGCCCGGCGATGAGCGTCGGCCGCGGGCGCCAGTGCGGCGGTCCCGGCCAGCGTGGACGGTGCCGCCGCGAGAACGGCGACCCGCGCCTCGACGGGGTGGCGCACGCCGAGGGTGCTGCGCCAGGTCACCTCGATCTCGGCGGGGCCGCCGGCGTGGAAGCGCGCCAGGTCGAGCCCGCGCTCGCCGCCCAGGAGCGCCGCCCGCTCGAGCCACCGGCGCGCCTCGGCGGCCGACCGGCGCCAGTCCGCCTCCGCGTCGGCGACCTCGGCCCGGAGGCGCAGCTCCTCCCGGACGAGGGCCTGCCGCTTCTGCTCGAGCACGTCGCCGCCGCGCCTCCCGGCCTCGATGCGGTGGAGGAGCCAGAGGCGTCCCGCTCGTCCGGGCGGCAGCCGTAGGGCCACCGTCACGCTCCCCGGAAGGAGCGGTCGAGGAGCTCCTTGCTCAACATCGACAGCTCCCTGCGCGGCAGGAGCGACAGGACCTCCCACGCCCGGTCGAGCGTCTCGGCGAGCGTGCGCGCCTCGGAGCGTCCCTGGGCCAGGAACCGCTCCCGGAACGCGTCCGCGAAGGCCAGGTACCCCCGCTCGCGCTCGGAGAGCGCGTCCGCGCCGACGATCTCGGCGAGATCGGCGGCGTTCCGGGCCTGCGCCAGAGCGGCGTAGACCTGCGCGGCGACCGCCAGGTGGTCGTCGCGCGTGCGGCCCGGGCCGGCCCCGAGCCGCATCAGACGTGAGAGCGAGGAGAGAGGGTCGAGCGGCGGGTAGGTCCCGCGGACGTGGAGGTCCTCGGCGAGCACGAGCTGGCCCTCGGTGATGTAGCCGGTGAGGTCGGGGACGGGATGGGTGACGTCGCCGGCCGGCATCGTCAGCACCGGGAGCTGGGTCACCGACCCGGGTCGCCCCTGGAGCCTCCCGGCCCGCTCGTAGAGGGATGCGAGGTCGGAGTAGAGGTAGCCGGGGTAGCCGCGCCGGCTCGGAACCTCGCCCCGCGCGGCGGCGACCTCCCTGACGGCCTCGCAGTAGCTCGTCATGTCGGACATGACGACAAGGACGTGGCGGCCGAGGTCGAAGGCGAGGTACTCGGCCACCGAGAGGGCGATGCGCGGCGTGGCGATGCGCTCGACCAGCGGGTCGTCGGCGGCGTTCGTGATCAGCACGAGGTCGCCCGAGATCAGGCGCTCCTCGAGGGCGAGCCGCACCATCGCGGCGTCGGCGTGGGTGATCCCCATCGCCGCGAAGACGACCGCGAAGGGCTCGTCGCCCTCCCCGGCGCGGGCCTGGGCGGCGACCTGGGCCGCCAGCTCGAGGTGCGGCAGCCCTCCGACCGAGAAGATCGGGAGCTTCTGGCCGCGCACGAGCGTCGCGAGCCCGTCGATCGCCGAGACTCCGGTGACGATGCTCTCGCTCGGCGCCTCGCGGCGCGCCGGGTTGATCGGCCTTCCGGCGACCTCGCGCAACTCGCCTCCGAGGATCGGCGGGCCGCCGTCGAGCGGCTCACCAAGGCCGTTGCAGACGCGCCCGAGCCAGCCCTCACCGAGCGGGCACCTGAGCGGCGCGCCGGTGAACGTCACGCGGGCGTCGTCGAGCCTGAGCCCGCTGGTCCCCTCGAACACCTGGACGACCGCCACGTCGCCGCGGACATCGAGGACGACCCCGTGTCGGACCGGTCCGGAGTCGGCACGGATCTCGGCCAGCTCGTCCCAGCCCACGCCCTCCACGCCCTCGACGAGGAGGAGCGGCCCTCGGATCGAGACCAGGGACGAGTACGAGATCGGGGTCGTCGCCCTCACGTCAGCTCCTGGAGTCGGGCCAGCACGCCGACCCCGAGGCGCTCGACCTCCGTGGCTCCGTCGCGCGGCGTCTCCTCCCGCGCCCGCGCCACGTCGGAGAGGTCGACCTGCTCGATTCGCTCGGCCGGAACGCCCGCGCCCACGAGCCCGAGGCACCGCTCGTGGACCGCGAGGACGAGGTCGAGCAGGGCGGACTGCTTCGCCGGGGCGCAGAACGCGTCGTGCTCGCTGAGCGAGCTCTGCTGGAGGACTCCCTCGCGCAGGAGTCGCGCGCTCAGGAGGACGATCCGCTCCCGGTCGGGCAGGGAAGCGGCGCCGACGAGTTGCGCCACGGACTCCAGGCGGTCGGCCTCGGCGAGGAGGGCGAGGGCGGTCTCGCGCTTCTGCGCCCAGCCGGCGTCCCGCTGCAGGAAGTGCCACTCCGCCAGCGCCTCGCTGTCGCGCGACCACGACTCCCGCCAGCTGACCGCAGGGTAGTGCCGGGCGTAGGCGAGATCGCGGTCGAGCGACCAGCTGCAGCGGACGAACCTCCGGGTGTGGGCGCTGACCGGCTCCGACATGTCGCCGCCGGGCGGCGAGACGGCGCCGAGGATGGTCACCGACGCGTCGCGCCCGCCCAGCGTCGTCACGGCCGCCGCCCGCTCGTAGAAGGCCGCGAGCTCGGACGCGAGGCCCGCGGGATAGCCCTCCTCGGCGGGCAGCTGCCCCGTGCGCGACGCAACCTCCCGCAGCGCCTCCGCCCAGCGCGACGTGGAGTCGGCGATGAGCGCGGCGTGGTAGCCCATGTCCCGGAAGAACTCGGCGACGGTGACACCGGTGTGGATGCTCGCCTCCCGGGCGAGCACGGGCATGTTCGAGGTGTTCGCGACGAGAACCGTGCGCGCGAGGAGCGCCTCGCCGTTGCGCGGGTCCTCGAGCTCGCGGAGGTCACGAAGCACGTCGGCCATCTCGTTGCCGCGCTCGCCGCAACCCACGTACACGATCACGTCGGCGTCGCACCACTTGGCGATCTGCTGGAGGAGCACCGTCTTGCCGGTGCCGAACCCGCCCGGCACGGACGCGGAGCTTCCGCGCGCGATCGGGAAGAAGAGATCGAGCGCGCGCTGCCCGGTCACGAGCGGAGCCGCCCCCGCGGCGGCCGCCCGGGCGCGGAAGGGACGCGGCTTTCGCACCGGCCACCGGTGGGCGAGCGCGACGTCCTCCCCGCCGACGACGGCGATCGTGTCCTCGACGTCGTAGGCGCCGGGCTCGGCGAGCCGCTCGAGCCGACCCGAAACCCCGGGCGGGACGAGCACCCGGTGCTCGAAGTCCGCGGCCTCGACGAGGGTCCCGAGCAGCGCTCCGGGCTCGACCTCCTCGCCCACGGCGGCGAGCGGCGTGAAGTCGAAGCGGCGGTCGCGCGGGAGCGTCGCGGGACGCGCCCCCGGAGCCAGGAAGTCCCCGACGTCTCCCAGCCGGCGGAGCATGCCGTCGAAGACGCTCCCCAGCAGGCCGGGCCCGAGCTCCGCGGTCAGCGGCCGGCCGCTCGAGACGACGTCCTCGCCCGGCTGCAGGCCGCCGGTGTACTCGTAGACCTGCACGGTCGCCACGCCGTCCTCGAGCGCGATGATCTCGCCGGGGAGGCGCGATTCGCCCACCTCGACGAGGTCGAGCATCGCGGCGGTGTCGAGGCCCGACACCTCGACGACCGGCCCGTCCACCCTGACGACCGAGCCCGCGCTCATCGCCAGAGCTCCTCGACGCGGGCGCCGAGCTTCGCCACGCAGCCGTCGAGCAGGGTGGGCAGCGTCAGGTCGACGCTGCGCTTCCCCGCCCGCGCGCGGACACCGCCCACGTCCGCGGGATCGCGGTCGATCTCGGCGGTCCCTCCCAGTGACCGCCGGGCGGCGGCCTCCAGGCCGTCGAGCAGCCTCGCGTACGCCTTCCTGTCAGCGCGCAGCGCGAGGGTGTCCGCGAGCGCCAGGCTACGGAAGTCCTCGTAGACGGCCTGTCGCGCCTCGAGCACGAGGCGCCGCGCGCCGCTTCGCGCGAGCGCCTGCTCGCGGGCCGACTCGAGCTCGCCGGCCGCTTCCCCCTCGACGCACGCGCGCTCCTGGAGCCGTGACGACTCGGTCCACGCGCGCTCGCGCTCAGCCTCGGCCCGGCTCTCGCCGGCAGCGCGCGCCGCATCGGCCTCGGCCTCTGCGTCCGCGAGGAGCGTTGCGCGCAGCCGATCGACGTTCATGCCGGAACCACCGCCCAGACGAGGTCCCGCGACTCGGCGAGCCGCGACGAGAGCGCGCGTTCCGCGCTCGGCGTGACGATGAGGAGGCCCACGTCCGCGCCGAGCTCGGCCCAGGCACGGACGGCGGCGGCGGCATCCTCGGCCGGACGCACGTCGACGGCCGCGAGCCCGTACCCGTCGAGCAGGCCGGGCTCGCCGATGGCGACGATCCGGCTCACGTGCGCCCGATCAGGATGATCGCGATCACGAGGCCGTAGATCGCGATCCCCTCCGCGAGGCCGACGATGACCATCGCCCGCCCGAAGATCTCGGGCTTCTCGCTGATCGCGGCCAGCGCGGCGGCTCCGGTGTAGGCGACGGCGATCGCCGCACCGAGGGCAGAGCCCGCGACCGCGATGGCGGCGCCGAGCCAGGCCGCCCACGTGTCGTCGGCCGTCTGGCTCGTCTCGGCGGCCTGCGCCGGCTCGACGGCGCCGAAGAGGAGCCCCGCGAAGAGCGCGAGCGCGGCGAGCGCGACGATGACGTTCACCGCGATCAGGCGCTGGAACCCGCGGCGGGGGGCCCGCCTCAGGCCGGCGACGGTGGCGACGGCGACGGCCGCGACGACGGGTGCCGTCCAGATCAAGGCTTCCATGGTGCCTCCATTCGGGATTCCAGCTGGATGTGCCACGGCGTGAAGCGGTGCCCTTCACCCGCGAAGATGCGGGAGAAGAGCTCGTAGTACTCGAGACGGAGCGCCTGGACCGCCGCGACGAGCGCCTCGAGCCCGAACGTGATCGCGTTGCCCACGAGGAACGTCGCGATCGCGAGGATCGAGCCGACGAGGTTGCCCCAGAGGGCGGTGGTCGCGTCCCAGACGACGGCGGCCAGGGCCGCATGGACGAGCCCGAAGGCCGCGAGACGTGCGAACGAGATGACGTTGGCGACCACGCGGATGACGGCATCGAAGACCTCCACGGTCGCCTGGGTCACCGCGCTGGCGCCGCGACCGGCCTCGACGTGGAAGCCGGCGCCGAGCAGGACGATGCCTCCCACGGCGAGGACGCCGCCGAGGACTCCGGCCGGGACCGAGTCCCAGTACCAGCCGGCGGCGGCGAGGCCCATCCCGAGGAAGAGCAGGAACCCCGCGATCCCCGACGGGGCGAGGAGCGCCGCCATCCGTCCCCCCTCGCGCCAGCGGTTGACGATCCCGATCAGGTAGCTCAGCGCGAGAAGGACGCCTCCGACCGCGACCCCCGCGGCGAGGAGGGTCATCGGGTCCTCCGTCGGCTTCAGCCACAGCGTGGGCACGACCCCGGTCGGGCCGAAGAACTCGCCGTAGAGCAGGCCGAAGAAGGCGGCGGCGAAGCCCGCGGCGGCGGGGAAGGGCCAGAGGCGCTGGAACTCGGCGAGCCGCCCCCGGCGTGCTCGAGAGAGGGCGATCCCCAGCGCGGCGAGCAGCAACCCCTGCCCAACGTCGCCGAACATCATCCCGAACATGATGACGAAGGCGACCGCGGCGAACGGCGTCGGGTCGATGTCCGCGTACCGGACGGCTCCGTAGCCCTCCACGAGGGGGCGAAACGGCCGAACGCCGGGCGCGTCGCGGAGGAGCGTCGGCGGCTCGACCCAGGCCGGCCGAGGGAGCTCGACCAGTCCGGCTCCCACCTCGGCGAGCCGTGAGCTCAGCCGCTCGACCTCCGCCTCGGGCGTCCAGCCCACGACAGCCGCGTAGCGTCCGTGTCTGACCGCCCCTTCGGCCCGGCGCTCGAGCTCGACCTCTCCCGCGAGGAGATCGCGGCGTCCCAGCCGCTCGAGCTCCCCGGGATCGGTCGCGGCGGCCCCCAGGCGCGGCTCGACGCGGCCGTCGGCCCCCTCCGACCGCTCGAGGCGGCGAAGGGCATCGAACGCGGCGCCCTCGGCGGCCGGAAACGTGCCTGCGAGCTCGACCACGCCGGCGTCGGCGACGACGATAAGGGCTTCTCGCAGCCTCCCGTCCGGGGCGACGATGGCCACGCGGCTCATTCGCGCGGGGACTGCCCGCTCAGCCTGCCGCACCGACGATCTCCTCGAAGACGTCACCGCTGCCCCGCGCGGCGGCCTCGAGCGCGGCCGCCGCTCGACGCGCGTCCGCGGCGAGGAGCGCGACCACGCCGATGACGGCGTGTCGTC
Organism: Gaiellaceae bacterium; assembly: GCA_036556565.1. Lineage (GTDB taxonomy): Bacteria > Actinomycetota > Thermoleophilia > Gaiellales > Gaiellaceae > JAIBJN01. The sequence continues at coordinate 7,311 of DATBJE010000102.1, forward strand.
CCTCGCGATGTCCGCTCACCATCGCCTCCGCGTCGCGCTCGACCCGGGTCCACCACGCCGTCTCGGCGCGCCACAGGTCTTCCGGCTCGGCGATCCCCTCGAGCGCCCAGGCGGCAGCGGCGGGAAGCGACTGCGCGAGGGCCCCGACCGTCACCGCCCGGTCGAAGCGCGTACCCAGGATCGACGTCAGGGCGGTCGACGACCCGACTCCGGCGCCGCGGGAAGAGAGCATGCGCGCCACGAGCACGGCGAGGGCCCCGCCGACCCACGCCTGGGCCTCGGGGACCTCGGCCAGCACGCGCCGCGCCCACGCGACCCGCAGGGACGCGTGCACGGCGTCGGGCTCCTCGTCCCCCGGGTCTCCCCACGCCGACGCGGCGAGCGCCGCCCGGAGGTCGCCCGGTGTCTGGGCCCGCTCGACGGCCGACCACGCGAGCGTCAGGCTGCCGAGCTCGAAGGGGCGCCCCGGCTCGTGCCCGAGCAGGTACGCCAGGCGGTCTTCGATGTTGGCCACCTCGAACCAGCCGGCGAGCGCGCGCACGAGGCCGACCGCGCTCGGCGGCAACCAGCCGGCGAGGAGCCGGAGGTGCAGGAGCGTCGTCGCGGCGATGGCGCGCTGCGCGGCGGCGAGATCGGCTCCGACGTCGCCGTGGCGCCCGTACGGGCCGGCGGCCAGGGTGGCCAGCGCCTCGGCCGTCGAGGACGAGCGTGCCAGCGCCAGAGCCGGGCCCGGGCCGAGCCGCCTGCCCAGGAGCAGGCGGGCACGGGTGCTGCCCGCGACCCAGCCGACGCTCACTCCGGCCCCGCCTTCACGCAGGCGACGACCTCGGCGACCAGGTCGGGGACCCGGGCCGCGCCCCGCTCGCGGATCTCCCGCGCCTCGGCCTCCGCGGCCGCAACGAGCGAGCGCGCCTCGGCCTCCCGCGCCTCACGGCGCTCGGCCAGGGCGCGGGCACGACCGGCCTCGGCCCGGCGGTGCGCTTCGGCGGTCTCGCCGGCGGCCTCCTCGCGCGCGGCGCCGAGCCGCCGCGCGACGGACTCGTCGGCGGCTCGGCGGATGCGCTCGCTTTCCTCCTCGATCGAGTCGAGGGCGAGAAACAGCGGCGCGAGCTCGCCGGCAAGCTCGTCGCCGACCGCGGCGGGTACCGCAGCCGCACGCCGGAAGCGCTCCAGGATGGTGCTGACCGGTCGCACACGGCGACGATGCCACGCGAAGGGCCACCCGTCATCCGCGTCCTCGCGGACGGCGATTGCGGGACGTCCGCGACGCCGTGCGTGACCACAGGAGCCGGCCCGCGGGGCCTAAGGTCGTGTCCGCCGGCCCTCTCCGTCGCGAGGCGACAGGTCCGACGGCTCGTTGACGTTCGCGAGCAGGCGCTCGTCGCACTGGACGACCCGCGTGTCGAGCTCGGCGAGCGCGCGGTGGAGCGCGAGGTCGCCCGACCCGATGCGACGCTCGAGAACCGGAAGCGCCGCCCGCCGGTACGCGCCGGGGAGGGGCCCCGTCTGCGGCACGGCCGCGTCGGCGTCCCCCAGGGCGTCGGCGAGCGAGCCGAGCAGGTCGGCCGTCATGAGCGGCATATCGGTGGGGAGAACGACGACGACCTCCTCGCCGGAGAGGCGCAGCGCCGCGGCGAGGCCCACGATGGCAGCACGCACGTCGCTGCCGTCGTCCTCGACCGGGAACGGAAGCGGGAGCGCGTCGGCCGCCTTGCCGACGACGATCACGCGCCCGAACGCCTCGGCGAGCGTGCGCCGGCCGCGCTCGGCGAGCGTCTCGCCCTCGAAGGGCGCAAGCGCCTTCGGCGATCCGAATCGCGTGCTCGCGCCGCCGACGAGGAGCGCGCCCGCCAGTGTTCGGTCAGGCATTGCTGCCCCAATTCTGCATCGCAGGAACCAAGCGAGAGCCCGCACTTGGCCGAAGCCAAGGCGGGAAGCCTTGGTGAGGGCAAGGGTGGGCTCTCGCGCAGCGTGATCGCGGGGCAGAAGCGATGGCGGGCAGTGCCTGGCCGGACACTCAAGCCGTCCCGACGGCGTACCATGCGCGGGCGCTCAGGCGGAACGGCCCGTCGGGGTCGCCCAGGCGCCGGGCGAGCTCGACCCTCAGCGCCTCCTGCCGTTCGGGCTCGAGGGACGACGCGTAGCCGCCCGCCGGGCCGACGCCCTTCGTGAACGGCTCCCAGAGGTCGTCGAAGCTCTCGTAGTCGGCCGAGACGACGAGCTCTCCCTCCTCGACCTCCGACAGCCCCACCTGCCGCCACAGCTCGGCCAGCTCGCCCTCGCCCATGAACGGCATCGCCGTGCGCTCGTCGGCGGGCTCGCTGCGCCCGGGGTCGACGGCCGCGGCAGCCTCCCAGAACGTGCGCAGGAGCGTCATCTCACCGCGGGAGTCCCACACGCACGCGGCGACCGCGCCCCCGGACCGCGTCACGCGGCGCATCTCGGCGACACCGGCGGCGGGGTCGGCCATGAAGTTGACGACGAGCTGGGCGAAGGCGGCGTCGAAGGTCGCGTCCTCGAAGGGGAGCTGCTCGGCGGGCGCGAGGAGGACGTCGACCCCCGGCAGCCGCGCCCGGAGCGCCTCGACGAACGGCTCCGAGGGATCGACGGCCGTGACCCGCTCGGGCCCGACGAGCTCGGCGAGACGGCGCGTCCCCATCCCGGTCCCGGCGCCGACGTCGAGCACGCTGGCGTCCGAGGCGAGGCCCGCCGCGCGGGCCAGCGCGTCGCAGAGCCGGTAGCTGTACCGGCCGATGAACCGGTCGTACGCCTCCCCCGGGACGGCGAAGGTCACGTGACTCGCCCGGGCTCCGTGTAGACGTTCACACGGCCGCCGCGCACGAAGCCGCAGATCGTGACGCCGCGGTCGGCCGCCAGGTCGACCGCGAGGGTCGACGGGGCCCCGACCGCGACGAGCACGGGGCAGCCGGCCACCGCCGCCTTCTGGACGAGCTCGAACGACAGGCGACCGCTGACGCAGAGGATGCCGTCGGTAAGGGGCAGTCCCCCGGCGAGGTGCGACCAGCCGACGACCTTGTCCATCGCGTTGTGGCGCCCGACGTCCTCGCGGACGCAGAGCAGGTCGCCGTTGGCGGAGAAGAGGCCGGTCGCGTGCAGGCCGCCGGTGGCGGCGAAC
>DATBJE010000103.1:0-12691 GCA_036556565.1 Gaiellaceae bacterium
TGGAAGGACCACCACCCGGGCGGGCCTTTCGTGGCCCGCATCTACGGCGGCAAGGACGCCACGGCGGAGTTCGGCGAATACCACAGCCGGCTCGCGGAGCGGCACATGGAGCACTTCTGCGTCGGGCCGCTCGTCGGAGCCTCCGCCGAGCGCGCCGGCGACGCCGTCTAGGTCGAGCCTCGCGGCCGCCGGTTCGAATCCGGCCGTCCCGACTGATTACGAGGTGGGTCTCGTGCCCTCGACGAGGCGGAGGAGGCGCTCGAGCGTCGCCGCGTCGAGCTCGCCGCGGTTTCGCGCGAGGGCGGCGAGGAGCGCGAGCTGGGCCCGCGTGGAGTTCTTCTCGCTGGGCATCTGTTTTCTTCCTCCGGACGACGTTCACTCGCTTCTTTCGCCTGCGGCTCGCACGTTCCTCCACGGCGCTCAAGAGGAAGCTCGAAGTGGTCGATCCCTGCTGCATGGAGCCGAACTTCCCGCAGATGGCACGGGAGGAAGGCATCTCGGGCACTGGCCTGCTCGCCGCCATCAGCCTCGTCGTGTGCTCCGCACTCGTCCTCGCGCTCGTCGTGCTGGCCTCGGACGAGCGCGCGGCGGAGAAGGTGGCGAAGCGCCTCCACCTCGCCAGCGCGGCGGAGGTGGCGAAGGCTCGGAACGATGCGACCCGCGCAGCTCGGGAGGCCGAAGCGGCGACGAGCTACTCCGAGCACGAGATCGCTCTCATCGAGGAGGAGCTCGGTCTCCTGATGGAGCAGACGAGCGACGCGGCCTTGGAGGCCGCCCAGCTCCGCAGCCGGCTCGACGGGCTCACCGACGTCGCCGCCCTCGACGACCTCGTCTCCCAGGTGAACGCCCTCCACGCGCGCGTAACGAGCCTCGAGGCACGGCTCGGGCCGGCGCGCTAGAGATCCTTCCTGGCGAACCCTGCGATCGCGATCCCGCCGACGATCGCGAGGTAGGCGATCGTCCAGGGCCAGAGGAACGGGCCCGCGGCCTGTGCCCCGCCGAACGGGCCGAGCTGGAGCGCGAACTCGGTGAAGCCGCGCGTGTCGGCGGTGATGGCGTTGAGGCCGTCCTGGTAGAGGGCCTCGAACGGAAGAACCCAGGACGAGACGGTCGCGACGTTCTGGAGCGTCCGGGAGCCGAGCACCTCGCCGATCTGGCCGAGGAGGCCCGCGACGAGCCCGGCGCCGAGGAGCATGAAGACGGCGATGCCGTTCGCGGTCGCCGAGAGGAAGACGGAGCCGAGAAGCGAGATGGCTGCGACGACCGCGACCGCGGCGGCGAGCTGGAGCGCAGGCTTGGCGATCCGGTCGGGCTGCCAGTCGCCCGTCTCCCAGGTGATCCAGAGGTTCGCGCCGAAGACGGCCAGGACGTAGACCGTGCAGACCCCTGCGGCAGCGAGGAACCGGCCGACGAGGAGCGACGCGCGGCCGATCGGGCGGACGACGAGCGGCTGCAAGAGCCCGCGCTCGGCGTCACCGCGCACGACGCTCAGGGTGAGAAAGGCGGCGAGGACGGCGCCGAGGAAGAGCGTCCCGAACATCGAGAGCCCGAAGAGCGTCGCGCCGGTGAGCGTGCGCGTGTCGATTCCCGCCAGGGCGGCTGCGGGCGGCGGCGCGTTCTCGTCGACCGTGTCGAACGCCTTCTCGGCGCCCAGCCAGTAGAGGGCGACGAACGCGGCGGTGAGCACGAGCACGACGAGGAACACGCGCCGGCGCAGGCTCTCGCGGAGGGCGTAGGCGACGACGACCGCGACGCCGCTCATCCGGCGTCGTCCCCGACGGCCTCGAGGTAGATCTCCTCGAGCGTCGTCTCGAGCACGCGGACGCCGTAGACGTGCTCCCCGGCCGCGACGAGGTCGGCGACGATCCGCGGGGCGTCCTCCCGCGACGCTCCCGCGAAGAGCCTCGTGTCGCCCTCGACGTCGACCTCGACGCCGCGCGGGCGCGCGAGGTCCGACGGCCGCCCCTCGGCGACGATCTTCCCGCGCGCGAGGATCACGACCCGATCGCACACGAGCTCGATCTCGCTCAGGAGATGGGAGTTGAGGAGCACGGCGACGCCGCGGCGGCGCAGTTCCTCGAGGAGGCCGCGGACCGTTCGCCGCCCGCCGGGGTCGAGGGCGCTGGTCGGCTCGTCGAGGAAGAGAAAGCGAGGCGTCCCCACGAGCGCCTGTGCGATCCCGAGCCGCTGCTGCATCCCCTTGGACATGGTCTCGACGCGACGGCCGCGTGCCTCAGAGAGCCCGACGAGCTCGAGGAGCTCCGCCCGCTCGGCCGGTCCCCCGGGCGAGCCTGCGAGGCGCTGGTGCAGGGTGAGCAGCTCGTCCGCGGTCGTCCAGCCGGGGAAGCGGAAGAGCTCGGCCAGGTAGCCCATCGCGCGCCGCGCTTCGGCCGAGCCGGCCCGCGCTCCGCACACAGTCGCCTCGCCGGCGGTGGCGCGGACGAGGCCGCACCCGATCTTGACGAGCGTGGACTTGCCTGCGCCGTTCGGGCCGAGAAGCCCGACGAGCTCGCCCTCGTCGACGTCGAGGTCGACGCCGTCGAGGGCCGTCACGGCCCCGTAGCGCTTCGCGAGCCCGCGTGCCGTGAACGCCGCGCCCATCGCGACGAGTGTACGGGTCCCCGCACCGCGTCCGGGAGTAGTGTTGGGCGCCGTGCCCGAGATCGTGCCCGACATCGTCGACGAGGCCGGCCGGCTGCTCGCCGTGGCCGAGGAGCGCGGCGTGACGCTTCGCCTCCTCGGCGGAGTCGCCGTTCGCCTGCGCGCGGCCGACGGCCTCGCGCCGCCCTTCCGGCGGTCGTACCAGGACCTCGACTTCGTCACGTCGCGCCGGACCGCCCCGGCCTGCGCGAAGCTCCTCGCCGAGCTCGGCTACGAGCCGCACGTAGCGTTCAACGCCCTGCAGGGCAAGGAACGGCTCTTGTTCTTCGACGTCGAGAACGAGCGGCAGGTCGACGTCTTCGTCGGCGTCTTTCGCATGTCCCACAGCATCCCGCTGGAGGAGCGCCTGGAGCTCGAGCCGGTGACGGTGCCGCTCGCCGAGCTCCTCCTCACGAAGCTGCAGATCGCCGAGCTCAACCAGAAGGACGTCGGCGACTCGCTGGCCATGCTGCACGGACACCCGGTCGAGGAGGCGGACGGCGATTCGCTGAATGCCGCCCGCGTCGCGGAGGTCGTCGCCGACGACTGGGGGCTCTGGCGCACCTTCACCGGCAACCTCGCCGTCAGCCGCGAGCAGCTCGCGGGCTACGACCTGCCCGCCGAGGAGCGCGAGCGCGTCGCGGCCCGCATCGACGCTCTGACGGAGCGGATCGACGCCGAGCCGAAGTCGCGCGCGTGGAAGCTCCGGGCGCGGATCGGCGAGCGCAAGCGCTGGTACGAGACCCCCGAGGAGGTCGCCGGCGGGCCCTGACGCATTTGGTTGCGCATCTGGCTTCGCTGTTGCACAATGCGCAACGTGCAGTCGGCCGACAAGGCACTGGCGATCCTCGCAGCCTTCGGCGAGGAACGCCCCGATCTCGGCGTCACCGAGCTCGCCACGGAGCTCGGCCTGCACAAGAGCACCGTCTCGCGCCTGCTCGGCACGCTCGAGCGGCGGGGGCTCGTCAGGCGCGAAGGGGAACGGTTCGTGCCCGGACCGGAGCTCGCCCGCCTCGGCGCGCTCGCCGTCCGCGGGCTCACGCTTGCGGACGCCGCGCGTGAGCCGCTCGATCGTCTGGCCGAGCGCACGGGGGAGACTGTCAACCTTGCCGTGCGCGACGGCGAGCGGGCGCTCAACGTCCTCCAGGTCGACGCCGTGCATTTCGTCGGGATCACCGACTGGACGGGCCGCGCCGCGCCGCTCCACGCGACTGCGAACGGGAAGGCCCTGCTCGCCTTCGGCGACCGCGACGCGCCTCGCCGGCTCGCGAAGGTGACGCCGAGGACGATCACTGACCGGCGCGCCTTGCGCGTCGAGCTCGAACGGACGCGCGAGGCCGGCTTCGCGGTGGCGGTGGAGGAGCTCGAGCTGGGCCTGAACGCGGTCGCCGCCCCGGTTTTCGACGCGCTCGGGTCCTGCGTCGCCGCGGTCTCCGTCTCGGCTCCCGCGTACCGGCTTCCCGAGTCGAGGCTTCCGGCGGTCGGCGAGCTCTGCGCCGCCACGGCGGCCGAGGTCTCCGAGCGGCTCGGGTCCCGGAGGGCCGCCTGATGGCCTGGGAGCTCGCGCGCTTCTCGTCCGACTTCCTCGTCGACGTGCCGGCGCTCGACGGTGTCGAGGTCGAGGTCGTGCCCGCCGGCGAGCCCGTCCGCGTCACGCACGTGCTCGACGCGGTCGAGCCTCGGATCCGGCCCGACGGTCGCGCAGCCTTCCCGACCGACGGGCGTGCCGGCGAGGGCCGGACGAACCGCCTCGACGGGGTCGTCGTCCTCTCGTGTCTCGACTTCCCCGCCGAGGAGCGTCCGCTGCACGAGCAGGAGTCCATCGTCGACCTCGCCGGTCCAGGCGCGACGCTCACGCCGTTCGCGCACGCGACGAACGTCGTCCTCACGTTTGGTCCGCGCGAGGGCGTCCGCAACGAGGAGCTCGAGGCCTGGGCCCGACGAACGACGCTCTCGGTCGCCGAGGAGATCTGTCGCCCGACGCTCGACGCCGAGCCGTCGGCGGTGGAGCGGTTCGAGCTCGGCCCGGCGGACGAGAGCCTGCCGGCAGTTGCCGCGCTCGTCCAGCTGTCGGACCTGGGGCCGCTCTACTACCAGTACCTGTACGGGGTGCCCGCCGGACAGGCCGGGCTGCCGCGGGCGGTCGACCCGTGCGAGGTGCTCGACGGAGCAGTGACCTGCGGGGAGTACCACTGGGCTGCGTTGCGAAACCCGACGATCGCCTTCCAGCGGAACGAGCTCGTGCGCGGCCTGTATCGGGAGCACGGCGAGCGGCTCCGCTTCGCGGGGCTCGTCCTCATGCGGGGCTACGAGCAGACGGCGGACGACAAGCAGCGCGCCGCGGAGGCAGCCGCCGCCGAGGCGGCCCGGCTCGGCGCCGACGGCGTGATCGTGACCACGGACGCCGGCGGGAACTCCCACACGGACGTCATGCTCACCGTCCGCGCGTGCGAGGGGGCGGGCATGCGGACGACCGTGATCGTGGCAGAGATGGCCGATCCCGAGTCCACCAACCCGGGCCTGACGGACTGGGTCGCCGAGGCCGACTCGATCGTCTCCGCCGGCAACGCCGAGGAGCTCGTTCCGGCGTGGGTGCCGGAGCGCGTCCTCGGCGGGGAGACGCTGCTCGACGGCACGCCGGCAGCGGACGCCGGCCCCGTCCCCGTCCGCAACTACCTGGGCGCAACGAACCAGATGGGGCAGCTGGCCCTGACCGCGACGGCCTGGTGAGCGCGTGAACGCCGTCCACTACCTCAACCAGTTCTTCGCCGGCCTCGGCGGGGAGGAGGCGGCCGAGACGCCGCCGACGCGCCTCGACGGCGCCGTCGGGCCCGGTCGCGGGCTCGCCGCGGCGCTCGACGGGATCGAGATCGTCGCCACGCTCGCGTGCGGCGACGACTACTTCGCCGAGCACGAGGACGAGGCGGTCGATCGGCTCGTCGCCCTCGTCGAGGTGGAAGGCCCGGATCTCGTCGTCGCGGGCCCGGCGTTCGGGTCGGGCCGCTACGGCTACGCGTGTGCGCAATTCGCGCGCGCCGTCTCGGACCGGCTGGGGATCCCCGCCCTCGCCGCCATGCACGAGGAGAACCCCGGCGTGGCAGCGGCCGACGGGAAGACCCTCATCGTCCCGACGGCGGTCAACGTCGCCGGCATGCGCGACGCGCTTCCGCGGATGGCGCAGCTCGCCGGGGCCCTGGCCGCGGGCAGGGAGCTCGGCTCGCCGGAGGAGGAGGGCTACCTGCCGCGAGGGTTCCGGCGGAATCGGATCGCCGAGAAGAGCGGTGCGGAGCGGGCGATCGACCTGCTCCTCGCCAAGCTCGAGGGCGAGACGCGAAGCGAGGTGGCCGCCGGCTTCGACCGCGTCCCGCCACCGGCACCCGTCGCCGACCTGTCGACCGCGCTGCTCGCGCTCGTGACGGAGGCGGGCTGCGTCCCGCAGGGCAATCCCGACCGCCTGCCGACGATCCGCGCCCAGGGCTGGCTCCGCTACCCGATCGGCTCCGAGGACAGCCTCGTCACCGGCCGGTACGAGTCGGTCCACGGCGGCTTCGACGTCACCCTGGCGAACGAGGATCCCAACCGGTTGGTGCCGCTCGACACGGTGCGCTCGCTGGAGCAGGCAGGCCGGATCGGCGCCGTCCACGCCACCTTCTACACGACCACCGGCAACGGGACGCCGGTCGCGGCATCGACTCGCTTCGGGCGGGAGATCGCCGAGGAGCTTCGCGACGCCGGCGTCCAGGCCGTCCTCCTCTCGGGAACCTGAGGAACCGGGACGCGCTGCGGGGCAGTGCTGGCGAAGGAGATCGAGCGGGCTGGGGTACCGACGGTGTTCGTGACCTCGCTGCCGACGATCGCGACGATGATCGGAGCGAACCGAATCGTGCGCGGCCCGGCGATCACGCACCCGTTCGGCCTGGCGGAGGAGGAGCGCCGGCGGATCGTCGAGCGCGCGCTCGAGATGCTCGCTGCCGAGGTCGAGCCGACCACCGTCTGGGAGGTGGAACCCGCATGATCACCCCGTATTGCGGGGCCACCCCGGACCACCACCCGATTCGATCGTATCGGTGCCCGGCGTGCGGGTGGCGCGCGATTCGTGCCGGAAGCGCCACCGAATGCACAGGAAGTCGAACGTGAGCGGCCGCGCGGCGATCCACGCTTGCTCGCTCGTCCTCGCTCACGCGCCGGACCTCGTTCGCCACGGCTCCAAGCCCGCGCGCGAGCTCGCGGCGGCCCGGGCCCAGGGCGACGGCGACGGGCTCCTCGCCTCCATCACCGGTGCCCTCCGCGCCTTCGACGACGTCGTCGCCTACGGGCCGCACCAGGTCTTCGTCGGCAACATTCGCCCGGGCGACCTCTGGGACGTCGAGCGCCCGCGTTGGCGGCACCTGGTCGAGTCGAAGGCCGAGGGCCCGTTCGGCCTCATCGTGGACGAGCCCGAGCTCTACCGCCGCATGCAGGAGTCGGACAGCTTCGGCCTCCTCAAGCTCGACGGCGTCGCCGCGCAGGACGGCGCTCTCACGATCGGCGAGGGTGAGCGCGTCCTCGGATCAATCGTCCCCGCGCACGACCTCGACGAGAGCCTCTCCGCCGCCGTCCTCCTCGAGAACCTCGCCTGCAAGACCACCGGCTCGCTCGCGCTCGAGCACCTGCTTCGCGCCACCGGCTTCCCGGCCGAGGACGTCCAGTACGCGATCGGGTGCGGGGAGGAGGCGGTCGGCGACCGGTACCAGCGAGGCGGCGGAAACCTCGCGAAGGCGATCGCCGAGGAGGCCGGGTGCGCAAACGCCTCGGGGAGCGACGTGAAGGCGTTCTGCTGCGGGCCGGTCCACGCGCTCGTCGTCGCGGCGTCACTGGTCGCGGCCGGCGTCTATCCGCACGTGGTCGTCGTCGCGGGCGGCTCGCTCGCGAAGCTGGGCATGAAGTTCGAGGGCGCTCTCCGGAACGAGGTGCCCGTGCTCGAGGACGTGCTGGCGGGCTTCGCCGCCCTCGTCGGCCCGCCCGGCGACGGCGCTCCCGAGGTCCGGCTCGACGCGGTCGGACGCCACCGGGTGGGCTCGGGCTCGGCCCAGCAGGCCGTGCTCGAGGACCTCGTCGTCGAGCCGCTCGAGCGGCTCGGGCGCGGGATTCTCGACGTCGACCGCTACGCGACCGAGCTCCACGACCCGGAGATCACCGAGCCCGCCGGGGCCGGCAACGTCCCCAGTCGCAACTACAGGCTCATCGGCGCCCTCGCCGTCCGGCGCGGAGAGCTCGCGCGCGAGGAGCTCGACGGCTTCGAGCGCTCGCACGGCCTGCCCGGCTTCTCGCCGACGCAGGGGCACGTCGCCTCGGCCGTCCCGTGGCTCCCGCACGGGCTCGCGGCCCTGCGCGCCGGCGAGATCGGCTCGACGATGCTCCTGGCGAAGGGCTCGCTCTTCCTCGGGCGCATGACCGAGCTCGCGGACGGACTGTCGATCATCCTGGAACCGGGAAAGGAGTAGCCGTGCCAACCGACGCCACCGTCGACACGTACCACGACCTGACGAGGGAGGGTAGCGTGCTCGTCGACTTCTGGGGGCCGCGCTGTCAGCCCTGCCTGGCCATGATGCCGACGATCGCCCAGCTGGAGGAGGAGGCGGGAGGCGCCGTCCGGGTCGTGAAGGTCAACTCGGCGGAGAACCGCGAGGTCTGTCGGGAGCTGCGCGTGTTCGGGCTCCCGACCTACGTGCTCATGCGCGACGGCGAGGAGCTCGAGCGCCTCTCCGGCGAGGTGAGCAAGGACGACATCGAGCGGGCGTTCGCCACGCTCGGGGCTGAAGGAGGTGAGGCTCAGTGAAGCTCGACGGCAAGAAGGTGATCGCCCTCGGAGAGCGGGACGGCGTTCCCGGCCCTGCGATCGCCGAGTGCGTGCGCTCGGCGGGCGCCGAGGTGGTCTTCGTCGAGACGGAGTGCTTCGTCTGAACGGCGGCCGGGGCGATGGACCCGGAGAACCAGGACCGCATCGCGGGGCTGGTCGACCAGTACGGCGCGGACGATCTCGTCGTCGTCCTCGGCGCCGCCGATCTCGAGTCGCTCGAGGTCGCAGCCGAGACGGTGACGGTGGGAGATCCCGCCTACGTGGGTCCGCTCGCAGGAGTCCAGTTGGGGCTCCCCGTCGTTCACATCCTCGAGGAGGACGTCAAGGAGCAGGTCGACGCCGGCGTCTACGACGAGCAGGTCGGCCTGCTCGAGATGACGCTCGACGTCGGGCAGGTCCGCGACGCCGCGCGCAAGTTTCCCGGCCGGGAGGAGTAGGCCGCCCCTCCGATCAGCCGTGCGGCTGTTGCCCGAGGTCGGCCTCCTCCTCCGCCATGAAGCGGACGAAGTACACCGTGAACGCCGTGAAGAACACGATGGCCTCGCTCATCGCCATCGCGATGCCCGCGATCTGCTGATCCTCGAGCGTCGTCAGGCCCCAGACGCGGTGCGCGTCCGCGTAGAAGTCGTAGATCGGGCTCGGCAGGAGCGCGAGCAGAAGGCCGAGCGGGCTCGCGAAGACGAAGGCGACGAAGAGGTACACGGACTTCGCCCCCGCGGTGAGGTTCCAGGGGCTCGCCTGGAGGATGGGCCACCAGAGCAGCGCGCCGGCGATCAGGTAGGTGACGTGCTCGAGGTGGAGGAGCGCGTGGTGCTCGAGCGCCGTGTCGTAGGCGATCGGGACGTGCCAGACGGCGTAGGCGGCGAGCCAGAGCGGGAGGGCGACCGTCGGCTTCGTCAGAAGCCGGACGGTGCGAAAGCGGCCGATCTCGGCGGCCAGCGAGGCCGGAATCCCGAGGACGAGGAGCATGGGAACCCACTCGGCCAGCGCCACGTTCTGCACGAGGTGGGCCGAGAGGAGGTAGTGGTGGGCGAGCGTCGCGAGCGGGGTGGCCAGCACGGCGAGGAGGAGAGCGACCCCCGCCCCGAAGCAGGCGGCCTGGCGTCGGGTCGGTCGGTGCCGGCGCGCCGCGTGGGCGTAGGCCCCTACGAGGACGGCGACGAGAGCGAGCTCGACCCACGCCGGCGGCCAGCTCCACGGCGAGTGCGCCACGCCGTGAAGGATATGACCGAAGCTAGATCAGCCAGGGATCGACGTAGCCGGAGTCGCGCCGCGCGAGCCAGTCGCGGACGTACACGCCGGCCACGACCAGCGGCGCGCCGGGGAAGGCCGTCAAGAGGACGACGGCCGCCCACAGCGGCGACGGCAGACCGCCCACCACCGCGGCGGCGACGATCGGCACGGCGGTGAGGTAGAGGGCCCACCACTTGCCGACGACGTAGCCGAGCGCGAACGAGACCGCGCCGGGGAGGAGCAGGAGCAGGGCGATCAGAATCCCGGGCAGCACGCCTTCGGTGTTGGCGAACGCCACCACCCAGACGGTCATGAAGCCGCCGTAGGCAACTGCGGCACTTCGCGGGCTGAACTCGTTGATACGTTCGAGCGTCACGCGTCTCCCTTGTCCCGTAGGCGCGACCGCATCGCCTCGTCTTCGATGCTGCCTCGCATGATCGCGCCTGCCCGAGAGCGCGGCTATCCCCCCTTTGGGGAAGCGGCTATCGTTGGGAGAGCGCGGGCGTAGCTCAATGGTAGAGCCCCAGCCTTCCAAGCTGGTGGTGAGGGTTCGATTCCCTTCGCCCGCTCCAAGAAAGCCCCGCTCAGGCGGGGTTTTCGTTCTCTAGCTCAGGGCGCTGAGCAACGTCAGTGCGACGGCGCACAGAGCGACATACGCGAACGAGATGAGACCCAGCGTGCGATCCAGACGGCCCTCTCCGCCGAGTGCGAAGGCTCCGGCGATGAGCGCGCCTAGCCCCGATAGGAACCAGATTGCGATCAGGACGACCGACAGAAGGGTGAGCGGCTCCGTCGCCCAGCCCAGCACGAACGCGATCGCCGACGTCGTCGAAAGCCCGATCGCTGCTGCTCCCGAGGCACTGATGCCCCACCGGTTCAATCGCGACCGCGACAGGAGCCGGCGATTTATTGCGCTGTGGCGGCTGGGTCGAGCGGGCAGCGAAACCGCCCCGGCCCAGCTCCGATGAACGTTGTGACTCATGATCTGCCCCCCGGCCAGTTCTCGCCCCACGGGTCACCGCGGGGCCAATCACATCGGCGATCCTACTCCTCGTCGGAGGGCAACGCGAAGTCGCCCGGTGCCTACGGGGTGGACTCGGCTCCCATGTCGACCGCAACCGTTGCGAGGAGCGTCTCCGGGTCGATCATCGTCGGGTTCACACCCAGTTGTCCGAGCGTCGATTCGAGCACGTCGAACGGGAGGGCCGACGCCGGAGCCGGGGGCTCCTCGGGAGCCGGTTCTTCGTCGCCCGGCTCGACGGCAGGATTCGAGGGATTCTGGCTCACCGGCGTTTCGGGCGCTCCGTTCTCTGCCGCCGGCGGGTCGGAATCCGTTGTCCCGTCGCCCGCCTTCACGATGTTATCCCGCTGGTCACGATCGGACGCCTGCGCCATGCCGATCTGACTCGCCAGGGCGGAACCGGGCGATGGCGCTGCCTGCGGCAGATCCGTGGCCCGCTCTGGCGACGGACGGGCCGCGACCTTCCGCGCCTGCACGACACGAGACGGTTCCGCCGGCGCCACAGCCCCTCGTATCGAAGCGGCGATCTTCGACAGCGCGACGCCCCCCGGTGCGTCCGGGTGGATGAGGAGTGCGATTGCCGTCCCGCTCACGCCCGCGACCACGACGACGGCGAGTGGAAGGGCGAGCCGCTCCACCGGTCGGACCCGCCAGAGGGCTGCGTTCGCCAGTAGCGACGACCCGGAGATGGGGCCTCCTGCCGGGCGTAGCCGCACCCGTGGCAGAGCGAGGCGCTTCCAGTGCGCAATCGCGACGAGATCGATCCGCGGTCGCAAGCCGGCCCTCATCGACATGGTGCAGTATGTCACGTTTTCCACCGACTCGTGCGGTCTGCCACGTGCTCTTCGCCGTCCGCGAGCCGTTGGGCCATGCCGGATCGTTAGCCTTCGCCGACGATGCTCTGGGTCGGCTTCGCCGTGTTCATGGTCGTCGCCCTCGCCGGGATCATCTGGGCGTGGAGAAAGAGCGATTCGGAACAGAACCGCCGAGACTGATGAGTCCTAGGCCCGGTCGATCCCGAGCGTGACGGAGCCGGACGACGACTCGTCGTCGAGGGTCACCGCGACGACGGTGACGCCGCCGCTCTCCTGGTAGATGCCGTCGCTCTCGTTCGAGACGTCGGGCTCGCCGCGGGCGGCGTACGGCTCGGCTGCGTAGACGTCGGAGAGCGTCGCCCGGTCGAAGAAGAGCTGCCCGGTGTGCGTCTGGTCGCCGTCGGCGGCCACCTTGACGTGGATGTGGACGGCGCGCCCCGAGTACCACCCCGGGAACACGGTGCGGAACTCGGCCGTGCCGCCGGAGTCGGTCATCTGCACGCCGCGGCAGAAGGTCTCGCCCTCGGCACCCTGGACGCCCGAGTAGGCGCCCCCGGCGTCGCAGTGCCAGACGTCCACGGCGGCGCCCTCGATCGGCTCGCAGGAGCCTGCGTCCACGACGGCCACGCGAAGGTCGAGAGGAAGCCCCGGCCGGCCTTCGGCGATGTCGCTGCGCACGAGATCGAGGTCGAGGTAGTAGGGGCCCTCGGTGAGCTCGGGCATGAGGACGCACGAGGGCGCCGTCGTGGACGTCCCGCTGGAGGCGGCCGTGGTGGTCGCGCTCGCAGCGGCGCCGGAGCCGGCCGAGCCTCCGTCCGACGAGCAGGCGGAGACGACGGCCGCGAGCCCGAGGCCGCCGGCGAGCTGGAGGGCGCGGCGCCGGCTGAGAGGGATGTCGAGATCGGCCACGGACTGCAGTCTCCCCGACGATCCTGAGAGCCGCCTCAGAGCGGCGTGAGAGCGGGCTAAGAACCGGTGGCGGAGCCGCTCGGATAGAGTGAGCGGAACGAGGGGCAGTATCCCCGACGGGCGTCATCGTCATCGCCCGGCCTGATCGGCCCGGTGGCGCCGGCCGCGAACGCGGCGGGAGAGACCTTCGCAGACCAACTGGTGTGGACTGCCGGAGGAGGGGTGCTGCATGGA
>DATBJE010000104.1:0-1811 GCA_036556565.1 Gaiellaceae bacterium
GCCCGCCTGGGTGAAGCGGAAGATGTTGTCGATGAAGAGGAGCACGTCCTGCTTCTGCACGTCGCGGAAGTACTCCGCCATGGTCAGCGCGGAGAGCGCGACGCGAAGGCGGGTGCCCGGCGGCTCGTCCATCTGGCCGAAGACGAGGGCGGTCTGGCCGAGGACGCCGGCCTCCTCCATCTCGACCATGAGGTCGTTGCCCTCACGGGTGCGCTCGCCGACACCGGCGAACACCGACACACCACCGTGGTCGCGGGCGACACGGGCGATCATCTCCTGGATGAGCACCGTCTTGCCGACACCGGCACCACCGAAGAGGCCGATCTTTCCGCCCTGCACGTAGGGGGTCAGCAGGTCGATGACCTTGATGCCGGTCTCGAACATCTGGGTCTTGGACTCGAGCTGGTCGAAGGCCGGGGCCTTGCGGTGGATGCCCCAGCGCTCGTTCACCTCGAAGCGCTCGCCCTCCTCGAGGTTGAGCACGTCACCGGTGGTGTTGAACACCTTGCCGAGGGTGACGTCGCCGACGGGCACCGTGATCGGGCCGCCGGTGTCCTGGACGGTGCTGCCGCGGACGAGGCCGTCAGTGGGCTGCAGCGAGATCGCGCGGACCATGTTGTCGCCGATGTGCTGGGCGACCTCGAGGTTGATGTTCTTCTTCTCACCCGAGAGCTCGACCTCGGTCTTGAGCAGGTTGTACTGCTCCGGCATGGCGTCGACGGGGAACTCCACGTCGACGACCGGGCCGATGATGCGGGCGATCCGCCCGACGCCGCCGGCCTGCGGGGCCTTGGTCTCTTCGGAAACGGTGGCAGTCATGTGTTCTCTCTACCTTCTTACTTGGCGTCGGCGAGGGCGCTGGCGCCGCCCACGATCTCGCTGATCTCTTGGGTGATCTCAGCCTGGCGGGCCTGGTTGGCCAGGCGGGTGTACTTCTTGATGAGCTCCTCGGCGTTGTCCGTGGCCGACTTCATGGCCTTCTGGCGCGCGGCCAGCTCGGAGGCAGCCGCCTGGAGCAGGCAGTTGTAGAGGCGGGAGCCGACGTACTTCGGCAGCAGCGCGTCGAGGACGTCCTCGGCGCTCGGCTCGAACTCGTACAGCGGCAGCACGTCCTCGTCCGCCGGCGGCTCCTCGCCCTCGACGACCTCGAGGGGGAG
Organism: Gaiellaceae bacterium; assembly: GCA_036556565.1. Lineage (GTDB taxonomy): Bacteria > Actinomycetota > Thermoleophilia > Gaiellales > Gaiellaceae > JAIBJN01. The sequence continues at coordinate 1,158 of DATBJE010000104.1, forward strand.
CATGCGGATGACCTCGGGCTCCTGGGTCACCATGTTGACGAACCGGGTGAAGACGACGTGGACCTCGTCGACCCCGCCCTCCTCGTAGTCCTTGGTGAAGTCCAGCACCACGCGCTCGGCGATCTCGCGGGCCACCTCGAAGTTCGGCTGGTCCGTGAACCCGCTCCACTCGGCGGCGTAGTCGCGCTTGCGGAACCGGTAGAAGCCGATGGCCTTGCGGCCGACGAGGTAGGGAACGACCTCCTTGCCCTCGTCGCGCAGCTCACCGATGAGGCGCTCGCTCTCCTTGATGACCGACGAGCTGTAGGCGCCCGCCAGGCCACGGTCGGAGGTGACGACGAGCACCGCTGCCCGGCGGACGTTCTCGTGCTCGGTGGTCAGCGGGTGGTCGACATCGGAGTAGGTGGCCACGGCCGACACCGCACGCGTGATCGCGCGGGCGTACGGGGAGGACTCCTTGACGCGCTGCTGCGCCTTCACCACGCGCGATGCCGCGATGAGCTCCATCGCCCGGGTGATCTTCTTGGTCGCCTGGACGGACCGGATGCGCTGGCGGTAGACCCGCATCTGCGCTCCCATATGTTTCCGCCTCTCCTCGTTCGTTCTTCGCGGTCAGGTATGCCGCGTGGTTGCCAATGTCGTGGTGTCGCCGCG
>DATBJE010000105.1:0-4853 GCA_036556565.1 Gaiellaceae bacterium
CGAGATCGAGGACGAGTACGACCTCCCCAACGAGTCGATCCAGCAGCTCGAGAACGGCCACGTCCTCATCCACGGCACGTTCACGATCGACGACTTCAACGAGCAGTTCGGGAAATCGCTCCCCGAGGAGGACTACCACACTGTCGCCGGGTTCGTCTTCGGCGCGCTCGGGCGGGTGGCCGAGAAGGGCGACGAGGTCGACTGGGACGGTCTCCGCTTCCGGGTCGTGGAGCTCGCGGGCCAGCGGATCGAGCGCCTCGAGGTCGAGTTCGTCGAGCACGAGGAGCCCGGGGAGGAGACGGAGCCCGCGCCGGATCGCGCCGAGTAGGATCGCGGGCGTGCCCCTGGAGTTCGACCAGCCCTACGCGTAGTGGCGAGCACCGACGTCGCCGGGCTCGTCTCCGAGCTGGTCCGCATCGACTCGATCAACCCCGACCTCGTCGCGGGTGCCGCGGGGGAGGGCGAGATCGCCCGCTTCGTCGCCGGCTGGCTCGAGAGCGCGGGCCTCGAGGCCGAGGTCGACGAGGTTGCGCCGGGCAGGTTCAACGCGGTGGGTATCGCCCGCGGGACGGGCGGCGGGCGCGCGCTCCTCCTGAACGCGCACATGGACACGGTCGGTACGGCCGGCATGGAAGCACCGTTCGAGCCGACCGTCGAGAACGGACGCCTGCACGGCCGCGGCTCCTACGACATGAAGAGCGGGCTCGCGGCGATCATGCTCGCGGGCGCCGCCGCGGCCGCGGACGGCCTCCGGGGCGACGTCCTCGTCACCGCGGCCTGCGACGAGGAGGTGGCGAGCATCGGCAGCGCCCGGATCGCCGGGCGCTACCGCGCGGACGCGGCGATCGTCGCCGAGCCGACCGAGCTCCGCCTCGTGCTCGCGCACAAGGGCTTCGTCGCCTTCGAGATCGAGACCCGCGGGCGCGCCGCGCACGGCTCGCGCCCGGATCTCGGCGTCGACGCGATCGCGAACATGGGTCCCGTGCTCTCCCGGCTCGCCGAGCTCGACGGCCGCCTGCGCGCCGACCCGGCTAACGCGCTGCTCGGCAGCGGCTCCCTCCACGCCTCGGTGATCGAGGGAGGGCAGGAGTTCTCGAGCTACCCCGAGCGGTGCCTGTTGAAGGGCGAGCGCCGGACGATTCCCGGCGAGTCGGTGGCGCACGTCGAGTCCGAGCTGCGCGGGCTTCTCGGCGACGTCGACGGCGAGATCCGCGTGCCCGTCGCGCGCGAGCCGTTCAACACGGCGGAGGGGGAGGAGATCGTCGGGCTCGTCTGCCGCCTCGCGGGAGACCCGGAGATCGTCGGCGCCCCGTACTGGACCGAAGCGGCACTCTTCTCGGCCGCCGGGATCCCCAGCGTGGTCTTCGGGCCGGCGGGCGAGGGCGCCCACGCCGTGGACGAGTGGGTCGATCTGGCGAGCGTCGAGCGCTGCGTCGAGATCTATACGGGAGTCGCCCGGGATCTCTGTGCCTGAGCCCTTCGTGCGGCGCTCCGCACTCGAGGGCCTCGCGATCGAGATGAATCGGTGACCAAGAGGAAGGCGCAGACGTGGCACTACGGCCTGATTGCCCAGTGGTGGGCGGAGTTCGTCACCGAAGGCGAGGAGATCGAGTACTTCGGCCGCTTTGTCGAGCGAGGGCAGCCGGCGCTCGATGCCGGATGCGGCACCGGCAGGCTGTTGCTGCCTTGGCTTCGTGACGGACTCGATGTCGACGGATGTGATGTGTCCCCCGACATGATCTCCCTCTGCAGGGAGCGAGCCCGGCAAGAGGGCTTCGACCCGACACTCCTGGTGCAGCCACTCCACGAGCTGGATCCTCCCCGTCATTACGCGACGGTAGTGGCTTGCGGCGTCTTCGGCCTGGGCAGCAGCCGACCGGAGGATCAGGAAGCGCTCTGCCGGTTTCACCGCTGCCTCGAGCCGGGTGGAACGCTTCTGCTGGACAACGAGGTCCCGTATGCGAACGCCCGTCTCTGGCGACAGTGGACGTCCGAGGAGCGGAAAGGCCTCCCGGGGCCGTGGCCGCGGTCGGGAGACCGGCGGCGCAGCGGCGACGGCTTCGACTTCGAGCTTCGCTCGCGCACGGTCGAAATCGACCCACTCGACCAGCGGGCCGTGTTGGAAATCCGCGCCGAGAAGCGGCGGGACGGGACACTCGTCGCTGCGGAAGAGCGCGCGATTTCGATGCGCATGTACTTCCGGGATGAACTGCTCCTCATGCTCGACCGCGCCGGGTTCGGGCAGGTCGACGTGCGCGGCGGCTACGCCGACGAAGAGCCGACCGCGGACCACGAGTTCCTCGTCTACATCGCGCGGACGTGACGCCGCGATGCCGCTACTGGGTGCTCAGGGTCTGAGCTTCGACGTGTTGACGACGCGGAAGGCCGAGCCCTTCACGCGGTGGAGCGTGTGCAGCTGGTCGTTGTCCCAGCCGGGGTCGGGGGCGCCGGAGATGTACCAGCTCGAGCCGTTGTCGGCGACGATCATCCCGTAGCGCTTGAGCGCCCGCAGCACGACGCGCGCCTGCGGCGGGAAGCTCGCCACCGGGAAGCTCTTGCGAAGGCGCAGGCGCAGGCCCATCGGCGGCAGCCGCTTGCTCGTGTAGCTGCTCGCGTAGTGCCGGGCGGGATAGACGTACGCGCGGCGCGTGCGGCTGACCGTGAAGCGGAGCGCGTGGTCGATGACGCCCCTGGCCACCTCGTCGTAGCGGGCGAGCCCGGGGAGGATGGGCAGGCCCGCGGCGTCTGCCGACGTCCACCCGCGCGGGCGGAGCGCGTTCGAGCGCAGGTTCCAGATCGCGCCCGAGCCCGCCTCCCAGGGAGCCGGCCACAGGTTGAAGAGCTCGTACAGCGTGCAGGAATCGCGCTGGACGATGATCGCGTGCCGGTCGCCGTCCGCGCTCGGGCCGCCCTCGATCGCCACGCCGTCGGGGATCGGATAGGGGCCCGGGTCGCTCTCCTCGTCGTAGTGGAAGTTCACGGCAGACGACGGCTGCAAGCTGTCGACGACCGTGATCGGGATTCCGATCGGGCCGCCGTCCCAGAGGCCGGAGCCGAAGTCGGCGTGCACGTTGAGATTCGCGCCGATTGCCTTGACGATCGTCTTCGAGTCCTTGCGGAGCGGAAGCTTGTCGACCCGCTTGTTCCAGACGCTCGAGGCCGGGAAGACGGGGCAGCCGGGCGCGTCCGGGAGCCGCAGGGCGTGCGCGGACGGAGCGAGCAGGAGCGTCGCGACGAGGGCGGCCGGGAGAGCGAGCCTCATCGTCTCGTTGTGCGCCCGCTCGGCGCGGGCGTCAATCCCCGACTTGGAGGAGGACCGCGTGGCGGTCCCAGCGGTCGATCTCGCACCCGCCGGAGCGGTTGAAGCTCGCGTCCACTGCCTTCCCGTTGAGCGTCCCGACGACCGTGGCCTCCTGCGGACCGCCGTAGAGAAGCGTGCAGGCGCTGTTCTCGGGAACCGGTGCGAGGACCTCCGGATCGGACGTGACCATGAGGAGGTCGCACGCCTTCTGCGCATCCGGGTGCGTGCCGCCGGCCGGGTCGCAGGTGAGCGTCGCCTCCCGCGAGGTTCCGTCCTTGCCCTGCGGCCAGTAGGTGACCGTGAGCTCCGTCGCCGGGGTCGTCTCGGTCGTGCCTCCGCCGCCGCCCGCGGACCCGCCGTCGTCGGACTCCGAGCCGCAGCCCGCCGCGACGAGGGCGATCAGTGCTGCGAGGAGAACGAGGCAAGCTCGTCGGTTCGCCGCGCCATCTCGACGTCGCGCTCCGTGATCGCTCGCTTGACGTGCGTCCACCAGCGAACCGTAACCGCGTTCCAGCTGATCGTGACGTCCGGATGGTGGTTCGCCTCCTCGGCCGCCGCCGCGAGGCGGTTGACGAACGCCATCGCCTCGGCGAAGTCCGCGAAGCGGTAGCCGCGCTGCAAGGCGCCGGACACCTCGTTCCAGCCCTCGGGATGCTCGACCGTCACTCCTGCGCATTCTCGCTCACCGTGAGCGTCCCGTTCGAGACGACGCCCCGCAACTCGATCGGCCTGTCCGTCCAGCTCACGTCGCCCTCCGTCACGAGCCCGTCGACCGTGGCGAGGTCGAGGCCGTCGACCGCGAGGGACGCGCCGCCGCACTGGGGCGGGAAGGACTCCGCGAGCGCGTAGCAGAGCTTCACGTCCTCGCCCACGGTGAGGAGGTTGCCGCTGACGAGCATCGGCTCGGAGGAGTCGGAGGCAAGGGCCTCGTCGATGGAGATCGCGGTGGTTCCGGTCCCCGCCGCGTCGTCGTCGCCGCCGCACGCGGCGGGGAGCGCGGCGGCGAGCACCGCTGCGATGACGGCGAGAGTCCTCATGCACTTGCTGAGACGGCACCGGGCGGGAAAAGGTTCCCGCGAGCGGCTCCGAGAGCCTAGGAGAGCGGCAGGCTGTCGATCGTCCCGTTCGCGATCCGCCACGCGGCGAGCTCGCCCGAGCGGAGCGAGAGGATGACGTAGGGCCGCCCCTCCCAGAGGCCGATGCTCTCGACGTCGGTGCGCGACGGCCGCGGCGGGCTCGACGGGTGCGAGTGGAAGACCGCAAGCTCGGCGCCGTCGTCCTCGAGGAACCAGACCTCGGGGTCGATCTCGAGCTCGAACCGGTACGGGCTCGCCGCGCGGTTCGTGCCGGGGAAGTACCGCTCGGCGACCGAGTCGCGCACGGCGATCAGACCGCACGCCTCGTTCGGGCTCTCCGCCTCGGCGTGCTCGACGAGCGCCGAGCGCACCTCGGCGGGGATCACCACCAGACGCTGTCCTCCATGGACGGCCCCACCTCGCCGGCGGGACGCGTCCAGAAGTCGGCGGAGAGGTACTTCCAGCCCCCGTCGGCG
>DATBJE010000106.1:0-2767 GCA_036556565.1 Gaiellaceae bacterium
GAAGCTCGTCGCGCTCTTCGTCACGAACGCCCTCGACGGCCAGCCGCTCCCCGTCTACGGGGACGGCCGACAGGTGCGCGACTGGCTCCACGTTGCAGACCACTGCGCGGGCATCGAGTTCGTGCTGCGCGAGGGCGCGCCCGGCGAGGTCTACAACGTCGGCGGGGGGAACGAGCGCGAGAACGTCGAGATCACGCAGCGCATCGTCGAGCTCACCGGCGCCGCCGCCTCGCTCGTCCGCCACGTCGAGGACCGGCCGGGCCACGACCGCCGCTACTCCCTCGACACGTCCAAGCTTCGCGCGCTCGGATGGGAGCCGAAGCGGGACTTCGACGACGGGCTCGCCGAGACCGTCGCGTGGTACCGGGACAATCGGTCCTGGTGGGAGCCGATCAAGTCCGGCGAGTACCTCGAGTACTACCGCCGCCAGTACGCCGAGCGCCTCGCGTAGGGGCCGGGTCCTTCTTCCTTCACGCATTCCTTACTGCGCTTCCGTACCCTGGATGCCGATAGGGGTCCAATGCTGCGGCTGACTCGTCGACTCGTCGTCCTCGCGACCGTCCTCGCCGGCGCGCTCGTGCTCGCTGCGCCGGCGCAGCCTGCCCTGACCTTCGCGATCAAAGGACGCGGCTGGGGGCACGGCATCGGCATGTCGCAGTACGGCGCCCAGGGCTTCGCCCAGGACGGCAAGGGCTACCGGCAGATCCTGCAGCACTACTACCCGGGGACGACCTTCGCCACGAGGAAGTCGACGACGATGAAGGTGCTCGTCTCTCCGGGGCGCTCGTCCGTGCGGATCGGGTCGAACGCGCCTTTCACACCCGTCGGAGGCAAGAACCTCGCGGCGGGGACGTGGCGGGCCACCGCCACCGCGGGCGGCAGGCTGAAGCTCGTCATGGGCGGCTCCAGCCGGATGCTGGGGCCCTCGAAGACGTTCACCCCGGGCGGCGCCTTCCTCGAGCTGAACGGCGCCCCCTATCGCGGCAAGATCGTTCTCCGCGTCTCCGGGTCGCGGGTCTGGGCGCTGAACGTCCTCAGCATCGACAGCTACGTGCGCGGGGTCATCGCCAGGGAGATGCCGAGCTCGTGGGCACAGCCCGCGCTGCGCACGCAGGCCGTCGCCGCCCGCTCGTACGCGCTCGCCGGCGGCGGCAAGTGCTCCTTCCCGCCCTCGGTGGCCGTCTTCTGCCCCGACACGCGCGACCAGGTGTACGGCGGCGTCGGCGCCGAGACCCCGTTCACGAACGACGCGGTCGCCGCGACCGCGGGCGAGGTGCTCGAGTCGAAGGGCGCAGTCGCCTCGACCTTCTTCTTCTCCACCTCCGGCGGCAAGACGGCGTCCGTCTCCGACGAGTGGGGCTCCAGCCAGACCGACTTCCCGTATCTCAAGAGCGTCTCGGACCCCTTCGACTCGATCTCGCCTCACCACCGCTGGGGGCCGACGGACGCCGAGGACGACTGCCCGAACGCGGGGCGTGACTGCGTCTGGCGCGGGTCGGCGATGCGGCGCGCCCTCGGGCTCGGCGCCCTCGGCGACCTCAACGCCTCGCGCAACTCGTCGAGCCGGGTGGCCGAGGTGCACGTGAACCCCGGCCCCGTGGACTTCACCGGCGCCGACTTCCGCTCCAGGCTCGGGCTCCGCTCGACGTGGTTCACCATCGGCGTCCTCCGCCTGACGGGCGGCACGACGATCGGCAAGGGGCAGAAGGTCACGCTCGCGGCCCTCGCCCGCAACGTCGGCTCGGCAACGCTCCAGCGGAAGCGGGCGGGCGAGTCGGCCTGGACGACCGTCCGCTCGGTCGACGGGAGCGCGAACGTGGCGCTGCGCCCGCGGGTGACGACGTTCTTCCGGCTCTCCTCGCCGGCGGCGGCGACGGCCCCGGTCCGCGTGCGCGTCCGCGCCACGAACCGCGCTGTCCTCTGACGAGCTCTAGGCGTTCTCGAGCAGCTCGCCCGGCGGCACGTCGCGGATCACGCGGGCCGGGTTGCCCACGACCACGGCCCGGGGAGGCACGTCGCGGATGACGACCGCTCCGGCTCCGACGAAGGCCTCCTCGCCGATCTCGACCCCGGGCACGAGCACCGCGCCGCCGCCGACGCGGGCGCCGCGCCGCACCGTCGGGCCGCGCATGACCTCGAGGCGCGCCTCGGTGCGACCCATGAAGTTGTCGTTCGTCGTCACGACGCCCGGCGCGATGAAGACGTCCTCCTCGAGCGTCGAGTAGGAGGTCACGTAGGCGTTCGCCTGGATGCGCGTGCGTGCGCCGACGGTGACGTCGTTCTCGACGAGCGAGCCGCGTCCGACGACGACGTTGTCGCCCAGGTCGCAGCGCTCCCGCACGCACGCCTGGTCGCCGATGATGACGTCGCGGCCGAGGCGGCTGCCGGCGAAGACGACGGCGCAGGCGAGGATGCGGACGCCGTCGGAGACGACGAGTGGCGGAGGCGCCTCGCGGCTCGTGGTCGACTGCGAGCCGAGCGTCGGCGGCTTCCCGACGACCGCGTTGTCACCGATCACGACGCCGTCGCCCAGGACCGTGCCCGGGTAGACGACGGCACTCTCGGCGATCTGGGCGCTCAGACCCGCTCCCGCTCGAGAGAGGCCTGGAGCTGCTCGAGCGCGCGCACGACGGCCAGCCCGGCCCGTGCGGCCGCGAGCGGCTCGCCGTTGCCCGCCACGAGCCCGAGGAAGTGCCGGCACTCGAGGCGCAGCGGCTCGTCGTTCGCCACGCGCGGGCTGTGGATGTCGCCGGTGCGGGTGCTCCAC
>DATBJE010000107.1:0-6708 GCA_036556565.1 Gaiellaceae bacterium
GCGCTCGAGGAGTCGGGCTTCACGCCGCTTCCCGTCGAGGACGCGGAGCTCGCTCGCTACCTCGAGGACGCCGGCCGGCTCGTCCGCCTCGGCGACGGCCTCGCCGTGAGCAGCGACGCGTACGAGAGCGCCAAGCGGCTCCTCGTCGGCGAGTGCGAGCGGGCCGGCGCGATCACGCTCGCCCGCTTCCGCGACCTCCTCGGCACGGGCCGCAAGCCCGCGCAGCTCCTCCTCGAGCGCTTCGACGCCGACGGGATCACCCGCCGCGTCGGCGACGAGCGCGTCCTCCGCCGCAAGGCGCGTGCCTGAACGGGTGCGCTACGTTTGTCCGCGGAGCGGCAGGGGCCCGGTGGCCCAGCCGGTCTTCAAAACCGGTGAGGCGTGGCAGCCCCACGCTGGGTAGGTTCGACTCCTGCGCCGCTCCGTCGTAGGCCGGCCCGACCGATCTCGTCCAGCTCGCGCGCCAGCTCGTCGACGGCTCGCGCGACGCCCCTGGCGAGGGCGAGCGCATACCCAGCGTCGTCGGCGTCGTGCCGCGGAGTCGTGAGGTACTCGAAGCCCCTTCCTCCGTACCTCGTCTGAGCGAACGCCGCCTCGATCGCCCCGCGGACCCGCGCCTGCGCCGATCCGACAGCCACTTCCATCGTGAGAGCTCCTAACCGCCTGCCGCCCGGGGTTGTCTCCGACGATGGTACGCCTGGCACGCACCGATCGTCGCTTGTAAGGTCTCCCATACGACGAACGGAAGGAAGGGCAAGCGCGGATGTCGACTGCTCAGATAGTCCTCCTCGGGGCGATCGCGGGCTTCACCATCTTCCTCGGGCTCCCGCTCGGGCGGATCGACAACCCCGCGCCGCGGCTCCACGCCGCCCTCAGCGCGCTCGCCGCCGGGATCCTCGTCTTCCTCCTCTGGGACGTCCTCGCGCACGGGGTCGAGCCGGTCGAGGGGGCCCTCGAGGAGGCCGTCGAGGGCACCGGAGGCTGGGGCCACTTCGCAGGCCTCGCGGCGCTGCTCGCGGGCGGCCTCGTCGCCGGCCTGATGAGCCTCGTCTACTACGACGGCTGGATGAAGGGACGGCGTAGCTCGGACCTGGTCGGCCCCGGCGCGGCGGCGATCGACGAGTTCGCTTCGCGCCCCTTGCTCGAGCGGCTTTCCCCCACGCACCGGATCGCCTTCCTCATCGCCGTCGGGATCGGCCTGCACAACTTCTCGGAGGGCCTCGCGATCGGGCAGGCGGGCGCCACCGGCGAGATCAGCCTGGCGCTCGCGCTCATCATCGGCTTCGGGCTCCACAACGCAACGGAGGGCTTCGCCGTTGTCGGGCCGATGTCGGCCGAGGAGGAACGGCCGACCTGGGGTTTCCTCGCGCTTCTGGGGCTGATCGGCGGGGGCCCGACGTTCCTCGGCACGATCGTCGGCGAGGCGTGGGTGGACGAGGCCGTGTCCGTCGCCTTCCTCGCCCTCGCCGCCGGCTCGATCCTCTACGTGCTCCAGGAGGTCCTGAACGCGACGCGGAAGCTCGGGTTCCCGATCCTCGTCGCGTGGATGCTCCTCCTCGGCCTCTGCCTCGGCTTCGCGACCGACTTCGTGCTCGAGGCGGCCGAGCTCGCCAACTGACGGCCGCTAGCCGGGCGTGTACCGCAGGAGCACGGCGCGATCCGAGCCGCCCGAGACCGTGATGTCGAGCACGACCCCGATCTCGCGCGTGTAGAACTTCTCCTCCACGAGGTTCGGCTCGAGCGGGGTGAAGTTCCTGGTCTGGAGCACCTCGTCGAACGTGCCGTAGGGGACGTCGGCATGGGCGGTCAGGCTGAGATCCTCGGCGCCGTCCTCCGCGTGCCCCTCGTAGTACTCCTCGCGGTACGTGAGCCCGGGCTCGGGGTGCGCCGGGACGATGACCCCGGCGAGGGCGCCGTCGACCCCGGCCTCCCAGGAGCCCTGGGTCGTCTTCAGCCTCCCGTTCTCGTACTCCTTCGTGTCCTCGCCCAGGTACCAGACGTTCCCCGCCGAGTCCTGCGCGTACCAGTCGAAGGTGTCCTCGATCACCTGCCCGCCCTGCCTCGCGACGTCGTGCACCACCACGGCCTCGATGCCCATGATCGTCTTCGTCCGGCCGGTGACGGTGACGTCGTCTCGCTGCACGTCGCCCTCGGCGTTCGTCTCCCGGTACACCCAGTGGCTCCCCGGCTTCATCGGCCAGTAGGGGTTGTCGATCTCGGTCGTGAAGTCGGCCGGGTCGAGGGGGAAGGGCTCGCTTCCCTTGGGGAGCGCCTGCTGGGCCGACTCGCCCGACGTTCCGGTGGACGGCTCGGTCGAGGCCGTCTCTCCGCCGCCGCAACCGGCGGCCGCCAGCGCGACCGCGGTCACGACGGCAACTGTCGCGTGGCGCGTGGTTATCTCCATGGCGCCACGCTAGACGCCGCGGATGAGGCGACGATGAGACCGGGGAGAGCCCGGGGCGGCCCTAGCCGCTCATCTGCGCCATGGCCTCCTCGGCCCGCCGGGCCATCTCGTCGGGCGGGACGTCCTCGACGTGGGTCGCGATCGACCAGGAGTGGCCGAACGGGTCGGTGATGGCGCCGAACCGGTCGCCCCAGAACTGGTCGGCCACCGCCATGGTGACGGTCGCGCCGGCGTCGACGGCCCGCTTCACGACGGCGTCCACGTCCTCGACGTAGAGGAAGACGGTGGCGGTCGTGCCGCCGAGCTCCTTCGGCGTGCGGGTGGTCGCCTGCGGGAAGGGATCGGAGAGCATCACCAGGGAGTCGCCGATCTCGAGCTCGGCGTGTCCGATGCTCCCGTCCGGCGCCTCCATGCGCGAACGCTCCCTTGCCCCGAACGCCTTCGTGTAGTACGCGATCGCCTCGGCCGCGTCGTCGACGGCGAGGTACGGCGTGACGGTGTGGTAGCCCTCGGGAATCGGCTTGGTCGCCATGACCCTCCAATCGGGTAGCGAGCTGGGCACCCGCGATCGTAGAGGGTCGCTGCGGGACGCGGCGGCGCGGGCCGCGTCCCGCTACTCGCCGTAGACGGTCGTCCAGCGGACGAGCGTCCAGATGCCGCCGGCGGGGAGCTCGTCGCGGGCGGCCGCGATGGCCTCGGCGACGCTCTCGCCGCCGCCGACCGCCGAGCGCCGCTCGCCGTCGGCGTCCTCGAAGGTGACGCCCAGGTAGTGCGCGTTGAACCGCTCGGAGGCCGGCTCCGGCAGAGCCCGGAGGCGGGGTGCGAGGCTGGTGGCGGGGGTCATGGTGGTCTCCTTCGCTCCGTCGTTCCTCCACGAAGGGTCGCTCCTCGCCGGGCTCCGGCAAACGGGGCCAGCCTCCGTCTTGGGGTGCGGGAAACCCGACTATCCGATCGCGAAGACGACCGTGAGCGTGGCGCCGACCTCCTGCACGCCGGGCTCGACGGGCACGTCCGCGGCGGCCACGTCGGCAACCGCCCGCTCGTAGTAGGGGACGGGCATCCCGCCCGCGCCGCCGTCCACGATCGCCAGGGGCGCGCCGAGCGTCACGCCCGCTTTCGCCGCGATCGCCTCCGCGCGGGCGCGCGCGTCGTCGAACGCCGCGTCGACCGCGTCGGCGTACTGCGCCTCGGCGTCGGAGACGGTCAGCGAGGGGCCGGAGACCTGGTTGGCGCCCGCGGCGACGGCCGCGTCCACGATCGTCCCCGACCGGCCGAGATCCCGGACCGTCGCCCAGACCGAGCTCGAGGCGTCGTAGCCGACGATCGAGCGACCGTCATCGCTGGTACGCGGGTAGACGGACACCTGCTCGGTACGCAGGTCGGCCTTGGCGACGCCGGCGTTGCGCAGCGCGTCGAGGATTCGCTTCATCGCCTCCGAGCTCTCGCTCAGGGCCGCATCGGCGGTCTCGGCGCTCGTCTGCACGCCGAAGGACCACTGCGCGACGTCGGGGACGACCTTGGCGGAGCCCGAGCCGACGACGGTGATCCCCTGGGCGGACGCGGCCGCCCCGCCAAGGCCGAGCGCCTGGATGCCGCCCCCGCCTGCGGGCATGGCGCTCACGGGCTCCCCGGCCGACCCGAGGTCGGTCTCCTCACTCTCGCCGCCGCACCCGGCCGCGAGGGCGGCAGATGCGACGACAACGACGACGACTGCGCTCTTCCACATGGTTCCTCCGATTTCGCGTGTGCCGCTTGGACGGCGGAGGAACGCGGGAAGTTCCCGAGCGTGGCGCGCGGCTAGCGGGCTAGTGCCAGGAGTGCCACGACCACGGACGGTGTGGCCCGAGCTGCGTCTGCGGGTTCAGGATCGGCAGCCAGGAGCCGCGGGGCAGCGCCTTGTGGGCCGGGAGGTAGGCCTTCAGGCCCTTCGTCACGTTCGACTCGTAGACGACGCCGTTGTACCAGTAGCTCGCCCAGGCGCCTCCGAAGGAGAGCGTGTCTCCCAGCGGCCGCGGATCCGACCAGGCGAGCGTCTTCGGCTGCGCCGGGTCGGTGAAGTCGACGACCCACGTCCCCGCCTGGAGCGCGCCCGCGACGAGGACGTCGCGCTTCCTCGTCGGCACGACGCCGAGCGAGTGGATCGCGCAGTTCTCCGCAGCGGACTGGGCGCGCGGGAGCGTCCAGGTGCCGAGGAGCTCGCCGGTGCCCGTGGCAAAGAAGAAGATGCTCCTGGCGCGGGCCGGGTCCGCCTCCTGGCACGAGGCCTCGAGCCCGTCGGCCGGCTCCCAGGCGAGCGCCGTGACGGCGCCGTCCCCGGAGAAGGCGGCCGAGCTCCACACAGGCACGCCCGCGGCCGTGAAGGCCCGGAGCCGCTGCGGCTCGGCAGGGTTCGCGATGTCGAAGACGACCGCCTTGTTGCCGGCGCAGACCGCGAGCCGGTGGCTCCTGGTCGAGAGCACCGTGATGTCGTTGCAGGTGTGGCCGCCTTCGAGCACGGCGTCGGCGAGCACCGACGCGTCCTCGGGATGGCGAAGCGGCACCTCCACGATCTGGAACTTGTCGTGCTCCTCCGAGCACTCCTGGCGCCAGACCGGGTCGTTGTTGTACTCCGGCTGGGTCGGCCCGGCGGCCACGTAGACGAGCACGCGATAGCGGCGGAGGTCCGGGACGACCGTCAGCGAGCGGGCGCCGCAGTCGGTCGGGACGGCGGCGACGATGTCGTACGCGCTCGAGCGCCAGCGCTTGTGGGCGTCGAAGATCTGAATGCCCTCGAAGCCCGAGTCGGCGGCCGGCGCGTCGCACGTGCCCTCGACCGTGTCGGCGGCGATCGGCGAGTCGACGGCGCGGAAGACGAGGTCGCCGTAGACGGCGATGTCGCCCTGGGGGCCGCCGCAGTCCACCTCCGCACGCACCTTGGGCCGCCACGGCCGGGAGATGTCGACGACGCGGAAGCCGCCGTGCCAGCTGCCCTGGTACGCGTAGCGGCCCTGGAAGGCGAGGTCCGTGAAGAACGGCTCCTCGAAGGTCTCGACCGGGACGCGGTCGTGCGTCGACCCGATGAGGAAGAGGTTCTGGGCGCGTCCGTCGCCATGACGCTTCCCTCCCATGCCGCTCACCGCCGCCGGGAAGGCCGCGGCCAGGACAGCGAGGGAGAGGATGAGCCCGAGGGCGAGGGGAAGCCTGCGTGCTCTCATGTGTCCCTAGCTCTGATCGTAGTGAGGGCACCGGGGGAGTCAGTAACCCGGCCGGGGGAGCGAGCCGACCGAGCCATGTCCGGGGTCAGACCCGGCCGTGTCCAGAACAGCCATGCCCGGGGTCAGACCCCGGCCGTGTCCCGAAGGGACGGACACCAGCCCGAACGGGCCCTGGAACGGAGGACAACGACTCGACGAGCCGCACGAGCCTGGCCCTTGCGGCCATGTCCGGGGGTCAGACCCCGGCCATGTCCGGGGGTCAGACCCCGGCCGTGTCCGAAGGGGCCTCAGCGCGACGCGATCCCCGGCCGATAGGACGTGGGTGAACGTCTCGACGCGCGGGCGCCGCCGGCTTGCCCTCCTCGCCGCCGCGATCGCATGGGTGTGGTCCTGGTGGGCGCTCCTGGTCGGACTCGTCTGGGGCCTCGACCTCCGCTGCGACGACTCGTGCAGCGGCGACGGCTGGCGGCACACGCAGGACGCGTGGCAGTGGTACCTGGTCGCCGCGCTGGGGCTCGGCGCATTCGCCGCCGGACTCGCGCTCGTCCTGCTCGTGTGGCGCCGTCGGGTGCGCGCGGCGGCGATCGCGGTCGTCGCCGAGGCACTCTGTGGAGCCGCCCTTGCCGTCGCGCTCGCGCCCGGGTGGTGGCAGCACCTCGACTCCCGGAACGCCTGGCCGCTCGCCCTGACGGCCGCCTCGGGTCTGTGCGCGGTGGTCGCCGTCCTCCTCACCCGGCGAGCGACGGCACAATGACGGGCCGTGCGCCGCGCCGCCCTGCCCCTCGTGCTCGCCGCGCTCCTCGCCCCCGCCGCGGCGGGGGCCGCGCCGCTCGTCTGCCTCGACCCCGGCCACGCGCGGACGCCCAATTTGACCAAGGAGCGCATCGGGCCCGGCTCGTCGATCCGCAAGATCAAGGACGGCGGCGGCACGGCCGGAGAGGCGCGCGTCGTCCTTCGAATCGCGCGCAAGACCCGCGCCGCCCTCCTCGACCGGGGCTACCGCGTCGCCATGACGAGGACCAGCATGGACTTCACGCTCGGCCACGGCGGCAACATCGACCGCGCCCGCTTCTGCAACCGGCGCGACGCCGCCCTCATGCTGCGCATCCA
>DATBJE010000108.1:0-3133 GCA_036556565.1 Gaiellaceae bacterium
TCGACGTCGAGGTCACCGACGAGGAGGTCGAGAAGGAGCTCGACAACCTCAAGCAGCAGTTCTTCCAGGGCGACGAGGACGCGTACCTCGCCGAGCTCAAGAAGCAAGGGCTGACCGAGGAGCAGGTCAAGAACGACATCCGGAACACCCGGCTGCTCCCGCAGAAGGTGTTCGAGGCGGTCACGAAGGACGTGAAGGTCACCGACCAGCAGATCCAGGAGTTCTACGACCAGAACAAGGCGCAGTTCGAGAAGCCTGCGTCCCGCGAGGTGCGCCACATCCTCGTCAAGACGAAGGCGAAGGCGGAGATGATCCACCGGCAGCTCGAGAACGGCGCCAGCTTCGCCCAGCTCGCCAAGCGCTATTCGCAGGATCCCTCCTCGAAGAACACGGGCGGGAAGTTCACCGCGCAGCAGGGAACGCTGGTCGCGCCGTTCGAGACCGCCGCCTTCGGCCTCGAGACGGGCGAGCTCTCCGGCCCGATCAAGACCCAGTTCGGCTGGCACATCATCGAGGCGCTCGGCGACACGACGCCGAAGTCGAGCCAGCCGCTCGCAGACGTCAAGCAGCAGATCAACCAGCAGCTCCTCGAGCAGAACAAGAACAAGAAGTTCAACACCTGGTTCAAGGAGCTCACCGCGCGGCTCAGGCCCGAGATCGCGTACGCGCCGGGGTTCCAGCCCGCCAAGACGCAGACGGGCCCGACGACCGGCGACGGCACCGGCACGGACGCTGGGATCACCAACGGCTAGTCCGTTGGGCGGCGGCGACGGCCTCGAGCAGGCGCTCGTCGAGCTCCAGCGCCTGGCCGAGCGGCTGAGGCGCGAGTGCCCGTGGGACCGGGCGCAGACGGTCGGGACGATCGTCCCGCACACCGTCGAGGAGGCCTACGAGGTCGCCGACGCAGCGCTCGCCGGCGACGATCCGGCGCTTCTCGACGAGCTGGGCGACCTCCTCTTCCAGACGGTGTTCCTGGCACTCCTCCTCGAGGAGCGCGGGGCGGGCAGCCTCGCCGAGGTCGCGCGCTCCATCCACGACAAGCTCGTCCGCCGGCACCCGCACGTCTTCGGCGAGGCCGAGCTCGAGACGCCCGGGGCGGTCAAGGGCCGCTGGGAGGAGATCAAGCGCGAGCAGGAGGAACGGGAGGGGATCTTCCACGACGTGCCGAAGACGCTCCCGGCGCTCCTCCAGGCGCGGAAGGTCCAGCGGCGGGCGGCCGCCGCGGGATTCGACTGGCTCGACGCGGCCGGGCCCCTCGCGAAGGTGCGCGAGGAGGTCGGCGAGCTGGAGGCCGAGATCGACGCTGCCGGCGCGCCCGCACCCGAGACCGAGCCTCCGGCGCGGCTCGTCGGCGAGCTCGGCGACCTGCTCTTCACCGTCGTGAACCTCGCGCGGGCCCTGAACGTCGACCCGGAGCTGGCGCTGCGGGGCACGAGCCGCCGCTTCGTCGAGCGGGTCGAGCGGGCTCACGAGCTCGCGGCGTCCGAGGGGCTCGACTGGCGCGCGCTCGACCTCGAGGAGCAGGACCGCTACTACTCCCTCGCCAAGGAGACCCTCGCATGAAGATCGCCCGCGTCCACGCCCGGCAGATCCTCGACTCCCGCGGGAACCCGACGGTCGAGGTCGACGTCGTCCTCGACTCCGGCGCGCTCGGGCGGGCGGCGGTCCCGTCGGGCGCCTCCACGGGGCAGTTCGAGGCCGTCGAGCTCCGGGACGGCGACCCCGCCAGCTACCTCGGCAAGGGCGTCCTCGTGGCGGTCGAGAACGTCGAGCGCGAGATCGGGCCGGCGCTCGTCGGGGCCGACGCGGCCGACCAGGCGGCGGTGGACGCGCTGCTCGTCGAGCTCGACGGGACCGAGAACAAGTCGCGCCTCGGCGCGAATGCGATCCTCGGCTCGTCCCTGGCCACGGCGAAGGCCGGGGCACTCGAGGCCGGCGTGTCCCTCCATCGGTGGCTGGGCGGGGAGGACGCCCGCGTGCTCCCCGTGCCGATGCTGAACGTCGTCAACGGCGGCGCCCACGCGCAGAACTCGCTCGACCTGCAGGAGTTCATGGTCGTCCCCGCCGGAGCGTCGTCCTTCTCCGAGGCGCTCCGGATCGGATCCGAGACGTTCCACCGCCTCAAGGAGCTCCTGCACGAGCGGGGGCTCGCCACCGGCGTCGGCGACGAGGGCGGCTTCGCGCCCGACCTCGGCTCGAGCGACGAGGCGATCGAGGTCGTCCTCGAGGCGGCCGACCGCGCGGGCCACGCCGACCGCGTCGCGATCGCCCTCGACCCGGCGGCCACAGAGCTCCTCCGCGACGGCGTGTACGCGCACGACGGCGCCGCCCACGCGCCGGGCGAGATGGTCGAGTGGTGGGCGGACCTCGTCGACCGCTTCCCAATCGTCTCCATCGAGGACGGGCTCGCGGAGGACGACTGGGGCGCATGGCGCGAGCTGACCGAGCGGCTCGGCGACCGCGTGCAGCTCGTCGGCGACGACCTGTTCGTCACGAACGTCGAGCGCCTTCGGCGCGGGATCGACGAGGGCGTCGCCAACGCGATCCTCGTCAAGGTCAACCAGATCGGGACACTCACGGAGACGTTCGCCGCGATCGAGCTCGCCCGGGCGAACGGCTACGCGGCCGTCATGTCCCATCGCTCCGGCGAGACGGAGGACACGACGATCGCCGATCTCGCCGTCGCCACCGGCGTGGGGCAGATCAAGACCGGGGCCCCGTCCCGGAGCGACAGGGTCGCGAAGTACAACCAGCTCCTCCGCATCGAGGAGGAGCTCGGGAGCCGCGCCGAGTACCCCGGCTGGGCCGCGTTCCCCCGCGCGGGCCGATAGGCGGCGGCCGCGACGCGGCACCCGCGGGCGCGGGCGCTAACGTGAAGGCGTGACGCAGGGGCTGCGCCGCACGAAGATCGTCTGCACGATCGGCCCCGCCACCTCGAGCCCGGAGCTGGTGGACCGACTCGTCGCCGCCGGCATGGACGCCGCGCGCCTGAACTTCTCCCACGGCACCCACGAGGAGCACGGCGAGCGCGCGCGGCTCGTCCGCGAGGCGCAGGCGCGGGCGGGACGGCCGCTCGCCCTCATCGCCGACCTCCAGGGGCCGAAGGTCCGGGTCGGAGACCTCGATGCGCCGC
>DATBJE010000109.1:0-9964 GCA_036556565.1 Gaiellaceae bacterium
GCGTTCGAGGCTTTCGGAGATGCCGAGGCCTTCTTCTCGTGACCGAGGGCGAGGCCGTTGCCCGTCCCCTTGTCCTTGCTCTTGGCCTTGGCAGCGGCGGCGGTCGCCTGACCGAACTCGCGACCCCTCGAAGACCTGTCCTGGCCGCGGTGGGAGCGGCGGGCTTCCGGGTCCGGCGAGCGAAGCGCCGCATCGGCGGAACCCCAGACCGAGCCGCTCGAGGCCGCCGGCGCCTCTGAGGTCGCGCGCAGGACCGGCTTCGTCGTTTTCGGCTCGACGGGATCGGGCCTTGTGCGCCAGACGCCGGCCGGGTCGGTGGCGACGACCGTCGTCGTCGTGGCGGCCACGACCGTGACGGCGGCAACGGTCTTCACGGCGGCGCTCCCGGCGAAGAGGCTCTTGACCGCTGTGACGAGCCCGCCGAGGTCGAGCGCGCGCAGCGTCCGTCGCCGCCCTCGTCCCCCCGGGTTCTCCAGAGCCGCGGCGAGCGAGCGGCGCGCGCGGAAGATCAGCGTCTCGGCCGCGCCGTCCGTCAAGCCGAGCCGACGCGCGACCTCACGGTGGGAGAGGCCCTGCCACTCGCGCAGGAGGATGGCGTGTCGCTGTCGGTCCGGCAGGCTCGCGAGCGCGCCCGTGAGCCCGATCAGCTCCTCCGCGGGGCGGTCGGGCGCGGGGACCGTCTCCTCGAGGATCGTGACGTCCTGGACGTGCTCCAGGCGATCGCGCCTCCCCGAGGCGCGCAGCCGGGTGAGACAGACGTTCTGGGCGATGCGGAGGAGCCAGGCCGAGCCCACGGTCGGGCGGACACCGGCGCCGAGGCTCCGGCACGCGTTCAGGTACGTCGCCTGCAGAGCGTCCTCGGCCTCCTCCGGTGACCGGAGGAACCTCAGGCAGTAGCCGTAGATCCAGCCGGAATGCTCCTGGAAGAGCCGTTCAGCCGTCTCCGACACGGCCGGGGCGAGAGCGGCTCCACTCGCCTCCTGGGCGACCGTCATAGCTCCATTGTCGCGAGCGAGACGCCGAGGTCAAGGCGAGTCCCCCGAAATGTTGATTCTTCCGAATCGCCGCATGGTTTCGTCCGGCCGCGCGTCTGTGCTGATGACGGATGCCCAGCACGACCGACATGGAGGCTCTCCCCTCATGACGCTCGGACGAAAGACGCTCCTCGCGACCGCGCTGCTGGTCGCGGTGCTCGTCCCCGCTTCGGCCACGGCGGGAAACGGCAACGGGCACGGAAACGGCAACGGTCCGCCCGCCTGGGCCGGTGCCGGCGGCGGCGGCGCCAAGGTCAACGGAAAGCCTGCGTGGGCGGGCCAGGGCCACGGTCAGGCGACGAAGGCCGAGAAGGCCGCGGCGAGGGCGGAGCGGAAGGCCGCTCGGGCCGACGATCCGGAGACGGACGAGGTCGGCCCCAAGCACGAGAACCCCGCATGGGTCTGCAAGTTCGAGCGCGAGTCGCTCGGTGCCGAAGGTTTCGCCGCCCAGTACGGCGACGCGCCGAACGCGTTCGGGAAGTGCGTCTCGCGTGAGGCACACGAGCGCGACGGGGTCACGGCCCCTGACGAAGGACAGGGTGAGGACCCCGGCGAGGCCGAGGGCGAGTCCGGCGGCGGCGCGTTGATCTCGGAGGACGATCCGGCGCTAGTCGAGGTGTTGGCTGCGCTCCAGTCCCTGCTCGAGGCGCTCACGCAGATCCTCTAGCCCACCCCGGGACAGGCGGCAAGCCGAGAGACGGCGGGGCGACCGCCTCTCTCGGCTTTCCCGGGGGCCGCTAGCGGTTTCGCCGACCTAGCGGCTTCGCGCCGGGTGCGGCGCCCGGTCACGCCGCATCTCCGGCTTCACCGCCGGGAACGCGATGCCGCGCGAAGTGCGCGGGGACGGGTCTTGCGGCACGACCGCGAAGTGCTGTGCCAGCGAGCGCGGGTGCACGGTGCTCCAACGCTCGAAGCGCGGGCGCAGGCCTCCCCACATGAAGTCCTCGGCCGTCTGCATGTGTCTCCCCCTTCAGCCGCAGTGATCCCCAGACGGGCTCGATCGAATCGTGGCCGTGCCCGGGGCGCCTGTCACTCGACTTTCGGCGGGGATGGGGGCGAGGCCGGGTCGGCTCGAACCGGCTTCGCGAGGGGCGAACGCGTATCCTTGCGCCGCGTACCCAACCGGAGGTGAACTGCGTGGTTTTCGGAGCCGACTATCCCTTCCTCGAGGTCGTCTGGACGCTCATCGTCATCTTCGCGTGGGTGATCTGGTTCTGGCTTCTCATCACCGTCTTCTCGGACCTGTTCCGGCGGCACGACATCGGCGGTGGCAAGAAGACGCTGTGGATCATCTTCGTGATCCTGGTGCCGTTCGTCGGCGTCCTCATCTACCTCATAGCCAACAGCCACTCGATGGCCGAGCGCAACGAGAAGCAGATGAGGCAGGCGCAAGCCCAGACGGACGCGTACATCAAGTCCGTAGCCGGGAGCGAGGGGCCGACGGCCGAGATCGAGCGGGCCAAGGGGCTGCTCGACAGCGGAGCCATCACCCAGGCCGAGTTCGACGCCATCAAGGCGAAGGCGCTCGCGGGCTAAGAAAAGGGGCTCTAAAGCTCTCCGGCGATGCTGCCGACACTCCAAGTGGTTCCGGAGTGAGGCCGCAACACGCCGGGACCTCCCTGGAATCGGGCCGCCTCAAGAGGCGGCCCCTTTCTTTGCCGGGGCTAGCTGTCGAGCCGGCGCTGGAGCTCGTCGAGCGGGAGCGACTCGGGCTCGTACCCCTCGAGCCGCAGCGCTTCCTCGAGATCCGCGACGAGCGCGTCGCGGAACGCGATGTCCGTCTCGGCGCGCGCAACGATGTCGTCGAGCGTGGCGCGTGCGAGCGGCAGCTCCTGCGCAGCCTCGACCCACGCCTGCGGGGCAGGCGGAAGGGCCTTGATCAGCTCGGCCAGGCGATGTTCGTCGTAGGCAGTCATATGGGTCTCTGCTCAACCTGACGGAGAAGCGCCTGCGTTTCTTCCCTCCATCAGCTCGCGGAGCTTCGAGAGGCAGCGCGAGATCCTGCTCGCGATCGTGCCGGACGGGATCCCGAGCTCGGCGCCGATCGTCTGGTAGCTCTCGTCGCGCGCGAAGAAGCGGTCGAGGATCTCCTGGCAGTTCTCCGAGAGGCCGGCCATGGCCTCGTGCACGGCGAACGCCTCGTCGAGCGTGTCCATGGTGTCGTCCGCGCCGCCCGGCATGGACTCGAGGTCGGCGAGCTCCTCCCTCGAGCCTGCCCGCAGCCGGTCGATGCAGAGCCGCCGCGCGAGCTGGCCGATCCACGGCCTGATCGCCTCGTCGTCGCGGAGCCGCTCGAGATGCTCGTACGTGCGCGTGAAGACCTCCTGGAAGATCTCTTCGGCATCCTCCTGCCGAAGCCGGTACGCCTGCGTGGCGATCGCGAACACGTAGCGCGAGAACCGGCTCACGAGCTCGCGCCAGGCGTCCTGGTCGCCCTGTCGGCACCGCGCGACGATCTGCGCGTCGGGCAGGGAGGCGAGTTGCACAGCAGGGGTATGAAACCCTAATCCGAGGCCGGAGGGAAGATCGCCGCCTCCTTCATCGTCCTGTGGCCAGTGGAAGGAGGCCTCATGCAGCAGTTTGACGCTCACTCGGACTACGTCCGCGCGCGCCACAGCGACCTCTTGCGGCAGGCCAGGAGCGGCGAGCTCGTCGCCCAGCTGGCCGCGAGCCGGCGAGAGGATCGCCGCTCGCTCTTCTCGCGTCTTCGGGCGCGGAGGGCCGAGCGCGGCGCGGCACCCGCCACGTCGCACTGAGAACTCGAATCGAAACGAAGCCGAGTCGGAGAAAGAGTGGAGCCCCGGTAGATCGAAACGAAGCCGAGTCGGAGAAAGAGTGGAGCCCCGGTAGGGGGCCGGGGCTCCTACCAACCGACGCGGTATCAACCCCGGGACAAGGTTCGCGTCGGCGGGCGTGACCATATTCTGTGCAAATCTGTCGGATCCTCTCAAGTTAAAAAGCCGCTCGGTACGATGATTTCCTGTCGGCGCGGTGGCCGAGTGGTTAGGCAGAGGCCTGCAAAGCCTCGTACACCGGTTCAAATCCGGTCCGCGCCTTGCATCGTGTAGCGCTCCGTCTTCCCCGCGTGCTTACGTAGTGACATGAGCGACATGGGTGACTGGGCAAGGTCCCGGTGAGTCAGGCTTCCCGGTTGTCGCGGTACGAGTTGCCGCACGGCGCATGGACGACGACGGGCTTCCTCATCGTCGTGTTCGGCGCGTCCGCGGAGGTCGATCTCTACCGCACCGCCGCGGCGATGATCCCACCCTGCTGCTCACGCTGGCCATCGCGGCCCAGTTCTTCCGGCCGGGCGATCCAACGCTCGGGTTTCGCCGCTGGGACCCGACCTTCATCCTCTTCGAGATCGCGCTCGGCGAGGCGGCGGCGCTCGCCGTCGTCTCGGGAGTCGAGCCGAACGCAGGTTTCTTGGGTCTCGTCTGTGGATCACTCGCATCCGTGTTCGCGGCCATCGCGATGGTGGCGATCCGCGGTGTGAGCGTCGGCGCGACGACGTCCGAAGCCGAGTGACGCCGGCTAACGGCGGAGGCCATCGAGGCGGATCGTCCACTCCTCGACGGCGTCTTCGGGCGGTCAGGTCGTCGGCTGGCCTGCGAGTCGAGCGTCTGCGACAGCCTTCCCGGCGGCGTGAGCGGCCGAGTGACCGGTGACCGCGGCCAGGAAGTCGTCACGCTGCAACGCCATCAGGTGGGAATCGACCGTTGCCCTCACGGTCGCCGTTCGTGGAACGTCGTGAAGTAGCGCGATCTCACCGAAGTAGTCGGTTTCGCCCGCGGTGCTCACGACGTCTCCCGCCTCGATCTGGAACTCACCGTCCTCGACGATGTAGAAGCGGTCTCCCGGCTCGCCGGCGCGAATGACGACCTCGCCGGCGGCGACGGAGATCCGGACGAGGCGTGTCGCAACACGCTCCTTCGCGGCGATCGGGAGCGGAGTGAACATCGGAACGTGCTCGATGAGGTCGAGCTCGGCGGCCGGGGCGGCCTCCCTGTCGATGCCGAGGAGGCGACGGTACGTCGCGAACGCGAGCAACGGCAGGATCGAGCCGACGACGACGAACGCAGCTCGCGCCCCGATCGCATCCACCAGGGGTGGCGCTGCGATCGAGCCGATCGCCACGCCCCCCATCGCGAGGCCCCAGAGGACGCCGAGAACCCGGGTAAGGACGTCGTCCGGAACGATCCGCTGGAGCAGCGTGAACACGGCGACGTCCTCGATGCTGTTGGCGACGCCGACAATCGCGAGCAGGAACACGGCCGCGATCAGGTCCGGTCGGGGAGCAATGAGCACGATCGGCGTGCCCCAGAACACGAGTGCGATCCCGAAGACGACTGCCAGTCGTCGTCCTTCGAGCGCCATCGCCCACATCGCGCCGAACAAGCCGCCCACCCCGATGGCCGCTGTCAGGTAGCCGACCTCTGCCGCGCCCCCGCCGAACACCTGGAAGACGGCGATGACGATCAGGACGTTCAGGCAGCCGCGGACGAACGTCTGCGCGACGATGAGCCCGATGAGCAGCCGAGCGCTGGGCGAGTGCCCGATCGCCCCGAACCCGGCCGCGATCATCCGTCGCAGCACCGGCTCGCCGTCTGCGGCGGCAACGGCGACACGACCCTCGACCTTGACGAGAAGAAGCAGCGCGCCGGCGACGAGAAGGGCTCCGCCTCCGAGCACGAACACGAGGCCGACGTCCGCCGCCGAGACCAGCACTCCGGCGATGAGCGGTCCGACGAGCGTTCCGAGGCTCTCCACGGTCGACGTCGCGCCGTTCGATGCGATCAGCTCGTCGGGCGTGCGCGCGAGCGAGGGCAGGAGCGCCTGAAGCGCCGGCCTGACCAGCGTGGAGGAGAGCCCGACGACGCCGGCGAGGACGAACACCGGGACGGGGTTGCCGGCATACGCGGCCACGCCGGATCCGGCCAGGGCAGCGGCTCCGATCAGCACCATCGCGAGGAGGAACCGCTCCCTGGGGAAACGGTCGCCCAGCGAGGCCGCGAACGGCGCCATGAGGGCGGCCGGTAGCAGCCTGACGAGCCCTGCGATCCCGACCGCGGAGGCACCACCCTCCTCGTAGGCGAAGACGCCGAATGCGACGAAGTGCGCCCACTCGGCCGCGATGACGGCGCCCCAGGCGAGCTCGGCTCGCCGAATGTTCTCGTTGCGAACGGCGACGGCGAAGGCGGACAGCACGCGGCCCAGGCGGATCAACCGGCAAATTCAATCCCTTTTACGCGGGCGGGTACAGAGGCGGGGAAGCTCCGCCTTGCCGGCTGCGACGCAGGCCGTCGAGGCGGATCGTCCACGCGTCGACTGTTTCGAGCACGAGGTGCGTGTCGCTCCAGGGGTCGTCGGCCAGCGTCGCCCGAACAGCCTCGTCCGTCTCGGCCTCGACGACGAGCACGACCCGATGCTCGTCGGCGAGCAAGCCCCCGAGGAGGACGAAGCCGTCCGCGAAGAGCCCGTCCATGAACGCGGCGTGATCGGTCCAGCCGGACTGCTCCTCGAGCGGGAGCGAGGGATCCCACTCGGCGCCGGAGCGGAGACGCTGAACGAGGAATGTCGCCACGCATGCGTTCTACCACGGTCTCCGCCTGCGGACGGAGGCTCAAGCCGGTGCTCGTGACTGCCGATACAGCCGCCGAGGTCCTCTCCTCACGGGCACGGGGATGACGGCAATCACCTTCGCGCCCAGTAACGCCCGGAGCGGCGGCGTCTTCGTCGCCGCTCCTCCTCTTCTCTCAGGCGGCCGCGTCGGTGCCGTGGCGGAGATCGGCCGGCGCGGAGGACCGGACGTCCGAGTCCCCGTGCCAGCGCGCGACGCTCGCCACCCAGGCGCGCCGGGCGTGGTAGTCGCACACGAGGTAGCCCTCGCCGTCCGTCGCCGTGACCGTGGTCGAGCCCTCACGGTCGCAGCGGCGATTCTCCAGGCGGTAGTAACCCTCGCAGCGCTCCATCTGTGATCTGTCTTCGGCGCCTCACGCCGTCTTCCTCATTCCTCGTTCGCGTGAAGTCGCTTTCGCCACGCCTCGCCCGCCGCGCGGCCCTCGGGCGTGGCGAGAAAGTGGTCGAGCGGCACGTGCACGAAGGCGCCGCGGGCCTCGGCGACGATCTCGTCGCCGTCGCGGAGCTCGCCGTCGACGTGGATCCGCCGGCCGCGGCTGTCCGTCACCCAGGACGCGACGGTGAGCTCGTGATTGATGAAGACCGGGCGCCGGTAGCGGACGAAGATCCTGGCGGTCACGGCCGGGAAGCGGTACCAGGTCGCGAGCAGGCCGCAGGCCTCGTCGAGCGCGCCCGCGACGAGGCCGCCGTGGACGATTCCGGGCCCGGCCTGGTGACGCTCGTCGAAGACGACGACCGCCTCGTACCGCTCGAGCCCGACCTCGGAGGGCCGGGGAAGATGGATGCCGTCGGCGTTGTCGCCGCAGCCCCAGCAGGCCGGGTCGTGATGGGGCGGGATCTCCGCCATCGGCGTCGTCCACTAGCGGAGGCCGCCGCGCTCGAAGTGCGCGCGGTAGAAGTTCTCGGAGCCCGCGGTCGCCATCGCGGCCGACGCGGAGATCTCGAGCGCGAGCGTCGCCGCGGCGACGATCTGGGCGAGGCGGTAGACCTTTCCGGGGCCTTCGCAGCCCATGAGCCGAAGCCACGAGCGGGCGTAGGGAAGGGTCGTGCCGCCGCCGACGGTGGCCACCTCGAGGCTCGAGAGGCGCATGGTGCAGTGCAGCCCGCCTGCGACGCGCGACGCCGTCCCGTGGGCCATGGAGCTCGTTCCGACCATGCCGATGTCCTGGCCGGTCGCCGTGAAGACGGCGGCGATCGCCGTCGCCGGCGTGAACGCGACCGACTGCATGCCGGACGCGATCGCGCCGTGGGTTCCGACGAACGCGAGCTCGAGGAGGTCGTCGATCGTCGTCTTCAGCACGCGGCGAACCGCGTCCTCGGTCAGCGTGCACTCGGCGACGACCGTCTTCCCGTGTCCGCCGCGCTCGAAGTAGCGCGCCGACGGCTTCTTGTCGCCGCCCATGTTCCCCTCGAGCATCGCTCGGCTCGGCCGCACGGGCGATCGGTCCAGCACGTAGCCCTGGTTCAGGGCGTAGGAGTTGCGGGTGATCATGTTCATCCCGCACGCGTCGCCCGTCGTGTACGCGTACATGACGTGGCACATGTGGCCGACGACGTGGGTCTCGATCTCCCGGAGCCGTGCGTGCCTCGAGAGGTTTTCGACCGGGTCGGAGGCGAGCCACTCCCGCATGGGCTCGACCTGCGTCTCGACCCAGTGGGCGAACGCAACCGCCTCGGCCGTGTCCTCGAATACGAAGGCGGACGCCCGCGTGATCCGGTCGCGGAGGACGTACGTGCGGAAGCCGCCCGACTCGCCCACGGCGCGGGCGCCCCGGTAGAGGGAGATCGAGAGGCCGCCCTCGGTGTTGGCGAGCGGAACGTAGACGCCGTCACGGGCACGCGCCCGCTCGACGAGCCGGCCCTCGGGCTCCTCGAGCTCGTACGCGCCGAGCTCGACGTCGATCGGTCCCACGACGGCGACGGGCACGACCGCGACGCCCGTGAGCGCCTCGGTCGCGCGCGCGAACGGCTCGAGGTCGTGCTCGAAGACCTCGGGGCCGCCGTCCAGCCGCGAGGCGAGCGCCTCCTGACGGGCCTTGATCGAGTCGGGGTCGTTCTTGCGGGGCCAGCGACGCAGCTCCACGGCGGCAGCCTAACGCCCGTGCCTCGCGTTCCGTTAGCCTCCCCGCCCGTGCCGGTCACTCTCATGGACGGAAAGGCGCTGGCCGCCCGGGTGCGGGGCGAGCTGGCGCAGGAGATCGCCGAGCTCGGCCGATCGATCGGGCTCGCGACTGTCCTCGTCGGCGAGAACGAGGCCTCGGCGCTCTACGTCAGGAGCAAGCAGAACGCCTGCCGGGAGGTCGGCATCGAGCCGATCCACCACGAGCTCCCGAGCGAGACCCCGGAGGACGAGCTCCTCGCGCTCGTAGGTGAGCTGAACGCGGACGAGGCGGTGACGGGGATCCTCGTCCAGCTCCCGCTACCCGGGCACATGGACGAGGGGCGCGTCATCCGGTCGATCGCGCCGATCAAGGACGTCGACGGCTTCCATCCGATAAGCGCCGGTCACCTCCTCCAGGGTCAGCCGACCTTCGTCGCCGCGACGCCGGCGGGGATCATGGAGCTCCTGCGCACCTACGAGATCCCGCTCGAGGGAGCCCGGGCCGTCGTCGTGGGCCGCTCCAACATCGTCGGCAAGCCGATCTCGCTTCTTCTCCTGGGCGAGAACGCGACGGTGACCGTCAGTCACAGCCGCACGCGGGACCTGGCGGCAGTCGTCGGCGAGGCCGACGTCGTGGTCGCGGCGGTGGGGCGCGCCGGGATGATCACGAAGGACATGGTGAAGCCGGGCGCGACGGTCGTCGACGTGGGGATCAACCGCGTCGACGGTAGGGTCGTCGGCGACGTGGCCGAGGACGTGCGCGAGATTGCGGGGCACCTCAGCCCCGTCCCGGGTGGGGTCGGGCCGATGACGATCGCCAGCCTCCTCCGGAACACCGTGCGCGCGGCCCGCTACCAGGCCGGCATGCTTGCCTTCCCGAGCGGCTGACGCTACGCTGCTCGCGCCGCGAAGTGCGGTGGTTCATTGGGGATTCGGCGGCTCGATGCCGGGCCGTCGTTTGTGTGTGAAGGAGGAAGTTCGTTGGCTGAGGGCACCGTCAAGTGGTTCTCGAACGAGAAGGGGTACGGGTTCATCGAGCGCGAGGGGGGAGACGACGTCTTCGTTCACCACAGCGCGATCGAGATGGACGGCTACCGCACCCTGACTGAAGGCCAGCGCGTCCAGTTCGACGTGGATCAGGGCGACAAGGGCCTGCAGGCAAAGAACGTTACGCTGCTCTAGCCAGCGA
>DATBJE010000110.1:0-18326 GCA_036556565.1 Gaiellaceae bacterium
CGAGGCGAGGATCGAGGGACTTCCGACCGACGAGACGCTGCGGCGGATCGTCGAGGAGGCGCGTGCCGCCGGCGAGGATCGGATCGAGATCGAGACGACCCGCGACGTCGGCGAGGCGTGGATCCGCGCCGGCTTCACCGAGCTGGCGCGCGTCCTCGACGCGTCGGTAGACGCGCTCGAGGCCCACGTTGCGGGCGAGAAGGAGCCCTCGCTCGGATCGATCCACGTGCAGACGGACGACGTGGACGGGGTCGTTCGCGCCGTTCGCCAGTTCGTGCCGCGGTTGCCCGGCGGCTCGCGAGGCAGCGTCGTCCTCGCGCCGAGGGACGGCTGGACCTCCATCTACGACGAGGTCTGCGACCGCGAGCCCGAGATGCTCCGGCGGCTCGCGAAGGAGCTCTCAGACCGCATGGGCGCTTTCGTCGTCGCGATGGGGGCGGAGGAAGGGCACGTGGCCCGGTATATCGCCTTCGAACGCGGGCGCGTCGTCGACGAGTACCTGTCCGTGCCGGAGTACTACGGACCGCTACCTCCCGGGGAGGTGATCGCGCTCGGCTCGAACCCGAGGCTCATGGCGCGCCTCACCGGAGGGGATGCGGACGCGATCCGGGCAACGGCGCGGACGGCGCTCGCGCCGGAGCAGCTGCCACCGGCGCAGGAGCTCCTGGCCGAGCTGGCCCGGCTCTTCGGGCTCCCGCAGGCGACGCACGGCTACCGCGCCGCCGTCGACGAGCCGGACGCGATCGTGATCTCGCGGGACCCGTGAGCCGTGCGACCGTCCTCCTGCTGCACGCGCTGCCGCTCGACGCGCGCATGTGGGACGCGCAGCGCGCCGTGCTCGAGGCGGCCGGCTACGCGGTCGTCGCCCCCGATTTCCCCGGATCGGAGCCCGAGATCGGCTTCCCGGTCTGGGCCGAGCGGGCGCTCGGCCTTGTCGACGGCCCGTTCGTGCCGGTCGGCTGCTCGATGGGCGGGTACCTCGCGTTCGAGCTCTGGCGGCGGGTGCCCGAGCGGATCCGCGCGCTCGTCCTCGTGGACAGCCGCGCCACCCCCGACACGCCCGAGCAGCGGCAGGCTCGGGACGACGCCATCGGCGTCCTCGGTGAGTCCGGCCGCGAGCCGTTCTGGAACGACCTCGCTCCACGGCTCTTCGCGCCCGACGCGAGCCCGGCTGTCGTGGAGTGGGCGCAGCAGGTCGTCCTCGAGCAGCCCGTCACCGGACTCGTCGCCGCACAGGAGACCATCTCGCTCCGTTCGGACTCCCGGCCGACCCTGGCGACGATCGACGTCCCCGCGCTCGTGATCGTGGGCGAGCTGGACGTGATCACGCCGCCGGCCGACGCCGAGGCGATGGTGGCCGGTCTCGCCGACGCGCGGCTCGTCGTCCTCCCCGGCGCCGGCCACCTCACGCCGATCGAGCGGCCGAGGGAGGTCGGCGAGGCCGTGCTCGGCTTCCTCCGCGAGGTGACGCCGTGATCACCGGCGACGAGCTCGTCGAGCTGCTCGCCGAGGACGACGTCGTCCTCGTCGACGTTCGCACGCGGGAGGAGTACGAGGGGACGGGCGGCTACCCGTGCGACCCGTACCAGGGGCACATCCCAGGCGCGGTCCACCTCGACCTCGACGACATCTACGCGGTCGGCGGCGACCCGGAAGCGATCCGGAGGCTCCTCGAGGACCGCAGCATCGGGACGGGGCGGCGTGTGATCACCTATTGCCACTCAGGCCAGCGGTCGGAGCTCGCGGCGGTCCTCCTCGGCGCGGCCGGCGTGGAGGCCGTCAACTACCCCGGCTCGTGGCACGAGTGGTCGCGCCGCGCCCCGGCGCCCTAGCCGTAGCTCCCGGCCGGCTCTCAGCCGACGCGGTGGTGGACCCACACGTTCGGCTCCCAGTACTCGCCGCGGTCCCGCTCCCGGTCGACCTCGAGCGGGGCGAGGCCGCGCGGGAAGACGTACGCGCCGCTCTCCGGCAACGGCAGGCCGGTCCACTCCTCCCAGTCGGCCACGGTGCCCGTGATCCGGAGTGAGCGCTGGTCGGGGCGGACGATCTCCGCGCCGAGGCGGACGTGCAGGCGGATCCAGGGGTCGAACGGGAGCCCGTCCTCGCGGGCCCACCTCGCATAGCGCTCGATCGGCGTGAGCGGGTAGCGCTCCTTCCACGTGGGACGGAGCGGCGCGATCAGGTCGGGGAGCCCGTGGTCGGCCGCCAGCGAGCGCATCGCGCCGATCATCGTGCGCGAGAGGCCGCCGCCCTGGTGCGCGGGGGCGATCTCGATCGCGAGCGCGGAGAGCGTCGTCGCCGTGCCACCCTCCTCGCGGAGCCGGAACGCGTCGACGATCAGCCCGTCGATCCCGTCCGGAATGCCCTCCGCGGTGGCGTCCCAGGCGCAGGGGATCGAGTGGCCCTCGGCGAGCACGGCGTCTGCCTCCTCGTCGTAGAGAGCGAACTGGTACTCGGCGAACTCCTCGTCGAGCCGCCACCAGTAGTCGTTGAGGACGTCGCCGTGCGTGTTGTACTCGGGCCAGACGTCGGTCACCTCCGCGTCGGTGCGCCTCCAGAGATCGGGGCGCTCGGCGCACGTGTAGGCGCGGATGCTCACGTGCCGGCAGCCCGGCGGAGGGCCGCTTGTAGCGCGACCGCCGCGGGCCCGGGCTCGGCGGCGCCGAGCGGCCGGCCGTCGAGCTCCACGACCGCCATCACCTCGCGGACGCTCGACGAGGTGAAGGCCTCCTCGGCGGCCGCGAGCTCCTCGACCGGGTAGGCGCCCTCCCGCACGACGTATCCGAGCCCGCCCGCCGCTTCGAGGAGCGTCGCGCGCGTTACGCCGGCGAGGATCCCGAGCTCGAGGGCGGGGGTGAAGAGCTCGCCCCCGCGCCGCCACCAGACGTTCGTCACCGGCCCCTCGAGGACGATGCCGCCGCTCGCGAGGAAGACGGCGTCGTCGGCGCCCCGCCGGCGGGCCTCGGCCTCGGCCGCCATGTTCACGGCGTAGCTCGTCGACTTGACGCCGCCGAGGAGCCACGGCGCCTCCGATCGTAGGGCGGGCTCGAGCCCGAGCGGGACCGTGATCATGCGCAGGCCGCGCGCGCGCCGCTCCTCGAGATCCGGCGGGAGCGTGCTCACCAGGGCGAAGCTGGTCGGAAGCCCTTCTCCCTCCCGGCCGGGCGTGACGTAGAGGCGCAGCACGGCGTCGGCCTCGCTCGCGGCCCCGATCGCGGTCCCCGCGAGCGACCGGAACGCGTCGACGTCGAGCGGCGGCAGGTCGAGCCTCCCGGCGGAGGCGGCCAGCCGTTCGAGGTGGACGTCGAGCCGGAACGGCCGCCCGGCGTAGACGCGGATCGTCTCGAAGGCGGCGCGCCCGCGGAGGATCGCCTCGTCGTCGGCGTGGAGGACGGGCGTGGCCGGGTCGACGAGCCCACGCCCGCCGACGGCGAGGGCGAGGACGGTCACGAGGCGACGGCCTCGGGGACCTCGCTCCCGACGGCGGCGAGCAGCGGCCGGGCCTTCACCCACGACTCCTCGATCTCCTCCTGCGGGTCGGAGTCCCAGACGATCCCGCCTCCGACCCACAGGTGGATCTCGCCGTCCGCGACGGCGAACGTGCGGATCGTGAGGGCGAGGTCGAGGTCGCCGTTCGGGCGGATCCGGCCGAGGGCGCCCATCGAGGCGCCGCGGCCGACGGGCTCGAACGCGGCGACATGGTCGATCGCGGAGATCTTCGGCGCGCCGGTGACGGACCCGCCCGGGAACACCGCGCGCAGGAGCTCGGCGAGCCCGATCCCGGGCCGGAGCTTCCCTTCCACGGTCGTGACCATGTGGGTGACGCCGGCGAGCTCGCGTTCGGCCATCAGGTCGGGCCAGCGGACCGACCCGGGCTCGCAGACGCGCGAGAGGTCGTTGCGCTCGAGGTCGACGATCATGACGTGCTCCGCGGCGTCCTTCTCCGACTCGCGCAGCTCGCCGCGGACGCTCGCCGGCCGGGTCCCCTTGATGGGCTTCGTCCAGACCCGATCGCCCCGGCGGGCGAGGAAGAGCTCGGGCGAGCCCGAGACGATCGTCCAGCCGTCGCCCGCGAGCGGGTCGGCGTGGAGCGGCCGCAGGTGCGCGAGACGCGACGCCAGTCCGGCGGGGTCGCCCTCGAACGGCGCGCGGAGGTGCTGGACGATGTTCACCTGGTAGACGTCGCCGCGGGCGATCGCCCCCTGCACGGACTCGATCGCCTCCGCGTACGCGGCGTCTTCCCACGATCGCCGCCACTCGCCGATCGCGAGCGTGCCCGCGGCCGGCGTGCGCTCGCCCTCGCGGCGGATGCGCGCTGCCGCGAGCGGGAGCCTGCACGGCTCGGGCGGGTCCGGCCAGGGCGCCCGACGGAGCGAGCTCGAGATCCGGTAGCCGAGGAAGACGTCCGCGACGAGCCCGTCGGCTCCGCCTCCGAAGAAGCCCGCCCCGCGAAGATAGTCCTCCAGCTCCCCCAGCGGGTCGTCGGCGCTCCAGACCTCCAGCACGCCGGGAACGCTAGCGCAGCGCGGCGGTGCTGCCCGCACGCCTGCCTAGAATCGACTGGGTGAACGAGAGGCCGATCGGGATCTTCGACTCGGGCGCCGGGGGACTGACCGTGCTGCACGAGTGCCTCGTGACCATGCCCAACGAGGACTTCGTCTACCTGGGCGACAGCGCGCGCTGCCCGTACGGCCCGCGGCCGCACGAGGAGATCCGGCGGTTCGCGTACGAGATCGCCTCGTACCTCGAGCAGAGCGGCGTCAAGCTGATCGTCGCAGCCTGCAACGCGGCCACGTCGGCGGCGCTTCCCGCTCTCCAGGAGTCGCTCGCAGTGCCCATCGTCGGCGTGCTCGTCCCCGAGGCGCATGCGGCCGTGCAGGCGACGCGGAACCGGCGGATCGGCCTGCTCGCAACCGAGGCGACCGTGGCGAGCGGACGGTACGAGGAGGTCGTGCACGCGCTCGACGCGGGCGCCCGGGTCGTCTCGGTCGCCTGCCCGCGACTCGTTCCGCTGATCGAGGCGGGCAACGTCGGGGCCGAGCTGGACGAGGCGGTTCGGGAGTACGCGGCGCCGCTCCGCGCGGCGGACGTGGACACGGTCATCCTCGGCTGCACGCACTACCCGATGATCCGGCGCGTGTTCGAGCGGGCCTTCGGCCGCGGGACGACGCTCGTGTACTCGGCGGACGAGACCGCGCGCGAGGTGGCCGAGACCCTCGCGCGGAAGGGCGTCGGGAACGCGGAAGGGCGGGAGGGCTCGATCAGGTTCCTGACCACGGGCGCGCCGGAGGACTTTCAGGTGCTCGGGGAGCGATTTCTCCAGCTGCCCATCCCAGGCGTCGAGCGGGTGACGGTCCGCGAGCTCGAGCTGGCGCTCACATGAATTCGCTCAGTGTCTTCGGGGCCACCCCGGACCACCACCCGCCTCGAGCGTATCGTCGGCGGGCGCGCGGGTGGCGCGCGGAGTGTGTCGAGACGGTGACGGAATGAGCCGGGAGGGACGTCGGGTCGACGAGCTCCGGCCCGTGGAGCTCGTCACCGACTTCGTCGAGCAGGCAGCGGGCTCGGCGCTCATCTCCTTCGGCCGGACGCGCGTCCTCTGCACCGCCAGCGTCGAGGACAGCGTGCCGCGCTGGCTCGTCGGCAGCGGTCGCGGGTGGCTCACCGCCGAGTACGGCATGCTCCCCGCCTCCACGGGCTCGCGGACGCCCCGCGAGGCGAGCACCGGGAGGCAGAAGGGCAGGACGGTCGAGATTCAGCGCCTGCTCGGCCGCTCGCTGCGCGCGGTCTACGACCTCGAGAAGCTCGGCGAGCGCACGATCTGGATCGACTGCGACGTGCTCCAGGCGGACGGGGGCACGCGCACCGCGGCCATCTCGGGCGCGTGGGTCGCGCTCACGCTCGCCGTGCGCCGCGCCGGGCTGCCCGATCCGGGCGACCTCGTCGGGGCGGTGTCGGTCGGGATCGTCGACGGCGAGCGCCGGCTCGACCTCGACTACGTCGAGGACTCCGGCGCCGAGGTGGACATGAACGTCGTCATGACCGGCGACGGGCGGCTCGTCGAGGTGCAGGCCACCGCCGAGCGGGTCGCGTTCAGCCGGGCCGACCTCGACGCCCTCGTCGACCTCGCAGCGGCCGGGATCGCCGAGATCGGCGTTCGGCAGAGGGAGGCGGTCGGATAGCACCCGAGATCCACTGGGGCGAGATCCTCCTCCGCGTCTGCGTGGCGGCCCTGCTCTGCGGCTCCATCGGGCTCGAGCGAGAGCTGCGAGAGCGCGCCGCGGGCCTCAGGACGCACATGCTCGTCGGCGTCGGCGCCGCGCTCTTCACCATCGTCTCCGCGTACGGCTGGGGCGACTTCGAGTTCTCGGCGCGATCCGGGGTCGTGTTCGATCCCACACGGATCGCCGCGCAGATCGTCACGGGGATCGGCTTCCTCGGGGCAGGCGCGATCATCCGTCAGGGGTTCGCGGTCCGCGGGCTGACGACCGCCGCGGCGCTGTGGGTCGTCGCGGCGATCGGGATGGCTGCGGGCGCGGGCTTCTACACCGCCGCCGTGATCACCACCGGCGTCGTGCTCGTCGGCCTCGGGCCGTTGCGCTGGATCGAGGGCGGGAGGCTCGCGCGCCTCGGCCGCGGCGGGCGGACCCTCGAGATCGACCTCACGCGGGAGCACCCGGTGACCGCGGCGCTCGCGGTCATCGACGCCAGCACGGCGAAGGTGAACCGGGTCGAGTTCGAGGACGAGCGTGACGGCCGGAGCCTGCGCGTGGAGGTCGAAGTCCCCTTCCCGGCCGAGGAGCGCCTGGTCGACGACCTCGCCTCGCTCGAGGGCGTCCGCGGGGTTCGCTGGGCCGAGTGAGGGCCGTCCTCGCCTCGCAGAACCGGCACAAGGCGCGGGAGCTCGCCGTGCTCATGCCGGGGTGGGAGATCGAGCCGATCGAGGTCGAGGCCCTGCCCGAGGAGACCGGCGCGACCTTCTACGAGAACGCCCGCGCGAAGGCGCGCTTCGGCCGGGACGTGGTCGGCGCAGACGCGTGGGTCATCGGCGAGGACTCGGGCCTCGAGGTGGAGGGCCTCGGCGGGCGTCCGGGGATCTTCTCGGCACGCTATGCCGGGCCCGCCGCGACGGACGAGGAGAACGTCGCGAAGCTGCTCGCGGAGCTCGAGGGCGTCGCCGGCGACGGCCGTCGTGGCCGCTACGTCTGCGAGCTCGTCTGCCTGTCCCCGCCGCGGGGCGAGCTGCGCGGGACGGGGACGCTCGAGGGCAGGATCGCCGAGGCCCCGAGCGGCTCCGCCGGATTCGGGTACGACCCCGTGTTCGTGCCGGAGGGAGAGGAGAGGACGGTCGCCGACCTGGGAGACGCGTGGAAGGCCGCGCGGAGCCATCGCGCGGCCGCCGCGCGAAACCTGCTCGCGGCAGTAGGCAGCGGCGCCTCGGGGCGGTAGATTCCGCGCATGCAGCTGTTCTCGCACGACGACAAGGCCGACGCGCTCGGCCGCGCGGCGCTCTTCTCGAACCTCTCCCGCTCGCAGCTCGTCGAGCTCGCCAGGCGGACGGAGGACATGGAGGTCGAGGCGGGCAAGACCCTCGCGCGCGAGGGCGAGATCGGGCAGGAGTTCTTCGTCATCGTCGACGGCGACGTCGTCGTCACCAAGGACGGCGAGGAGATCCGGCGGCTCGGGCCGGGCGAGTTCTTCGGCGAGATCGCGCTCGTCTGGGACTCGCCGCGCCGCACCGCGACCGTGACGGCGGCCGGGCCGCTGCGCTTCTTCGTCCTCACGCGGCAGAACTTCCGCAGCCTGATCGCGCACCAGCCGGAGATCGAGGAGAAGGTGCTCGCGGCGCTCGAGGAGCGCGTCAAGGCGACGGAGGCTCACTAGCCGCGGCCACCGGGGGCGTCACGGCCGCGCCGCGGCGACCGGGCCCCAGCCACCAGTTGACCTCGGCTCCGAACACCAGGATGTTGGCCATCAGGTAGAGCCACACGAGCAGGAGCACGAGGCCGCCGTAGGCCTGGAGCGCGATCAGCTCCCGGGAGAGGCGGACGAAGATCGGGAGGATCTGGAAGCTCGCCTGGAGGAACACCGCGGCGACGAGCGCGCCGGGGAGCGTCTCGCGCCAGGTGAGAATCGTGTTCGTGAGCAGGCGGTAGAGGCTCCACGTGAAGCCGACGAGGAGCGCCGTCGAGACGAAGAGGACGTACACGTACGAGACGGCGCCCTCGGCCACGCCCGCGCGCTGCACCAGCTCGACGCCGACCGAGCCGATGACGAGCGCGACGAAGAGCACGATGAGGAACCCGGCGGTCAGGAGGAGGACGAAGCTCTTCTGCCGGATGAACGGGCGGTTGGGGAGCCCGTAGACGATGTTGAACGCGGACTCGAGCACGCTGAAGAACCCGAGCGCCGCCCAGATGAGCCCGATGCCGCCGATCACCGACAGCTCCTTTGCCTGCTCCTGGATCTCGGTGACGACGTCGAGCAGGTTCGAGACCGAGCTCTCCGGGAAGGCGCGCTCGAGCTCCTTGATCAGGTAGCTCGACTCGTCCTGCTCGCCCGCGAACGTGAGCAGCGAGAGCGAGAGAAACAGGAGCGGGACGAAGGCCAGGATCGCGAAGTACGCGATCATCGCGGCGAGGTGCGTGCCCCGGTCTGCGAGGAACTTGCGGATGAGGGCATGCACGAAGGGATGAGTCTACGGCCGTGTGTTAGGTTTGCCGGCGGTGGAGGCAGCGCAGGCGCTAGCCGATCTCGTCGAGATCTCCTCGCAGATCGAGTCGGCCGTGCTCGCGAAGTCCGACGGCAGCCTGCTCGCCTCGACGCTCGCCGACGAGGAGCGCAGCCGGGCGGTGATCCACGAGGCGCTCGACCTCGTCGGCGGTGACGGGAACCCGACCCAGGTGGAGGCGATCCTCCCCGAGGGCTGTGTCTTCGTCGTGCGCGACGACGAGCGGCTCGTCGTCGCCGTCACCGGCCGCGACCCGACGTCGGGCCTCGTCTTCTACGACCTCAAGACCTGCCTCCGCCTCGCGGGCGAGGAGCCCGAGGCCGCCAAGGAGGCGGCCGTTCCGCGGCGCCGGCGCAAGAAGGAGGAGGAGGCCGCCGAGGCGGAGCCGGCTCAGGCGCAGGCGGCCGAGGAGGCGTCGGATGGCGAAGGGTAAGTTCGCCGCCGTCGCCGTCGCCGTGGGGTCGGCCCTCGGGGCCGCCGCGATCTGGCGCCGCCGCTCGGGGCAGGGGTCGGAGCGCGTCGAGGTCTACTACGCCGACGGCTCGATGGTGACGTTCCCGGAGGGAACCGACGAGGCGGCCCGCTTGCTCCCCGTCGCCCGCCGGGTCCTCTGGCAGGCGCGGAGCTGAGCAGCCCCCTCACGGACGCCCAGCTCGCCCGGCGGATCCGCGAGCACGCCTACCTCGAGGGCGACTTCGTCCTCCGCTCCGGCAAGCGGTCGCGCTACTACCTCGACAAGTACCGCTTCGAGACGCGGCCCGACCTGCTCGCCGCCCTCGGCGAGCGGCTCGCGGCCCGGGTGCGCGAGGTCTCGCCGGCGGCCGTCCGCATCGCCGGGCCCGAGCTCGGGGCGATCGCGCTCGCGGCGGCCGCCTCCCTCTCCGCCGACCTTCCGTTCCTGATCGTGCGGAAGGAGGCCAAGGGCTACGGCACCGAGCGGCAGCTCGAGGGCGAGTTCCTCCCGGGCGAGCGGGTCTGCCTGGTCGAGGACGTCGTCACGTCCGGCGGCGCGGCCGCCGAGGCCGTCGACGCCCTGAGGGCGGCCGGGCTCGAGTGCGACGCGGCCGTCTGCGTCGTCGATCGCGAGGAGGGCGGGGAGGACGCGCTCGCCCGGGTGGGGGTCCGCCTCCACGCGCTTTTCCGCGCGCGAGACGTCCTGGAGGCCTGAAAATGCCCGCAAACCCGCATGGTTGCTCGGTATCAGGTCACTCTGTTAGGGTGTTTCCCGGTTCCCCAGTCAGCAGAGTGGACGGAAGGAGAGGGCAGTGGCAACGAAGGCCGAGTTCATCGACATGGTGGCGGACAAGAGCGGGCTAACAAAGCGTGATGCGACCAAGGCGGTCGACGCGTTTCTCGACTCCGTCACCGAGTGCCTGAAGAGCGGCGATGCCGTGTCCTTCACCGGCTTCGGCAAGTTTTCCCCGCAGCAGCGCGCTGCGCGGCAGGGCGTCAATCCGCGCACAGGCGAGCGGGTGCAGATCCCGGCCGCGACCGTCCCCAAGTTCTCCGCAGGCAGCCAGCTCAAGGCGGCGCTCCGCTAGCTCTCCTTCCTTTCTGGCGTCAGCGAGGGCCGCGCGAGCGGCCCTCGCTTCGTCTCGGCCCCGTTGACGAGCGAACACATGTTCGCCTACCATCGGAAGGGTGCAGCTCGCGTTCGACGCCGCCGACCGACTCGTCGAGCTCGTCGAGGAGCGGCGCGGGCCCGTCGCGGCCGAGGACGCCGCCCGCGCGCTCTTCGCGCTCGCCCGCGCGCCCGCAGCGCTCGCGCGCAGCCTGCTCGACGACGTCGTCGCGGGCGATGCGCGGCTGACCTGGACCGGGGCCTGCGTCGGGCTCGCGGAGCCGCCGGGGGTCGATCTTCCCCTCGAGGCGGCCCGCTACGTCGTCGTCGACCTCGAGACGACGGGGCTCCGGCCGGCGTCGGCGGCGATCTGCGAGATCGGCGCCGTCAGGGTCGAGGCGCTGTTGCCTGCGGGCACCTTCCAGACCTTCGTCGACCCCGGCGTCCCCCTGCCGCCGGTCGTCGCGGGGCTGACCGGGATCGCCGACGCCGACCTGCGCCGGGCGCCGCGCCCGGGGGTCGCGGTCGCGAGCTTCCTCCGTTTCGCCGGCGAGCGCGCTGTGATCGTGGCTCACAACGCCCGCTTCGACCTCGCGTTCCTCGACCGCGAGGTCGAGCTCCTCACCGGCCGGCGGCTGGCCGCGCCGGTGATCGACACGGTCGCCCTCTCGAGGCGCCTCCTCGCCGGCCGCGTCGCGCGGCACGGGCTCGCCTCGCTCGCCTCCTTCTTCGGGACGTCGGTCGAGCCTTGCCACCGTGCGCTCCCCGACGCGCAGGCGACCGCCGAGATCCTCGTCGCGCTTCTCGGGCTCGCGCAGGAGCGCGGGGCGAGGACCGTCGCGGATCTCGTCACCCTCTCCGCCCCTCGGCGCCGGCGCGTGTACGAGAAGCGCTCACTCGTCTTCGGGGCCCCTGCACGGCCCGGCGTCTATCTCTTCCGGGACGCCAACGACCAGGTTCTCTACGTCGGCAGGGCACGGGATCTCAGGGCGCGCCTTCGCTCGTACTTCCGCTCCGAGCGTCAGCGCCCCGCCGTGGAGGCGGCCCTGGGCGCGGTCGAGCGCGTCGAGTGGCGCGAGCTCGGCTCGGAGCTCGAGGCCGCTCTCGAGGAGTCCCGGCTCCTCCGGGAGCTCCGGCCGCCCGCCAACGCGCGCGGCAAGCGGGGCGACCGGGCCGTGTACCTGCGCCGGCGGGGCGACGCCTTCGTCGTCTCGTCGCAACCGGGGCCGCTCGGCCCGATCCGCAGCCGCCGCCGCGCGGAGCGGGCGGCGCGGGCGCTCGACGGCGCGAGCGACGACGAGGTCGCGCGGCTGACCGCCGGCGGCCCCCTGCCCCGGCTCCGCGCCAGGCTGCGGGACCTGGCCGAGTGCCTCCGCTACGAGGACGCCGCGCGGCTCCGGGACCGCATTCGCGCGCTGGAGGAGGTCGTCCGGGAGCTCGCCGTCCTCGAGCGGCTCCGCGCCGTCGAGGCCTGCCTGCTCGCCCCGGCCGCGAGGCCGGGCTTCCGCCGGGCGGTCTTCGTTGCAGCGGGACGCGTCGTGGACACCCGCACGGTTCCGCCGGGAGCGGGGGCCGCGCTCGAGGTGCGCGCCGGCGTGGCCGTCGCGCGCCGGGCCGAGCCGTCGCTCGCGGCCACGGACGCCGAGGATCTCCTCCTCGTCGGCTCCTTCCTGCGGCGGCCGCCGCCCGAGGTCGTCGTCGCGCCGCTCGACGAGGCCGCGATCCTCGCTGCGCTCGCGGATCCGCGCGCCGCAGTCGCCTGACCGCCGGGACGCAGGCTACTAATCTCTCCGTATGCCCCAGGAAGTCGAGGCCGGAGTGCGCCTGTCCACGACGGCCGTGACGTTCGGCGACCGGGTCGCGGAGGCCGTCGACCGGAAGCGGAGCCAGCTCCTCGTGGGCCTCGACCCGCGGCCGGAGCTCCTCCCGGTGGAGCTGCGCGGCGACATCTACACGAGCCGCGCCGCCGCGGCGGACGCCGTCGCCCGCTTCTGCCGGGGACTCGTCGACGCCGTCGCGCCGTACGTCGTCGGGGTGAAGGCGCAGGTGGCGTGCTTCGAGACGCTCGGGGCGGACGGAATGCGGGCTTTCGAGGAGGTCTGCGACTACGCCCGCGCGGCGGGGCTCCTCGTCGTGGCGGACGGCAAGCGTGGCGACATCGGCTCGACCGCCCGCGCCTACGCCGACGCCTACCTCGAGCTGCGCGAGGACGATCCGGCGCCTGTGGACGCGCTCACGGTCAACCCGTATCTCGGGAGTGACTCCGTCGAGCCCTTCGTCGCCGCCTGCCGCCGCGCCGGCACCGGGATCTTCTGCCTCGTGAAGACGTCGAACGCCGGCAGCGCGGACATCCAGGACGCCGTGCTCTCCGACGGCCGCCCCGTCTGGAACCTCGTCGCCGAGCTCGTGAGCGCGTGGGGCGGGGACCTCGTGGGCGAGCGCGGGCTCTCGAGCGTCGGCGCGGTCGTCGGCGCGACCTACCCGCGCGCGGTCGCCGAGGCCAGGCGGCTCATGCCGCAGGCGATCCTGCTCCTCCCGGGCATCGGAGCACAGGGCGCCACGCCGGCGGACGTCGCCCGCGCGTTCACGAGCGGCCCCGCGAGCGCGCTCGTGCCCGTCTCGCGGTCGGTGATCTACGCGTTCCGCGTCGCCGGCGCCGACTGGCGCAAGGCCGCGGCCGCCGAATCGGCCCGCCTTCGGCAAGAGGTCTGGGGGGCCTCCGGCTGGTGAACCCGGACAAGCTCCGCATCTGGGTCGCCCGCCTCGCCGCCCCGCTCGCCTTCTTCTTCGCGGCGGTGATCCTCGTCGTCCTCGTCCAGCGGGCGCTCGACCGGGAGCAGGACACGAGCTCGAGCGCCGCGGCCTCGAACACTGACACGACCGACACCGGCGCGACGACGACGACGCCCGGCGTCACCGACACGACCGACCTCCCCCGCGCCTGCGAGAGGCGCAACTACCGCGTCCGGCCGGGCGATACGCTCGAGGTGATCGCCGCCCGCTGCCAGACGACGGTGGACGTGCTGCTGGAGCTCAACCCGGACATCGACCCGCTCGCCCTCAGCCCGGGCCAGAAGGTGCACCTCCGGGCTCCGGCGACCTAGCTTCCCCGCCGGAGCCGGCGCGCGGCGTGGACGCTCGCGAGCGCGAGCGT
The DNA here is from genome assembly GCA_036556565.1 of Gaiellaceae bacterium. Lineage (GTDB taxonomy): Bacteria > Actinomycetota > Thermoleophilia > Gaiellales > Gaiellaceae > JAIBJN01. The sequence goes on from DATBJE010000110.1 coordinate 13,447, forward strand.
CATCAGCGGGTTTCCGAGCGTCCGGACCTCGACGCTGCCCGCCTGGACGGAGCGCGGGCGGCGCGGGATCACGAGCGGGCGCGGGGCGAGCCCGAGCGAGAGCACGCGCTGGCTGCCCTCCCGCTCGCCGCCGGCCCAGAGGAAGACGCGGGTCGGCCGGAGCTCGAAGCCGCCGAGCGTGCCGACCCGGATCTCGACGGAGCGCTCGACGCCGGTGACGCGCGCGGGCTTGTCCTCTCTCTGCGTCTCGCCCATCGTCACGAGTTATAGCCTGCAGGGCGTGCCGCGCCGAGCCCTCGTCCTCGCTCTCGTCGTCGCCGTGCTCGCGGGCGGCGCGCGAGTCGCTGCGGCAGCCGATCCGCCGCCGGTCGAGGCCCGGGCCGTCGTCGTCGCCGACGGGCGGACCGGCGAGGTGCTCTACGAGCGGAACGCCGACCGGCGGATGGCGATGGCGAGCATCACGAAGCTGATGACGGCCATCGTCACGCTCGAGCACGCCCGTCCCGGGGACACGGTCACCATCCCGCCGCGCGGGATCTCCCCCGGCGGCTCGTCCATCTTCCTCGTGCCCGGGGAGCGGCTCTCGGTGCACGACCTCCTCGCGGCCGCGCTCATCCAGAGCGCGAACGACGCCGCGTACGCGCTCGCCCGTCACGTCGGCGACGGAAGCGTCAAGCGCTTCGTCCGGCTCATGAACGCGAAGGCGGCCGAGCTCGGCCTCGAGGACACGCACTTCGCGCGCCCGGACGGGCTCGACGCGCCGGGTCACTACTCCTCCGCCGAGGACGTCCTCCGCCTCGCCCGGATCGCGATGGAGGAGCCGCTCGTGCGCAGGCTCGTGCGCCGCAAGGCGTACCACATCGCCGGCGGCCGCACCCTCCACACGTGGAACGACCTGCTCGCGACCTATCCCGGCCTCTACGGCGTCAAGACGGGGCACACCGACCACGCCCGCTGGAGCGAGGTTGCCGCCGCCCGGCGCGACGGGACGTCGACGTGGGCCGTCGTCCTCGGCAGCCCCACGCGGGCGAAGCGGAACGCGACGGTCGCCGAGCTGCTCGACTGGGGCTTCGACCAGTACGCGCGCTACACGCTCGTCCGCGGGGGCGAGCGCTACGCGACGGCGGCGATCCCCTTCTCGGACGACCGGCTGGAGCTCCTCGCGGCGGGGAGCGCCTCCAGCGTCGTGCGGCTCGGGGACGGCACGCGGTTCGTCGAGCGCGTCGTCGCGCCCGAGACGGTCGAGCTGCCGGTCGCCAAGGGGCAGCGCCTCGGCGAGGTCGTCGTCCTCGACGGCGAGCGCGTCGTCGCCCGCGAGCCTCTGGTCGCGGCGAGGGCCGTGTCCGAGCCGAGCTTCGGCGAGCGGCTGGGCTGGTACGCCGATCGCACCCTCGACGAGGCGGGCGACCTCCTCTCCTCGATCGTCCCGGGGATCTGATGGCCGACCTGGTGCCGGCGCCGGGCGCGTACGACGCTTTGCCGGAGTACCTCCTTCGCGAGGTCCCCGGCTTCGCCGAGTCGCCCGAGTTCGAGCTCGTCGCTGCGAACCGCGACCTACCGGGCGTCGTCACGGCGGCGTTCGGGCGCTACCTCGAGCGCCTCCAGGCGATGGCGATTCGCCGGCAGGCGGACGCCGCCGAGGAGGCTGCGCTCGACCGCGCCTACGCCGTCGTCGAGGAGATGGCGGCAAGCCCCGACGCAGACGTGCAGAACGCTCTCCAGGTCGAGATCTTCGAACACATGCACGTGAACGACGTCGTCGTCGCGGTCGTCGAGACCCGCCTCGGGCCCGTCGCCCGGAGCCTCTACCGCCGCTGGGCCGTCTGACTCTCGGTCCTCGGCTAGGATCGGAGCAGGTGCAGTCTCCGTATCCACTCGGATGATCGTCACCGTTACCCTCAACGCGGCGATCGACAGGACGCTCGTCGTCCCGAACTTCCAGCCCGGCCAGCGCCACCGAGCGAGCGTCGGCTTCCCGAGCGCGGGCGGCAAGGGGATCAACGTCGCCCGGGCGCTGAAGCGCCTCGGCGCTCCCGTCGTGTGCACCGGCCTCGCGGGCGGGCGCACCGGCACGCTCGTCGTCGAGGAGCTGACGAACGAGGGGATCCTCAACGACTTCGTCCGCATCAAGCACGAGTCGAGGACGTCGATCGCCGTACTCGACCCGACCGCGAACGCGTACACGGAGATCAACGAGTGGGGCCCCGAGGTGAGCGACGAGGAGCTCGAGATCCTGCGCGAGAAGCTCGCGTACCTCGCCCAGGGAGCCGAGTTCGTCGTCGTCGCCGGCTCGCTCCCGCGCGGCGTCGACCCCGGTTTCTACGGGGAGGTCGTGCGCGACCTGAACCGGGCCCAGCTGCTCGCCGTCGTCGACACGGAGGGCGAGCCGCTCCGTCTCGCCGTCGAGGCCGAGCCGTACCTCGTCTCGCCGAACCAGCAGGAGGCCGAGTCGCTCGTCGGGCACGAGTTCGTCGACGAGGAGGACATCGTCGCCGGGCTCGACGAGATCGCCGACCTCGGCGCCAGGAACGTCATCATCACCCGCGGCTCGGGCTGCTACGCGCTCCTGCGCGAGGACCGGACGGAGCTCCGCGTCCGCGCGGAGGCCCCCCTCGTCGAGCCGATCTCGACCGTCGGCGCCGGGGACACGCTGCTCGCGGGCTTCCTGGCCTCGCGCCTGGGCGGCAAGCCGTTCGAGGACGCGGTGCGCTCGGCGGTCGCCGCGGGAGCAGCGTCGGTGCTCGAGGCGGGCGCCGGGCGCTTCGACCCGCGCGAGGCACATCGCCTCACCGGGCTCGTCCAGCTCGAGACCGTCGACCGGGTAGCGCAGGAGGGCTGAGAACTAAAGGCGTCGGCCAACGCCGCTGGTACGATCGCTCCACGGTGAGCGTGGAGCTGCGTCAGGACGAGATCGAGCGCCTTCTCGCCCTGGAGCGGAAGTTCGCCAAGGAAGGTCTCACCTTCGACGACGTCCTCCTCGTCCCGGCGGAATCGCATGTGCTGCCCGGCGACGTGTCGACCAGGACACGGCTCACGCGCACGATCGAGCTCGAGATCCCGATCGTGTCGGCTGCGATGGACACGGTCACCGAGGGCCGGATGGCGATCGCGCTCGCCCGCGAGGGCGGCATCGGCGTCGTCCACCGGAACCTCTCCGTCGCGGAGCAGGCGGCCGAGGTCGACAAGGTCAAGCGCTCCGAGGCCGGGATGATCGTCGAGCCCGTGACGCTTCCTCCGGACGCGCCCGTCTCCGCCGCGCTCTCGATCATGGAGACGTACCGCATCTCGGGCGTCCCGGTCACGGACGAGGACGGGCGCCTCGTCGGCATCCTCACGAACCGCGACCTCCGCTTCCAGGACGACACCGGGCTGCCGGTGTCCGAGCTCATGACCTCGCGCGACCTCGTCACCGTCCCGGTCGGGACGACGCTGGAGGAGGCGCGAGCCGTCCTGCACCGGCACAAGGTCGAGAAGCTCCCCGTCGTCGACGGCGACGGTCGGCTGAAGGGCCTCATCACCGTCAAGGACATCGAGAAGCGCATCCGCTATCCGTTCGCGACGAAGGACGAGCAGGGGCGACTGCGCGTCGCCGCGGCGGTGGGGACCGGCCCGGAGGGCATCGAGCGCGCGGCGGCCCTCGTCGACGCGGGCGTGGACGTCCTCGTCGTCGACACGTCGCACGGCCACTCCCACGGCGTCCTCGATGCGGTCCGGGAGCTCAAGGGCAGGGTCGACGTGCCGATCGCGGCCGGCAACGTGGCCACGCCGGAGGCGGTCGAGGCGCTCGTCGACGTGGGGGCCGACGCGGTCAAGGTCGGCATGGGGCCGGGCGCGATCTGCACGACGCGGGTCGTCGCCGGCATCGGCGTCCCGCAGGTGACCGCCGTCTATGACTGCGCGCAGGTCGCCGCGCGGCACGACATTCCCCTGATCGCTGACGGCGGTATCAACTTCTCCGGCGACATCGCCAAGGCGATCGCCGCCGGCGCCGACTCCATCATGGCCGGCGGCCTCCTCGCCGGCACGGACGAGAGCCCGGGCGAGGTCGTCTTCCACCAGGGCGAGCAGTTCAAGGAGTACCGCGGCATGGGGTCGGTCGGGGCCATGCGCGCCCGCCACTCGAGCGACCGCTACTTCCAGCAGGACGTCGACGAGGTCGGGAAGCTCGTCCCGGAGGGGATCGAGGGCCGCGTGAGCTATAAGGGGCCGCTTACGAACGTCGTCCACCAGCTCGTCGGCGGGCTGCGACAGGCGATGGGGTACTGCGGCGCCGCCACGATCGAGGAGCTGAAGCAGGCGCGCTTCGTCCGCGTGACGGCCGCCGGCCAGCGCGAGAGCCACCCGCACGACGTCTCGATCGTGAAGGAAGCCCCGAACTACGGGCCGGGGCGGTAGGGCGTTGGGCGAGGTCGTCCCCCTCCCCGTCGAGGAGCCGGCGGCGGAGGAGCGTCCCGTGCTCGTCGTCGACCTCGGCGGCCAGTACTCGCAGCTGATCGCCCGGCGTGTCCGCGAGTGCCGTGTGTACTCGGAGCTCGTGCACCACACGGCCTCGCCGCAGGCGATCGCGGCACGCCGCCCGCTCGCGCTGATCCTCTCCGGCGGGCCGGCGTCGGTCTACGCGGAGGGTGCGCCGACCGTCGATCCCGGCCTGTTCGAGCTCGGCATCCCGGTCCTCGGCATCTGCTACGGGATGCAGCTTCTCGCGCTCGAGCTCGGCGGAGCCGTCGAGCGGACCGGCGCCTCCGAGTTCGGGCGGACCGACGTCCACGTCGAGACTGACAGCGAGCTCTTCCCGGGCCTGCCGCCCGAGCTCGTCGCGTGGATGAGCCACCGCGACTCCGTGACCGCGCCGCCGACCGGCGCGCGCGTCACCGCCGGCT
>DATBJE010000111.1:0-2237 GCA_036556565.1 Gaiellaceae bacterium
CGAGCACGCCCACCTGCCGCTCCAGTCGGGCTCGACGCGCGTCCTCAAGCGCATGCGGCGGACGTACACCCGTGAGCGCTACCTCGACCTGGTCGGGCGCATGCGCGCCGCCCTTCCCGATCTCGCGCTGACGACCGACCTGATCGTCGGGTTCCCCGGCGAGACCGAGGAGGACTTCGAGGAGACGCTCGAGGCCGTCGAGGAGGTGCGCTACGACGGTGCCTTCACCTTCGTCTTCAGCCCCCGCCAGGGCACCGAGGCGGCGACGTTCCCCGACCAGGTGCCCGAGGAGGTCAAGCGCGGGCGAATCGAGCGCCTCATCGAGCGCGTCCAGCGAATCGCGCACGAGCGCAACGAGGAGCGCGTCGGGCGCGTCGAGGAGGTGCTCGTCGAGGGCCCGAGCCGAACGGATCCGGCCCGCAACCGGGGGCGGACCCGCCGCAACACGACCGTGAACTTCGACGGGCCCGCGGAGCCGGGAACGTTCGTCCGGGTCCGGATCGACGGTGCCACATCCACGACGCTGCGCGGAACCGACGTCACGCCCGTCGCGGCCTAGTTCTCCTTCGTGACGTTCCTCGCGCCATGCGTGCGCTTTTCGGAGATACGCTCGAAGCGGAGGGAGGCCCGCGGCGGCCCCAGGCCGTGACGGGTTCGCGCGAGCCCCCTCTCGTCGTCGCGATCTTCGGGCCGACCGCCTCCGGGAAGAGCGCCGTCGCGGAGGCGTTGGCCGACCGCCTGCCCACCGAGATCGTCTCGGCCGACGCGATGCAGGCCTATCGCGGGCTCCCGATCCTCACGAACCAGCCCGAGCGCCCGACGCGCCTCGTCGGCATCTGGCCGCTCGCCCACGACGGCTCCGTCGGCGAGTACCAGGCGCTCGTCCACGCGGAAGTCGACGAGATCCTCGCCGCCGGGCGCGTGCCGATCGTCGTCGGCGGCACCGGTCTCTACCTCCGGGCGGCGCTCGCCGACCTCGACCTCCCGCCCGCACCTCCTCGCGGCGCCCGCGAGCGGTGGGAGCGCTTCTACGAAGACGCAGGGGCAGAGGCTGCTCATGCCGCCCTCGGGGATCGCGACCCGGCCGCGGCCGCCGCCGTCCATCCGAACGACCGCCGGCGCGTCGTCCGCGCCCTCGAGCTGGCGGAGGCGGGGAGCTCGCTCCGTCCGGACCAGGACCGGCTCTGGAGCGTCGAGACCCGCCACCCGACCCTCCTCGTCGGCCTCGACGTCCCCGCCGAGGTCGTGGCGCGCCGCATCGACGAGCGCACGAACGCGATGTTCGAGCGTGGGGTGGAGGAGGAGGTCCGGCGCGCGCTCGCCGGGCCGGTCTCGTCGGCGGCGCGCAGGATCCTGGGGCTCACCGAGATCGCAACGCTGCCGCGAGACGAGGCGAGCGCCGCCGTCGCGCAGAGAACGCGCCGGTACGCGGCGTACCAGCGCAAGTGGCTTCGCCGCCTTCCGGCCGCTGTTAGCGTTCGTGCCGATCGCGCGCCGGACGCGGTCGCCGATGAGATTCTCGAAATGGCACGGGCTCGGCAACGACTACCTGCTGATCGAGCGGGCTGACCTCGGCTCCCCGCTCGCTCCCGCCCTCGTGCGGCGCCTCTGCGACTACCACCTGGGGATCGGCTCGGACGGGATCCTCGAAGTCCTGGCGGTCGACGGCCCGCGCGCCGAGATCCTGATCTGGAACCCGGACGGGTCGACGGCCGAGCTCTCGGGCAACGGGACGCGCATCGCCGCCCGCTGGCTCGCGCGGCGCGCCGGCGCCGACGAGGTCGTCGTCGCGGTGGGCGCGCGCGAGGTCGTCGCCAGGATGCGCGACGGCCTCGAGGTCGAGACGGAGATCGGCCACGTCGAGGTCGGGGCGACCGAGCAGCTCGACGTGGACGGGGCCCGCCTCGAGTTCACGCCGGTCTCGGTGGGCAATCCCCACGCGGTCATCCGCCGCGATCCCGACCGGGCCGACCTCGTCCGGCTCGGGCCGCTGGTCGAGAGCCACCCGCGGTTCCCCGAGCGGACGAACGTCCAGCTCGTCCGGGTCGACTCGCGGAACGACGCAACGGTCGGTGTGTGGGAGCGAGGAGCGGGGGAGACGCTCTCCTCGGGGACGAGCGCGGTCGCGGTCGCGGGCGCCTCCGTGGCGAACGGGTGGTGCGAGAGCCCGGTGACGGTCCATCTCGCGGGCGGCGACATGCGCGTCGACCTCGACGACGGCTTCCAGGCGCGTCTCA
>DATBJE010000112.1:0-15714 GCA_036556565.1 Gaiellaceae bacterium
AGGATCCGAACGGCGCCGTCCGCCGGCTCGCCGTCCTCTCGCTCAAGAACGGCTCGCCCCAGGCGGATACCGTCACGCTCCTCGCTCACATTGCGGCGGAGGAGGACGACAGGGATCTCGCGGCCGCGGCGGACAGCGTCCACCGCACGCTCAAGAAGAAGGCCGCCGCTCGGGGTTGACGCCGGTCCCTTCAGTTTGGAAAGCTAACGGCTCGTACTTTACAAACTGAAGCAATCGGAGGGACGATGCCGGAGCGCGACAAGCTCGAATCTGCGAACGCGGCCTACGCCGAGTCCTTCACGAAGGGCGACCTGCCCATCCCGCCCGGGCGGAAGCTCGCCGTCGTCACGTGCATGGACGCCCGCCTCGACCCGGTGAAGTTCCTCGGGCTCGAGGACGGTGACGCCCACGTGATCAGAAACGCGGGCGGGCTGGTCACGGACGACGCCCTGCGCTCGCTCTGCATCTCGCACTGGCTCCTGGGCACCCGGGAAGTCGTCGTGATCGCGCACACGGACTGCGGGATGCTGACGTTCACGAACGACGACCTCCGCGGGAAGCTCCGCGACGAGGCGGGGGCGGACGCCTCCGACGTGGACTTCCACCCGTTCCCCGACCTCGAGGGGAGCGTGCGCGGGAGCGTCCGCGCGATTCGGGAGTCCCGGCTGTGCCCGGACTCGCTGGAGGTCTCGGGCTGGATCTACGACGTCCACACCGGCCGGCTCACGGAGGTCGCCGAGGTCTCCGAGGTCGTGTAGACCCGCCGCCTAGCCGTTGCGGCGCGCGTGGGGGTGCGCGGCGAAGTACGCGTCCCGGCGGCGCCGGTCCGAGACGTGCGTGTACAGCTCCGTCGTCCCCAGGTCGGCGTGGCCGAGCATCTCCTGCACGCTGCGGAGGTCGGCGCCGCCCTCCAGCAGGTGGGTGGCGAACGAGTGCCGGAGCAGGTGGGGGTGGATCCGCTCCGGCTCCAGCCCGGCGCGGGCGGCGAGGCGGCGGAGGACGAGGAACGCGCCGGCCCGCGTGAGCCCGCCGCCCTGGGCGTTCAGGAACAGCTCGGGACGATGGCGGCGGTCGAGGTACGGGCGCCCGCGGGAGAGGTAGCGGCGGAGCGTGCCGGCTGCCTGGGTGCCGAGGGGCACGACCCGCTCCTTGTCGCCCTTGCCGATGCAGCGGACGGTGCGTGCCTCCAGGTCGACGTCACCCCGCTCGAGGCCGACCGCCTCGCTGACGCGGAGGCCGGCGCCGTAGAGGAGCTCGACGAGCGCGCGGTCGCGAAGGCTTCGCGGCGTGACGCCGTTGGCCGCGTCGATGAGGCGCTCGACCTCGCCGAGCGAGAGCGAGCGCGGCAGCCGCCGGTGGCGGCGGGGGAGGTCGACCTCGGCCGCCGGGTTGTCCGGGCGGCGGTCGAGCGCCACGAGGTGACGGTAGAACGTGCGCGCCGCGGCGGCCCGGCGTGCGACCGAGCTCGGCGCCTGGCCGCGCGCCCGGAGGTCGGCGAGCCAGCCCTCGACCTCCTCCGCCGTCGCGGTCGCCGGCGAGTGGCCGAGGAACGCGGCGAGGGCGTCGAGGTCGCGCCGGTAGGCGTCGACCGTGCGCGGCGCGCGCCGCGCGGCCAGGAGGGCGAGGAAGCCCTCCACGTCCGGATCGGACATGCCCGGGGTCTGACCCCGGCCATGTCCTCTCGGGTCAGGCGCGCGGGTGGGCACGGTCGTAGACCTTGCGCAGGCGCTTCGCGTCGACGTGGCTGTAGACCTGCGTCGTCGAGAGCGACGAGTGGCCGAGGAGCTCCTGGATCGTCCGCAGGTCGGCGCCCCCTTCGATGAGGTGCGTAGCGAACGCGTGGCGGAGCCGGTGCGGGTTCGGCAGGAGGCGTCGGAGGGTGGACGTGTCGAGCGGGCGGCCGCGGGCCGAGAGGAAGAGCGCGTTGTCGGCGCCCCGCGCGAGCTCCGGCCGTCCGTCCTCCAGGTAGAGGCGCAGGCGGTACGCGGCCTCCTCGCCGAGCGGGACGACCCGCTCCTTGCCGCCCTTCCCGCGGACGCGGACGAGCTCCTGCTCGAAGTCGACGTCCTCGAGGCGCAGGTCGACCGCCTCCTGGGCGCGCAGCCCGGCCGAGTAGACGAGCTCGAGGAGCGCGCGGTTGCGGAGCCCCAGTGGACTCTGCGCCTCGACCGCCGCGAGGAGCCCGTCGGTCTCGTCGGGGCGGGGAGCGTGCGGGAGACGCCTTCGCTTGCGACCCGAGACGACGAGGTCGGGAACCCTGCTCGGGCCGAGCGCGGCGCGCGTGAGCGACCGCACGGCGGCGAGCTTGCGGGCCACGGTCGTCTGGGCGAGCCGCCGCGGCTGCCGCCCCGGGCGGTCGGCGCCGAGCTCGGCCGCGTAGCGGGCGAACGCCCGCGCGTCGAAGGCGTCCAGGGCCATGTCGTTTCGTCGCAGCCAGGACGCGAGCTCGTCGAGATCGCGGCGATAGGAGCGCCTGGTCGCGTCGGAGAGGGCGGGATTCTGCAGGAAGCGGTCGATGGCGGCTCGCGTGTCCACGACGCGCTTTTCCGCATCGCCCCGAGTGCTCCTTCAAGCAATGCTGCCCTTGCTTCCATTGCTTGGAGGGGCACTAGGCTTCCTCCGTGCTCCTGCGCCACCGCGTTCGCGATCTCGTGCTCGCGAGCTGGGAGGTCGACCCGGCCAGCGTGGCCGCCGTCCTTCCCGCCGGGCTCACGGCCGCGCCCGTGGACGGGCGGCATCTCGTCACGGTCGCGGCCATGCGCTGGGAGCACGCTCGCCTCGCGGGGATCCCCGTGCCGCGGTTCTCGCAGCTGAACGTGCGCGTCTACGCGGAGGGCGGGGTCGTCTTCCTCGCCATGCGCGTCACGCCGGCGGGCATGGGCGGGGCGCTCCTCGGGTTTCCGGTGCGGCCGGCGCGCCTGCGGGTCCGACGGGGGCTCGTCGACGCCCTCGGGCTCGGCGTCCACATCGCCTACGAGTCGCAGGGGCCCGCGGAGCCGAGCGAGCTCACGGCCCACGACGTCGGGCTCGTCGAGGCGGCAGGCGTCCGGGCCTTCTCCGTCCGGCGCGGCGAGGCCGAGTGGCGGCACGCCGAACCGACGGGCGCAGTCCGGGCGGAGCCGCTCGCGGCCCTCGGCTTCTCCGTCGGCGGCGCGCCGTCGATGCTCTACGCCGAGCGGGCCTCGTTCGAGGCCGAGCTCCCCGCGAAGCGCCTTCCCTGACGGTGCGCGCTCAGAGCCCGGACGGGCGAGGCGGGAGCTCGCTTCCCGTGCGCGAGCGGAGCCAGTCGTCGACGCTCTCGTGCAGCTCGGTCGTGATCGTCTCGTCTCTACGCCCCTCCGTCACGCGCACGGAGTAGACGTGGCCCTCCGCGCAGCGGTACAGGCGCTCGTCGAACGCGCGCTTCCGCCAGAGGAGTCCGACCGTCCCCACGTAGGGAGCGCCGACGGGCGCGGCCGCGGGGGCGCCGCAGCCGGGACACGGTTCCGGGGCGGGCGGGCTCACCGGAGGAGCTCCTTCGCGCCGGCGGCCCGGTATGCCTCGACCGGGGTGACGGGCACGACCTGCGAGCGCTCGAACGCGTACTCCATCCCCGTGAGGGTACGAGATGACGCCCTCCGTCCGACCGGCGGCGCCCCCGGGAGAGCGCCGCCGAGATCCGGGACGTCGAGTTGCATGACTTCCGGCCGGGAGCTATATATTTGGTCCCCTTGTCTGACGATCAGACACCACGGGGTCTGCTGGCGCCTCGACAGCCGATCGAGCGGCGGAACACGTACGAGCTCGTCGCCGAGAGCCTGATCGCGCTGATCAGCGAGCGTCACCTGAGCCCGGGGGACTCGCTGCCGACCGAGCGCGAGCTGATGCAGCACTACGGCGTGGGTCGCTCCTCGGTCCGGGAGGCGCTGCGGATGCTCGAGTCGAAGGGCCTGATCACGGGCGGGAGCGGCGCCTTCGCCGTCGCGGACTTCCGGAACCCGCTGAACGACTCCCTCTCGCTGCTCCTCGCCGTCGAGGAGGGGAGCCTCCGCGAGCTCTTCGAGGTCCGGCGCATCCTCGAGGGCGAGGCGGTCGCGCTCGCGACCGAGCGCTGCGACGAGTCTCACCTCGCGCGCATGCGTGCCGCGACCGAGCTCATGCGCGAAGGGCTCGCCGACCAGGCCGAGTACATCGAGTCCGACGTCGCCTTCCACCTGACGATCGCGGAGGCGACGCAGAACCGGCTGATCCTCCACCTGATGCACGCGATCCGGGACCAGCTCGAGCGGGCGCTCGGGTCGATCTACCGCATTCCCGGCAGCCCTGAGGGGTCGATCGACGACCACGGGCTGATCATCGCCGCCATGGCGAAGGGGAAGCCCGAGGACGCGCGGGCCCGCATGCGGGAGCACCTCGAGCGGGTCGAGGAGGCGGTCGAGGCCGCGACCGCGAAGTCGAGGCCGCGGTCGAGGTCGAGGGCCCGGTCGCATGGCTAGCCTCGGCTTCGTCGGTCTCGGCGTGATGGGGGGCGGCGTCGCGCGGCGACTGCTCGCGGCCGGCCACTCGGTCGCCGGCTACAACCGCTCGCGCGACAAGGCGGCGCCGCTCGTCGAGCTCGGCCTCGACCTGAAGGACACGCCGCGCGAGGTGACCGAGGCCGCCGACATCGTCTTCAGCATGGTCACGAACGTCGCCGCCCTCGAGGCGGTGGCGCACGGCCCGGACGGCATCCTCGCCGGCCTCGGGCCCGGGAAGACCTACGTGGACATGACGACCGGCAGGCCCGAGGCGAGCCGCGCGCTGGCCGAGCTGGTGGCAGACCTGGGCGCGCAGATGCTCGACGCCCCCGTCTCGGGCAGCGTCAGCACGCTCGAGGAGGGACGGCTGACGATCATGGTCGGCGGCGACGAGGACGCCTTCGCTCGGGTGGAGCCGGTCCTGCTCGACATCGGCCCGAAAGTCCTCCACATCGGCTCGAACGGGCAGGCGCTCCTGATGAAGATCGCCATCAACCTGAGCCTGCAGGTCCAGATGGTCGCGTTCTGCGAGGGCCTTCTCCTCGCCGAGAAGGACGGAATCGAGAAGGAGGTCGCCGTCGAGGCGCTGCTCGAGAGCGTGATCGCCTCGCCGATGCTCAAGTACCGCGGACCGTTCGTCCTCGAGATGCCCGACGAGGCGTGGTTCAACGTCAACATGATGCAGAAGGACATGAACCTCGCCCTCGAGGCGGGCAGAAGGCTCGACGTCCCGATGCCGACGACGGCCGTCGCCAACGAGCTCCTGACCGCCGCCCGCGGCCTGGGCCTGGTCGAGCAGGACTTCGCGGTCGTTTACGAGGTCCTGGCGCAGATGGCCGGCCTCCGGAAGGCGGTGCGCTAGCCGTGGCGACCGAGGTGCGCCCGCTCGCCGGGCTGAGCCCCGAGCTGGGCCTGCGGATGTACGCCCAGATGCAGCGGATCCGGACGTTCGAGGAGCACGTGAACGAGCTCTACCGCGGCGCGAGGATGCCGGGCCTCGCCCACCTCTACATCGGCGAGGAGGCCGTCGCCGTCGGCGTCTGCGAGGCGTTGCGGAAGGACGACTACATCACGAGCACACACCGCGGGCACGGGCACTGCCTCGCCAAGGGCGCGGCCGTCGAGCGGATGTTCTGCGAGCTGCTCGGCAAGGAGGCTGGCTACTGCCGCGGCAAGGGGGGCTCCATGCACATCGCCGACCACGAGAACGGCAACCTGGGCGCGAACGCGATCGTCGGCGGCTCCGCCGGGATCGCCACCGGCGCCGCGTTCTCGGCCAGGGCGCGCGGGACCGACCAGGTGGCCGTCTGCTTCTTCGGCGAGGGGGCGCTCGGCCAGGGCGTCCTCTACGAGGTCATGAACATGGCCTCGCTCTGGAAGCTCCCCGTCGTCTACGTCTGCGAGAACAACCTCTACAACGAGTACACGCACTACTCGGAGACGACGGCCGGCGACATCGCCGCGCGGCCGGCCGCCTTCGGCATCCCCGTCGAGGAGGTCGACGGGCAGGACGTGAGCGCCGTCCACGCCGCCGCGACCCGGGCGGTCGCTCGCGCGCGGGCCGGCGACGGGCCCTCGTTCCTGCTCTGCCGGACGTATCGCTTCCACGGCCACCACGTCGGCGACGTCGACCGCTCCTACTACCGCAGCAAGGAGGAGGAGGCCTCGTGGGCCGAGGAGCGCGACCCGCTGGCCATCCTCGGTGGGTGGCTCGCCGCCGAGGGCGGCACGAGCCGCGAGTCCCTCCAGCGGATCGAGACCGAGATCGCGGCGGAAGTCGAGGCCGCGGTCGCCGCCGCGCTCGAGGCGCCGTTCCCGGATCCCGACGAGGTCGACCAGCATGTCTACCCTTAGCCCGGAGCAGGCCGGCGTCCGGGAGATCTCGCTCGCCCAGGCGGTCAACGAGGCCCTGGCGGAGGAGCTGCGGCGCGACCCGACGGTGTTCGTCATCGGCGAGGACGTGGCCGAGGCGGGCACGCCCTTCAAGGTGCTCTCGGGGCTCGTGGACGAGTTCGGCGCCGGCCGCGTGCTCGACTCGCCGATCTCGGAGGCCGGGATCACCGGAATCGGGCTCGGGGCGGCGATGACCGGCATGCGGCCGGTCGTCGACATCATGTTCGGCGACTTCCTGACCCTGGTGATGGACCAGGTCGTGAACCAGGCGGCGAAGGTCCACTACATGTCCGGCGGCCGCCTCAGGGCGCCGCTGACCGTGCGAACGACGCTGGGGGCGACGCGCCGCTCCGCGGCGCAGCACAGCCAGAGCCTGCACGCCTGGGTCGCGCACGTCCCCGGCCTCAAAGTCGCCCTCCCCTCGACTCCCTACGACGCGAAGGGGCTGCTAAAGACCGCAATCCGGGACGACGGACCCGTCGTCCTATTCGAGGACAAGATGATGTTCGCGACGAAGGGACCGGTGCCGGACGAGGAGTACACGCTGCCCTTCGGCGTCGCCGACGTGAAGCGCACGGGCGAGGACGTGTCGCTCGTGGCCACGAGCTCGATGGTCTACGTCGCGCTCCAGGCCGCCGAGGAGCTCGCATGCGAGGGCATCAGCGCCGAGGTGATCGACCCGCGCACGCTCGTGCCGCTCGACCGCGAGGCGCTCGTCGCCTCGGCCGTGAAGACCGGGCGGGTCGTCGTGCTGGACGAGGGGCACAGGAGCTTCGGGGCCTCCGCGGAGCTGGCGGCGGTCGTCGGCGAGGGAGCCTTCTATCACCTCGACGCGCCGGTGCTGAGGGCGGCCGCGATGGACGTGCCGATCCCGTTCTCACCGGTCCTCGAGGATCAGACCGTGCCGACCGCCGAAGGAGTCTTCGAGCTCGCCAGGTCACTGGTGGGAAGGAGCTGAGATGGGCGTCAGGACCTACGGGACGATGGCGGTCGACTGGGAGGAGCGCACCGACTTCGAGCGGCTGCGACGCGAACGGTTCGCCCGCGTGAAGGAGGGCCTGGCGCGGTCGGAGCTGGGCGCGCTGCTCTGCTTCGACATGGCGAACATCCGCTACATCACGGCGACCCACATCGGCACGTGGGCGATGGACAAGCTCATCCGCTTCTGCCTGCTGCCCCAGGGCGACGAGCCGATCATGTGGGACTTCGGGTCGGCGGCCCGCCACCACAAGCTCTACAACCCCTGGCTCGGCGAGGAGCGCTCGCGGGCCGGGATCTCCACGCTCCGCGGGTCGGTCCGCGGCCGGGCGGAGTCGGTCGCCCGGAAGATCCGGGTCGAGCTCGAGGAGCGCGGCCTGCTCGGCGAGCCGCTCGGCGTCGACGTGATCGAGCTTCCCGTCCTGGAGGCGCTCCAGGCCGAGGGGATCACCGTCGTCGACGGCCAGGCGCTCATGCAGGACGTCCGCAAGATCAAGACAGCCGACGAGCAGACACTGCTCTCGACCGCGTGCGCGATGGTGGACGCCGCCTACGAGGAGCTCTACCGCGCGATGAAGCCCGGGATCCGCGAGAACGAGTGCGTCGCGCTCGTCAACAAGGTGCTGTTCGAGCTCGGCTCCGAGCACGTCGAGGGCGTCAACGCGATCTCGGGCGAGCGCTGCAGCCCGCACCCGCACGTCTTCACCGACCGGATGCTCCGCCCGGGCGACCCGGCCTACTTCGACATCCTCCACGCCTACAACGGCTACCGCACCTGCTACTACCGCACGTTCGCGGTCGGCAGCGCGTCGCCCGCCCTCGTCGATGCCTACAAGCGCGCCCGCGACTTCCTCGACCAGGCGATCTCCATGATCCGGCCGGGCGTGACGACGGCCGATGTCGTCTCGATCTGGCCGGAGGCGCAGGAGTTCGGCTTCCCGGACGAGGAGGCGGCCTTCGCGCTTCAGTACGGGCACGGCGTCGGGCTCTCGATCTGGGAGAAGCCGATCTTCAGCCGGCTGGTCTCCTTCGACCACCCCGAGGTGATCGAGGAGGGCATGGTCTTCGCGCTCGAGACCTTCTGGCCGGCCACGGACGGTTGGTCGGCCGCTCGGATCGAG
The DNA here is from genome assembly GCA_036556565.1 of Gaiellaceae bacterium. Lineage (GTDB taxonomy): Bacteria > Actinomycetota > Thermoleophilia > Gaiellales > Gaiellaceae > JAIBJN01. The sequence continues at coordinate 8,489 of DATBJE010000112.1, forward strand.
GAGCAGCTCATCGTCACCGCCGACGGCTGCGAGGTCATCACCCGCTTCCCGGCCGAGGAGCTGCTCGTCGCCTCCGGCGGCTACCGGACGGCGGCCGGACCGCTGCCCGGCACCCGTGAGGTCGAGTCGAATCGCAACCGGGCGGGCACGGTGGACTGGGTCGTGGCGGGCGCGCGGGGCGAGGGCGCGGGGCTCGAGGCGTAGGACGAGCGGACGTTGGCGACCGACGTGATCATGCCCGCCCTCGGAATGGCCCAGGAGACGGGCAAGGTGCTGCGCTGGCTCAAGGCGGAGGGGGACGAGGTCTCGAAGGGCGAGCCCCTGATGGAGGTCGAGACGGACAAGGTGACCGTCGAGATCGAGGCGCCCGCCGGCGGCGTGCTCGCCTCCCTGCGGGCCTCGGAGGGAGCCGAGGTGCCGGTCGGCGAGACCGTCGCCGTGATCGCCGCTCCGGGGGAGGACGTGCCGACGAACGGGAGCCCGGCCGCGGGAGCCCCCGTCGAGGCGGAGGTTCCCCCCGCCGCGGCGCCTGCGGTCGTGCAGGAGGCGCCCGCGGCGGCTCGGCGCCGCCTCGCCTCTCCCAAGGCGCGTCGGCTGGCCGCCGAGCGAGGCGTCGACCTCGACACGCTCGCGGACGGCAGCGGCCCGCACGGCGCTCTCGTCGCGGCGGACATCCCGCACGACGCTCTCACTCCGGCGGCGGCGGGCGGAGCCGAGCTCTCCCTCTCCCGGGTGTGGAGCATCATGGCCGAGCGGACGGCGGAGAGCTGGACGAGCGCGCCGCACTTCTATCTCCTGCGCGAGGTCGACGCCGGTCGACTCGGCGGCTGGCGCGACGTCGCCGCGAAGCGCCTGGGACGCGGCGTGAGCGTCACCGACCTGCTCGTGCGCGCCACCGCGGCCGCACTCCGCGATCATCCTCGGCTCAACGCGGCCTGGGCCGACGGAAGCGTCCTGCTGAACGACGAGGTCAACGTCGGGATCGCGGTCGCGATCGAGGACGGCCTCGTCGTGCCGGTGGTCCACGGCGCCGACCGGATCGGGCTCGAGGGCATCGCCGCCCGCCGCGAGGACGTCGTCTCCCGCGCGCGCGAGGGCTCATTGCGCCGGGAGGACGTCGAGCGCGGCACGTTCACCATCTCCAACCTCGGCATGTTCGGGGTCGACGCCTTCAACGCGGTCCTCAACGCGCCGCAGGCGGCCATCCTCGCCGTCGGCCGTATCGTCGACCGGGTCGTGGCCGTGGACGGAAGCGCCGCGGTGCGCCCGACGATGGCCCTGACGCTCTCCTGCGACCACCGTGTCGTGGACGGGGCGCGGGCGGCTGCTTTCCTGGACGAGCTCGCCGCACTGATCGAGGAGCCGGCAGGCCTTGCGGACTGAGCCCGTGGCCGAGCGGCTGCGCAGCGTCGCCCCGGCGGCCGCCGGGGACGCCGATCCCTCGCGCGCGGAGATCGGCGAGCTCGGCGCCCTGGTCGGCGGGCGCGCCGTGCTGACGGGCGACGCCATCGAGATTCGCAGCCCCTACGACTCGAGCCTCGTCGCCGTCGTCCACCGCGCGGGCCCGGCCGAGGTCGAGGAGGCGATCGCGCTCGCCGCGGAGGCCTTCGGGGAGACGCGCAGGCTCCCGTCGTGGAAGCGCGCCGAGATCCTCGAGACCATCTCCGCGAGGCTGCGTGAGCGGCGCGACGAGCTCGCCCGCGTGATCGCGCTCGAGGCCGGCAAGCCGATCGCGATCGCCGGGGTCGAGGTCGACCGGGCAGCCTTCACCTTCAAGGTGGCGGCCGAGGAGGCGAAGCGGATCTACGGCGAGGTCGTCCCGCTCGACTGGGTGCCGGGGACGGAGGGTCGCACCGGCCACGTGCACCGCGTTCCCCTGGGGCCGATCGCCGGAATCACGCCGTTCAACTTCCCGCTCAACCTCGTCGTCCACAAGGTCGCGCCGGCGCTGGCCGCGGGGAACCCGATCGTCGTCCGGCCCGCCTCGCAGACGCCGGTGAGCGCGCTCGAGCTCGGCGGGATCGTGGTCGAGTCCGGCTGGCCGGCCGGCGGCATCGCGGTCGTGCCGAGCTCGACCGACGTCGCCGCCGCGCTCGTCGAGGACGACCGGATCAAGCTGCTCACCTTCACCGGCAGCCCGGCCGTCGGCTGGGATCTCAAGGGCCGCGCCGGCCGCAAGCGGGTGACGCTCGAGCTGGGCGGCAACGCCGGCGTCATCGTCAACGCCGACGCGGACGTGCCCTACGCGGCCGAGCGTGTCGCCTGGGGCGCGTTCGTCTATGCCGGCCAGACCTGCATCTCCGTGCAGCGCGTCCTCGTCCACGCCGACGTTCACGACGCCTTCATGGAGGAGCTCCTGGCCCGCGTCTCGGCGCTCCGGACGGGCGATCCGCTCGACGAGGAGACCGACGTCGGCCCCCTCATCGACGAGGGCGCCTCCGCGCGCGTCTCCGAGTGGGTCGAGGAGGCCCTGGCCGGCGGCGCAACCGCCCTCGCGGGCGGGGGGCACGAGGGCACCCTCTGGGAGCCCACCGTTCTCGTCGGCGTCGAGGAGACGATGCGCGTTTCCTGCCGGGAGGCCTTCGGGCCCCTCGTCGTCGTCTCGTCCTTCGAGGACGTCGGCGAGGCGATCGCGGCCGTCGACCGCAGCGAGTTCGGCCTCCAGGCGGGGATCTTCACGCGCGACTGGCCGACGATCAGGCGCGCCTTCGACGAGATCGAGGTCGGCGGGCTCGTCGTGAACGACGTCCCGACCTTCCGCATCGACCACATGCCCTACGGCGGCGTCAAGCAGTCCGGCTTCGGACGCGAGGGCATCCGCTACGCGATCGAGGAGATGACCGAGCTGCGGCTCCTGGCCCTGAACGACCGCGACTGATGGCCAGCGTCTTCGCCGCGCGTGAGCTCCCGCGCTTCACGTCGCTGCGCGACACGCGCGACCGGCTCGACCTCGTGACCGAGAACGTCCCCGTGGGCGCGACGGCCCTCAAGGCCGATCGCATCGTCTACCACCCGGGCGACACGGCCGCCGCGCACTACCACGTCGGCTGCCTCCACGTCTTCTACGTCCTCCGCGGGCGGGGCATCGCCTACGTCGAGGGAGAGCGGACGCGGCTCGAGGCGGGATCGGTCCACGTCGTCGAGCCCGGCCGGACGCACTGGTTCGAGAACGACGGCGAGGATGTGTTCAGCTTCGTCGAGCTCTGGTCGCCGCCCCCGGAGGAGACGGTCTGGACCGAGAGCGGTGACGTCTGCACCTGGCGCCCGGAGGCCGCCCCCGACCTCGCGGAGGTCGCCGAATGACGGTCCTGATCGAACGCGGGCCGCTCACGCTCGAGCGCTGGGACGTCGACGCCGGCGAGGCGACCGGCTGGCGGGGGCACGAGGCCGGGGAGAGCTTTCTGTACGTGATCGACGGCGAGGGCGCGCTCGAGCTGCCCGACGGGCGCCGGGCGCTGGCCCCGGAGAGCGTGGTCTGGCTCGAGCCGGGCGACAGGTACCGGCTCGAGGGCGGCCCGGCCGGCCTCGCGGTCCTCGCGGCGACGGCAAACGACGAAGGAGGAGAGACGTGAGCGGAGCGCTCGAGGAACTGGCGGGGCCGATCGAGGAGATGTCGATGGGCCGGGCGCCCAAGCCGCCCGTGGCGGAGCAGGAGGGCCGTCTCGAGCGCGCGCGCAGGGCGCTGGATGCGCACGAGCTCGACGGTCTGCTCGTCTGGGGCTCGGCCGCCGCGAACCCCGACCCGATCCGCTTTCTCTCCGGCTACGTCCACGTCTTCCCGGGCGCGAGCTCGCTCCTGCTCGTCCCGCGCGAGCGCGACCCGGTCCTGCTCGTCGACCAGCCGTGGCACCTCGACGAGGCCCGCAGGATGTCCTGGATCGAGGACGTCCGCCCTTACCCGAACCCCGCCCGGCGCTGGCTCGCCGACGAGCTCCGCAAGGCGGTCAGGGACGCGGTGGGCGCGGCCGGGCTCGCGTCCGGCCGGCTCGGCGTGTTCAGCGGGGAGATGCCGGCCGTCTACGCCGAGATCCTCGCGGGCAGCCTCGCGGACGTCTCCTTCGGGGACGCCGCCCCCGTCTGGGAGGACGTCGTGGGGGCGCCCTCGGACTACGACGCCGAGCAGATCCGCCGGACGGCGACGGTCGCCGACGCCGGCCTGGCCGGCGCCGTCGAAGCGGCGGGCGAGGGCGTGCCCGAGTACGAGTTCTGCTTCCGCTCCCTCGAGCGGATGGCCGCCGCCGGCGCCGAGTTCCTGCACGGCAGCGGGATGACGACCCACGTGAACACGGGCTCCTTCAGCGACGTGATCTCCAACGTGCGCCCCTACCTCTACTCCCAGCGGCCGCTCGAGGCCGGCCAGATGTTCTGGGTCGACCTCTCCGCGTGTCGCGAGGGCTACTACACCGACACCGACCGCACGATCTCCGTCGGCGAGCCGACGCGGAAGCAGCAGGAGATCTACGAGGTCACCGCCGAGATGTACCGCGTCATGCTCGCCGAGGCCCGCGCCGGCCTCCCAGGCGGAGACCTGTGGGAATCGGCCAACGCGGTCGCCGTGGATGCCGGCTACGGCGACTACTCCAACCACGTCTACCTGGGTCACACGACCGGCATCACCACCTCGACGCGTCCCGTCGTGGCGCGGGGGGAGACGGCGGAGCTCCGCCCAGGGAGCTTCCTCAACGTCGAGCCGGGCATCTTCGTGCCGGGCGTTGGGTCGGCGTGCATCGAGAACACGCTCCACATCACCGAGGAAGGAGCGATCCCGATCAACGACTTCGGGATCGAGATCCATGTCGTGTGACTCACGGAGCGAAGGAAGGGGAGGGAGGGCGTCGCCGTACCGCGGGCGGGGTGCCTCAGGAGTCGATCACTGCGGGAAAGGGAGGATTCATGCGTAGGATCGTTTGGTACCTCGTCCTGCTGCCCGTCCTCGCCGCTCTCGTCTTCGCGGCCGGTTGCGGCGGCGACGACGACGAGTCGGCCGGGGCCGGGACCGGGGCGACGGACACGGGAGGCGGCCCCAGCGGCGAGCCGATCAGGATCGGCGCCTCGCTGCCGCTCACGGGCGACTTCTCAGAGCCCGGCGTGGCGGCGAAGCAGGGCTACGAGGTGTGGATGGACATGGTCAACGAGGCCGGCGGCCTCCTCGGCCGGCCGGTCGAGATGGTGATCAAGGACGACCAGTCCGACCAGAACCTCGTCGTCACGGACTACAACGCCCTGATCGACCAGGACCAGGTCGACCTCCTTCTGGGCACCTTCTCCTCGCTCCTCAACATCCCGGCCTCGGCCGTGGCCGAGCGGGCGCAGATGGTGTACGTGGAGCCGGCGGGCGGTTCGCCCGACATGTTCAACCGTGGCTTCGAGTACCTGTTCTTCGCCCAGCAGGCGACGGCCCCGCACCAGGCCGACCTCTTCTCGGAGTGGGTGCTGAGCCTGCCCGAGGGGGAGCGGCCCACGACCGCCGCCTACGTCGCCGCCGACGACCCGTTCGGCGCCCCCGTGGCGGAGGGCATCCAGGAGCAGCTCGAGGCCGGCGGCGTGAAGACGGTCTACTCGGAGATCTACCCGCCGGAGACCGTCAACTTCGACGCGATCGCCGCCGCCATCGCCGCGAAGAAGCCCGACGTGATCGCGCAGGGCTCGGCCGGCCTCCAGGACGGCGTCAACCTGATCACGGCGCTGATCGCCGCCGGCTACAGCCCGCAGCAGATGTTCCAGGCCTCGACCCCCTCGTTCGCGGACCAGTACTCGGACGCGATCGGGATCGAGAACACCGAGGGCATCTTCTACGCGGTCAGCTACCACGTCGACGCGCCGACCACGGGCAACGAGGAGTTCCTCGCCGCCTACCGCGCGAAGTTCGACACCGACCCGCCCGAGGACGCCGCCGACGCCTTCGCCGCCGCGACGGTTCTCCAGGCGGCCGTCGAGGCCGTGGGCGCGATCGACGACCAGGCCGCGCTCAAGGACTGGCTCCACGAGAACACCGTGGACACCATCCTCGGGCCCCTGAGCTGGGACGAGACCGGCGCGCCGCAGCAGGCGTTCCTCCTCGCGCAGTGGCAGAGCGGTAACGAGGAGATCGTGCTGCCCGAGGAGGCGGCGACGTCCGACACGATCGTCAACCCCAAGCCGCCGTGGTCGGACTAGCGGGCGACTGAGGCGAAGACGGAGGCCGGCCGGAGAGGTCGAGCTCTCCGGCCGGCCTCCACCTCGAGGCACCGACGTGACGCAGCTGATCCAGACAATCGTCCTCGGGCTCCTCCTCGGAGGCGTCTACGCGCTGCTCGCCTCGGGCCTCACGCTCATCTTCGGCGTCATGGACGTGATCAACGTCGCCCAGGGCGCGCTCATCATCCTCGCGGCCTTCATCTCGTGGGCCGCCTGGAACGAGACCGGGCTCGACCCGCTCCTCGGCGCGCTCGTCACGACGCCGGCGATGTTCCTGATCGGCCTGGGGATCTACGTGACGGCGATTCGCTGGATCCAGGGCAAGCCGCCCTCGACCTCGGTGATCCTCACCTTCGGCATCGCGCTGATCATCGAGGGGGTCATGGGCTACGTGTGGACCGCGACGCTGCACCGGGCGACCCCCGACTACTTCAACCAGTCGTTCACGATCGGAGACATCTACCTGCGCAAGGCCCAGGTCTACGGCTGCGCGATCGCCGTCGGCGTGCTCGCCATCCTCTACGTGATCCTCCGGGTTACCTGGCTCGGGCGGGCGATCCGCGCGGTCTCGGCGAACATGAGCTCGGCCAAGCTGGTCGGGGTGAACCCGAGCACGGTCGCGGCTCTCACCTTCGCCGTCGGCGTCGCGACCACAGGGGCGGGCGGGTCGATCGCGGCCGTGCTCTACCCGTTCCTGCCCGCCTCTCACTACCAGTGGATCTCACGCCTGCTCGGGATCATCGTCCTCGGCGGGATGGGGAGCCTTCCCGGGGCGGTGGTGGGCGCGCTCCTCCTGGGTGTCGCCGAGACGTTGACGCAGACCTACGTCTCGCCCCAGTGGGCGACCATGGTCCCCTGGGTCGTGATCTTGCTCGTCCTGCTCCTGCGGCCGCAGGGCCTCATGGGCCAGAAGCTGAGGGAGGACGTCGCCCTGTGAGCGTCGCGAGGCCCCTGGGGCGGCACGCGGGCGCGATCGCGATCGCCGCCCTGCTCGTGACGATCCTCGTCTTCCCGGTCATCTCGGACAACCGCTACTACCAGACGATCAT
>DATBJE010000113.1:0-20488 GCA_036556565.1 Gaiellaceae bacterium
CGGTCAGGAAGTCGGCGAGCCGATCGCGGTCGTTCACCCAGAGGGCCACGTGGTCGAGGGTCTCGATCTGCATCGCTCGGTGGGTACCCACCTGTCCTTCGTGTCGAAACGCCGGATGGTTCTTACCCATTCCAGTCACCCGTAGAATCGCTCCACCCCCAGCATTCGAGGAGGCCCGGCTGTGCTCACCTTCGGCGTCACCGTCCTGCCCGATCCCCCGCACTCGCGCTTCGTGGAGCTCATGCAGCTCGCCGAGAAGCACGGGTTCGAGTACGGCTGGACGTACGACTCCCACATCCTCTGGCAGGACTCGTACCCGCTCCTGACGCTGCTCGCGACGCAGACGGAGACGCTCAAGCTCGGCCACTGCGTCACGAATCCGGGCACCCGCGAGCCGACGGTCACCGCCAGCGGGTACGCGACGCTCCACGACATCTCCGGCGGCCGCATGGTCATGGGAATCGGGCGCGGCGACTCGGCGCGGCGCGTGATCGGCTACCAGCCCGTGAAGATGGCCGAGTTCGAGGCCTCCTGCCGGATGATGAAGGACCTCATGAACGGGCGCCCGGTCGAGTGGAACGGGAAGGAGCTCGAGCTGACCTGGGCTCAGGGCCGCGAGCGCATCCCGATGTACATCGCGGCCTACGGCCCCCGCGCGCTGGGCGTCGCCGGGCGCGTCGGCGACGGCGTCATCATCCAGCTCGCCGACCCGATCATCATCCAGTGGATCATGGACCAGGCGCGCGCTGCCGCGGTCGAGGTCGGCCGCGACCCGGACGAGCTCGAGTGCTTCGTCTGCGCGCCGAGCATCGTCACCGACGACCTCCAGGAGGCCCGCGAGGCCGTCCGCTGGTTCCCGGCGATGGTCTCGAACCACGTCATGGACCTGATCGAGCGCTACGGCGAGCACTCCGAGATCCCGGCCGAGCTGACCGACTACGTGAAGGCGCGGAAGTTCTACGACTACAAGGACCACAGCCGCGAGGGGGCGGCGCACGGGGCGTTCGTGACGGACGAGATCTGCGACCGCTTCAGCGTCATCGGCGACGCCCAGGCGATCGGCGAGAAGCTCCGTGAGCTCGAGTCGGTCGGCGTCGACCACTACAACATCTACCTCATGACGCACGGCCAGGAGCAGATCCTGGCCGCCTACGGCGACGAGATCATCCCGGGCCTGCGGGCCGCCGCCTGATGCCGATCCACGAGCACCTGTTCGACGTCGAGGACGCGAGGCGCCGGCTGGAGGAGGGAAACGGCGGCTACGAGGTCGTCCACTCCTCGCCGGGGCTCGAGGTCGGCGTGTACGTCCTCGTCGCCCCGGAGCCCGACCGCCAGCAGCCGCATGACGACGACGAGGTCTACGTCGTCCTCGAGGGCCGCGGGACGCTCGAGGTCGAGGACGAGCAGGTCGACATGACGGAGGGGCAGGCGATGTTCGTCGCGGCGGGCGCCGAGCACCGCTTCACGGGCTACGAGTCCCTGAGCCTCCTCGTCATCTTCGCGAAGCCCGGCTAGGCGAGCTCGCCCTACCACGCAAGAGGCGCCGACGTCATCCGTCGCGATCCCCCACCTCGGCGGCCGGAAGCGGGAGGTCAAACGTCTCCGACAATCCCCGGGCGAGCTCCTGCCTCTCGGTCTCGGAAAGCCTCGCGTCCGGATGGAGAACGGCGTAGAACCAGAGAGGCATCTCTCCCTCAAGGACCACCTCGAGCAAGCCCTCGACCTTCTCCTTGTGCTCCTTGCCCTCCCTCAGCTCCTTGACCTTCTCCCTCGCCGCCTTCTCCCGCCACCTCTCCACGATCCGTTGCCACTCGGAGAAGTTCAGCTCGTCGCGGCCGTTGTACACGTCCCGTTCGACGAGCCAGGAAACGGGGGCGACGTGCGAGTACCAGGGCCAGTCGGTCCGATTGCTGTGACAGTCGTAGCAGGCGTCCATCGCAAGCGCACGCGTCCGAGGGCTGTCCCACGGAGGCTCCGAGTGAAAGGCGGGATTCGTGTGGCTGTGACCGAATGGAAGGGCCTGAATGAGCACGAAGCCGGCGAGGACGGCGATCGCGCTCCACTTCAGGAGCGATCGCACGCGGACCCGGCTCGGCAAGCTTGGCCTCCGGAATCTTCGGGTTACCGGCCGCTTCCAGGCAGCGGTGGCGGCCTCCCGGGGACACGCGTCGAGCTCCGGGGGAAAGCGCCAACGCCACGCAAGAGAGCCGGCTCGGGTGGAGCTGCGGCCCGCACCCACCCTCGCCGGCCCTTTAGTGGAGCGCTAGGCCGAGCGGCATGCAGCCCGTTCGTCATGCGCTCCACGACCTGGTTCACATCTCGTCATCGCCGTCGTCCCCGGCCGACCCTGCCCTACCGCCTCGAGACGAACTCGTCGAAGAGCTCGGTGCCGCGCGTCCTGGCGTCGATGCCCTGCTGCGGCCCCAGACGCGCCTGGTCGACCCGGAGGGTGTCGTTGTCGAGCGCGCCCAGCGCTTGCTTCGTGACGCCGTCGAGGACCAGCTGCAAGGAGCCGTCGTGCACGCCCGAGGCAGCAGCGGCCCGCCAGACGACATCGACGCCGTGCGGTGCGTCCCCGATCGTGAACCAGGCGGTCTTCACGTAGCTCCCGCCGTCGACCCGGACGCTCGCGCTCAGCTGATACGTGCCTGCCTTGCTTCGCCGAAACTCGAGCCGGAGCACCTCGGCCTTCGCGCTCCGGGCCACCAGGATGCGATGCGTGTCGTTCGCGGCCATGGTGATCCCGTTGGGATCGAAGCGGAAGGAGGCGCGATAGGACCGTTCGGTCGTCGGTGACTCATCCCGGACGTACATCGCCGTCGTGTTGTCGATCAGGGCGGCCATGCCCCTCGCGCCGACGAGAGCCGCCGCCGCCGAGACGCTCAGGTCGCCCTCGGCGTCGAGCTTGCCCGACCAGGCCGAGAGGTCGCCAGACTCGAAGCCGTCGGCGAAGATGAGCCCCGCCGGGTTGACGGCGACCGTGGTCTCGTCGAAGGCCGCCAGCGCTCCATCGTCGGCGGTGAGGCGGAGCACATACGTGCCCGGGGCCGAGAAAGCGGCCGTCGTGTCGACCGAGGCGGCGTTCCCGAAGGCGACCGTCCCGGGCCCGCTCTGCGCCGTCCAGAGCGTCGTCAACACCCCCGAGGGAAGCCCGTCGTCGGTCACGGTCCCGTCCAGGCTCGCCGCTGCGGGCAGCGTCACCACCATGCTCGGGCCGGCGCCCACGACGGGCGCCCCGTTGGGCGGGGGCGGCGGCGTCATGGAGTCATAGGCGGCGAGGATGTCGAGTCGCCCATAGCCGAAGTCGTCGTCGGGCCCCGGGGCGCCGAGGTCGACGGCCCCGCTCTCGAGGGCTGTCTCGAGCTGCGTCGGGGTCGAGCCCGGATAGGCGTCGAGGAGAAGGGCGAGCGCGCCTGTGACGTGCGGCGCGGCGAGCGAGGTGCCGCTCTGCTGTGTGTAGAGGCCGAAGAGGTCGGTGGTGCGCACACCGATTCCGGGCGCGACGAGCTCGGGAAAGATCGCCGTCGGCTCGCCGCACGCGGAGGGCCCGCGGCTGCTCGAGGCGTAGATCAGATCGGTGTTGCCAGTGGCTCCGACAGCAAGAGCCGAGGGGTTGTTGGCCGGGCTCGCGCTCATGGCCACGCCCGGGCCGTAGTTCCCGGCCGCGAACACGGAGACGATGCCCGCCGCGCGCAGGCTCTGGAGGTCGGGCTCGAACTCGAGGTCGCACCCGGAGCTGCCGAATGCCCATGAGTTGTTGACGAGGTTGGGAGCGTCCGGCGTGCCGGGATCGCCGTCCGGGTCGAGGAGCCACTGGAAGCCCTGGTGGACACGGGACGCCGTGGCCACACCCCGGTCGTCGAACATCTTCACGGCGATCCACTGGGCATCGGGCGCGACTCCGATTGCGGTGCCCCCCGTCTCGCGACCGACCATGACCCCCATCGTCCAGGTCCCGTGGCCGCTTCGGTCAGTGGGCTCGGTCGGGTGCTCCCCGTTCGGATCGAACCAGCTGTTGGTTCCCCCGCGCCACTGCGCCGAGAGGTCGGGGTGGCTCAGGTCTACGCCCGTGTCCATGCTCGCGACGACGATCCCCTGGCCGCGAACGCCGAGCGCCCAGAGGGCGGGAGCGTTCACGAGGGCGACGTTCGCCTCCGCCGAAGCGGACGGGGAGTCGATCACGGGCGCCTCGATCGTGGCATCCGCGTCCACCCGCAGGACCTCCGGACGGGCCGCGAGCTCGCGGATCACGTCCGCGGTCGCCCTGACGGCGAGCCCGTTCACGATCCAGAGCCACCGCGTCCGTACGACCTTCCCCTGAGAACGCCTCGTCGCCACCAGCGCCCTGAGCGCGCCTTGCGTCTGCTCGGCCTCGCCCTGGAGGGCCCTGACGACCGCGCGGATGCGTGCCCTCCGTGAGGAGCGCGGAAGCGCGGAGAGGTCGGCCCTCCCGCGCAGGGTCACGATCGCGTCGACGAGCTCTCCCGAGTCCGCGCCCGCGAGCTGCGCTCGGAGTTCCGGAGCGATCTTCGCCGGTCCGAAAGACCCCCGCCCGGCCTCTTCGGACCCAGCAGCCGCGACGCCGGTCACGACCGCTCCGCCGGCGAGGAGCAGCAGGACGAGGAAGAGTTGCCCGACCGTCCTCAGCGCGTTTTCGAGCCGCCGCATCGCCCTGGTCGGCTCACCGCACGACGACGTCGGGGAGCCGCGCGGCCCCGTGGAGCACCGTGACGTGGTCGCCCTGCTCGACCGCGCCGCCCTGGTTCACGAGGAGCTCGTAGTAGGTGTGCCCGGTCTTCAGAGCAGGAGGGCGCCCGAAGTGGAAGGCGTGCGTCTGCAGGACGTCGCCGGACTCGGAGACGACCGCCACCCCATGGCCTCCTCCCTGGTGGGTGAGCGCCTTGACTCCGTCGCGTACCCTGTAGCGAACGTCGAGCGCCCCGCCGCCGGCCGTGATCGCGACGCGGAGGATCTCGATGCCGGTCGCCTCGGTGAAGGCCGGCGGCGACATGCCTTCCTCCACGGGGGGAGCGGCGTCGACCCGACTGATCGAGAGGACGCCATAGGCCGCCGCCGCGCCGACCACGAGGGGCACGCCGACGCGGACGAGCCACGAGACGTGCCGGCGCCGGAGCATGCCGGCACGGCCCGCGTCGGCTGCAGGAATCACCGGACGCGAACGCCCTGCCGCGCGGAGGCGAGCGCGGTGCCGCTGTCCAGGTCCCGGACCCTCGTCTGGTAGGCCCAGCGACCGCGCGGTACGCCGCGGAAGGTCGCCACCCACCGTCCGTTCGACAGGGTCATGCGCACCGTCCGCCACACGCCGCCGACGCGGAGGCGCGCCTGAGCCCTGCACGGGCCGCAGCCGACGGTGCGTGCGCCGATCCGGACGCGATCCCCGCGGACGCTCGCCCTCACCGAGCTGAGGGTGAGCGTGAGCGCTGCAGGCCGGCCCGCGACGGCCGCAGGATCGAGGAACGTGAGCATGCCGCCGCCCGGCGTTCCGGCGTTGTCGAGGTGCAGCTGGCGGCTGTAGAGCGGGTAGGTCGGCTTCGCGCCGGCCGCCGGGATGGTCACGACCGTGTCGAGCGTCGAGCCGGCGGGAATCGTCTCGCCGACGACTTCGTACGGGAACGTCACCGGGAATCCGTCCCTCGCCGTGACGCGCTGGTGCAAGCCGAGCAGGGCCATCGTGTGGTGCACGCTCCCGGCGTTCACGTAGCGGAGCAGGACGTCGTCGCCTGCGGCGGCCACGATCATCTCGGTGTCCGGGTACGCCTTGCCGTTGATGAGCCAGTACTTCGGCGCGTAGTCGAGCAGGTTGAAGCCGGCGGGGGCCGCGTTGAACGCGGGGTCGACCTCGCTCAGCACGAGCGTCTCCTCGACGTCGGCGGGGCTCGCGGCCGGGTGGACGATCAGGGCGCCGTAGAGGCCGGCGAGCGTCTGGCGGTTGTTGCCGCTCTCGTAGAGGTAGGTGCCCGCGAGGCCCGCCGTGAAGGTGTAGGTCCGCTCCTCCCCCGACGGGGTGCCCGACGCATCGGGAGCGATGTTCTGGCCGGGAAGCTCGAGCGAGACGTTGTCGGCGAGCGAGTTGTCGATGGTGATCGTGACCTCGTCGCCGGCGTTCGCATGCAGCTGCGGCCCGGGGAGCGTCGCAGGGCTGCCTGCGTCGCAGTCGCCGGGGGCGAAACCCCAGATGGGCACGCTGGTGGCCCCGAACACCGTCCACGCCGGGTTCGCCTTCGCGCAGAGCTCGAAGCTGGTGGCCCCGCCGCCGGTCGGCGTGACCTCGACGAAGACCGTGGCTGTATCGGTCGGCCCTCCGCCGTCGCTGATCGTGTAGTCGAACTGGTCGGATCCGAAGAACCCCGGATCCGGCTCGTAGGTGCACGAGGAGGCGCCGCAGACCGCCGTCCCGCCCGCCGGGTCGGTGTTTCCCGTGATCGAGAGCGCGTCCCCGTCGGCGTCGCTGTCGTTGGCGAGCACGGCGATGGTGCTCGGGCCGCTGTCCTGGAGGACGCTGGTCGCGTCGTCCACGGCGACGGGATCGTCATCGACCGCGGTCACGGTGATCGAGACGTTGCCACCGGAGAGAGCGCTGTTGAGGACGCTGTCGTTGACGCGGAACTTGAAGCTGTCCGGCCCGAAGTAGTTCGCGGCCGGGGTGTAGGTGATGCTTGCGGAGCAGGTATTCACGGCGGCGCAGTTCGGCGCGCCGATCGCCCCGAGCGTTCCGTGTCCCGGCGCGGCGGAGATCGAGAACGTGAGCGGGTCGTCGTTGGCGTCGCTTCCCGTGAGCGTGATCGCGATCGGAGTGTCCTCCGGGCCCGGGGGGACCGCCTGGCTGCTCGCGACGGGCGTGGCGTTGGGCGCAATCGCGTAGGCGGCGGACTTGACGTCGGTCGGGTCCTTCGTCGTCCGCACCTTCAAGGTCTTGTTGCCCGCGCCCGGGTTCTTGATCACGTTCGAGCTCGAGCCGAGCACCAGGCTGACCGGGCTGCCGTTTCCGATCACGGCCGCCGCCGCGGCAGGAACCGGAACGACGACCACGAGACAGGACGGGATCGAGACGGGCGCGGTGGTCGCGAAGCCGCTCACCGTGACGTTGCCGGTGAAGGCGGCCGTGTTGCCACAGGTGAGGCCCGGAATCGTCCCCGACGGGAACGTCACGGTGATCGAGTCGCCGGTGACCAGGTCCCCGACGGAGCTGGTGGTGAACGTGATCGTGTACTTGGCGGCGTGGCCGGCGAGGGTCGGGGCCGGCACCGCGGTGACGTTCGCGACCTTGCTCGGCGGTGCGGCGCCCGCGCGCGAGGCGACCGCGGCGACGACGAGTGCAGCGACGATGAGCTGGAGTGCACGCCGGCGTCTCACGATCCGCAGCCTCCCGGGGGATCGACGCGCAGCAGCGTGGCCATCCCGCCGAAGCCCTCGTCGAAGTTCGTGAACTCGAACAGCGCGTGGCTGTGCCACGGGAAGTAGAACTCGCCGCACTCGTTGTAGGACGTCACGGGAACCGGCAGCTCGCCCTGCTCGCCCAGGTTCGGGTCGCCGCTGTAGAAGGTCGTGTCGTCCTTGAACACGAGGTCCTGGAGCCCGGGGATGTCCACGCCGACAGGCGGGGCGCCCGAGCTGATCCAGGCATCGACGTCCGTCCACCGGAAGAGGAGGTCGTACGTCTGGCCCGACCCGATCGTCCGCGTGAAGTTCTCGAAGGACGTGTCCTCGCCACCCGGCCCGCGCAGCAGGCGCCCGTCACGGGCGATCACGCGCAGGTGGTTCCCGTGGGGGTGGAAGGGGTGGTTGACCTCGCCCGCGTTCGCGTACCGGATCAGCGCGCGGCAGCTGTTGTCGGGCGGGGCGCACGGCTCGACCTGGACCAGGGATCCGTAGGGCTGGCTCGGGAGCCACGCGGCGTAGTTCTCGGAGACCGTGTCCGGGAAGCTCCGGCCGTTGACCTGCCAGTAGTCGTCGTTGAACCTCGAGAAGTCGTAGGGCCTCCCGCGCTGGACGGCGCGGTGGAGCGCGGGATCGATCTCGTTCAGGACGAGCAGGTACTCCCGGTTCGGGTCGAACTCGGTCGACGCGTCGTTGTAGGCGTAGTTCGCTCCCAACGCCGGGCGGACGATGAGCGCCCCGTAGAGCCCCATCTGCACCTGCTTCTCGGGATTCGTCCCGCTCTCGTAGAGATAGGTGCCCGGCTCGCCCGCCGTGAAGGAGTAGCTCACCGTCCCGCCGGCCGCAGGCGCCTCGTTCGTGAAGAGGCCGGCAGAGCCGCCCGTCGCCGCCACGTTCTCCTGTCCCGGGAAGACGATCGAGACGGGCTCGGAGAGGGTGTTGGTCAGGTTGACGGTCACCGTCGCGCCCTCGGTGACGCAGATCGTCGGGCCCGGCATCTGAAAGCTGCCGCCGGCGAGCTTGTAGCCCCACATGAAGATGCTGTTCCCGTCCGGGGTGGCGACGTGACCCGTCGCCGTCGCGAGATCGACCGTGCTCCCCGCCGAGCACACGATGCCCGTGGCGGGCGGCACCGTGGCGGCGGCGGCGGGCCACAGGAGAGCGACCGCGACCGCGGCGCAGGCGAGCAGCGGGCCGACGCCGAGGAGAGCCCTCCTCTTCGATCCTCTCGTGAGCCGTCGCTGTTCCATCGTCGTTTCCACCGAATCCCCTAGACGATCCACGGATCCATGTACGGAGCCGTCGGATCCGGCTCCGGGTAGGTCTCGTTCGGGTGCGACTGCGCGCCGAGCGGAGCGCCCTGGTAGACGCGGACCTGCGTCACCTGGCCTCCAAGGCCGACCAGGCTGCCGTTCGTCAGCCGCTGGAGGTCGCGGTTCTTGAGCCAGTACACGTTGTGCGTCCCGACCGCGTCGCTCTCTGTCGGTGCGGACGCGTCGAAGGCAGGTGCCTCGAAGATGACGTCGCGAGCCTCGCCCGGCCCGAAGTAGATCGTGCTCGTGTCGTACGAAAGGTCGGCGCCGCCCGGCCCTTGCAGGAATGCCGCGTCCTCGCCCACCACCCGCAGACGGATGCCGGGCAGCTGGACGGCCTGCTGCTCGTAGCCCAGGTTGGCGCAGCGGAGCAGCACCCGCTCGCCTTCGTTCACCTGGATCAGGGCCGACAAAGGCTGCGCCGGCAGGTCCGGGTCGTTGTTCGGCCTGAGCGTATCCGGGTACGAACGCCCGTTGATCGTCCAGTAGTTCGCCTTGTAGTTGGGCCAGATGGTCTCCTGGATCGACTCGAGGTTGTCGTGCGGAGTCGTCCAGATCTCGTCGAAGAGCAGCGCGAACTCACGGTCGAAGGCCGTCGAGGCGTCGGCATAGGCTCGCTTGGGGAAGCCCGCAGGCCGCACGAAGATGCTGCCCTGCATGCCCATCTGGACGTGCTCGACGTCCTCGAAATGGCAGTGGTACATGAAGCTGCCGACGCGGTGCGGCTTGTAGTAGTAGGGAAAGCCGCGTCCCACCGGCACGGCGATCGACACCTCGGGAACGCCGTCGAAGATTGCGGTCGCGTTGGGGAAGCCGTGCCAGTGGATCGTGTGCGAGTCGTCCAGGTCCGGCCGCACGACAAGCCCGATGTTGGTCAGGCTGACGTAGACGTCGTCTTCCTGGTCGACACCGATGGTCGGGGCGGGGAACTGGACGTTCCCCTTGAAGGCGTCGAGCGCGTTCGGCTGGGCGCCCACCGGCACGCGCACGAAGCCGAAGACGTACACCGGATTGCCGCCCGGCCCGCTCGGGCTTCCGCGGCCCGGCAGGAGAATATGGCCGTCCGTCGCCGCGAGGTGGATGTTGACCGCGGCCTGAGGCACGATCGCCGCCCCGGCGATCGCGGGCCGAGCCAGTGAGCTGCCCGAGCTCTTGAGGAAGGCCGGGACTGCCGCAGCGGTTCCGAGGGCGGCGAGCGCCGCCCCGCGGCCGAGGAGCTGCCGGCGGGTGATCTGGTGCTCGCGCCCGCCCGTCACGGGAGACCCCCCGTCATCCGCTCGTACCCGTCGAGATCGAGCGCCCCGAGTCCGAAGGTGCTGCCGTCGAAGGTGAGCGCCGCCGGCCACGTGCACGCGGTCGCCGGCCCCAGCGTCGGGCTCGTGCAGCTGAAGACGTCCTCGTTGGCGCCCGAGAGATCCGGGCCCGGCCGCGGAACCGTGAAGCCGCCCGACGTCGAGAGGAAGAGCGGCCCGCCGCCGTTGGCGACCGCGTCGATGTTCTCGCCGCCCGTCGTCAGGCCGACGTCGGAGCCGTCGAAGCGGAGCGCCCAGGTTCCGCTCGTGTTCACGCCGAGCCCCGTCGGAGCGAAGCGGACGATGTCCTGGCCGACGACCGAGAGACCGCCGCCGTTCACGGTCGCAGCGCCGAGAGTCGAGATCAGGAGCGCGCCGCCGCCGTTCAGCTCGAGCGCGTCCAGGTCCTCGTCGTTGTTGCCCGCCTGCAGGCCGACGTCGGAGCCGTCGAAGTACATGCTGAACGTGCCGGCGGTGCTCGACCCGAGCGAGGCGGCGTCGAAGCGCACGATGTCGGCGTCGTCCACGCCGGTGACGTTGTCCGCGGCGCCGGGGCCGTTCAGGAGCGTGAAGGTCCCGTTGTTCGAGTAGGAGAGCAGGAAGGAGTCCGCGTCGAGCATGGCCACGGCGTCCAGGTTGAGGTTCGGGATACCGGCACCCCCGCCGCCGGTTCCGACGTCCGAGCCGTCGAGGACCATGCCCCAGCTCGTGCCGTTGAAGCCGACGACGTCCTCGTTGACGAAGGCCACGCCGCCGACCGTTCCCGCTCCGTCGAACGACATGTACTGGATCAGCGTCGGGGTGGGCGGTCCGCCGCCGCAGGTCGGGGCGCCTCCGGGGGCCTCGTCCGCGCCCTGGTCGGGGCAGCCACGGGTCTGACCGTCGAAGTCGATCGCAGGAGCGCTCACCGCGCCCACCGCCGTCGTCCCGGCGTCGATGGCAGGCGAGCCCGCCTGCAGATGGTAGTTACCCTGCGGGTCGCCCGGCTTGGACTTGAGGATGACCGTGATGAAGCTCGGGTCGCCCCCGAACGCGAGGACGTCGAAGGAGAGGTCGACCGGCGCCACGAACATCGGGTCGCCCGAGGTGTTCCCGTTGCTGTTGGGGCAGCTGGGCCCGAAGAGCGTGCAGCGGTTGTTGCTCGACGTGTAGTTCCGGTTGGCGTCGTCGTTGTCGAGGTCGAGCACCTCGAGGTCCTCGAAGGGCTGGTCGGGCGAGACGGACGGCTCCGTGTAGCCGAGGACGACCTGGTTTCCGTCGAGGTACCGCGCCTGGTTGTCCCAGAAGACGTTGTTGAAGAGCACCGGATCGGTGAAGTCCTTCGCCGGCGAGCGCTGCGCCATGAGGGCGGCGCTGTGCAGCTCGCTCACGAGGCCGGCGCCGTGCGGGCACGTGCCGTCCGTCGGCCGCGCCGGGTCGCCGGGGAGGTTGAAGCAGGTCGCGCTGCGGTCGGCGTCCTCGGCCGTGGCGGTCGAGACGTTCTTTGCGATCGTGTTGTTCACGATCTCGACGTTGAGCGCGTCGTCGAGGGAGATCCCGCCGCCGGAGTCGGTCGCGAGGTTGTCGACGACCATGTTGTTGTCGATGCGCACGGCTCCGTCCACCGGCGTGAGGAGCCGGATGCCGCCGCCGTCGTCGTTCGACGAGTTGCCCTGGATCAGGTTCCGCTGGATGTTCCAGGCGCCCGTGCCCGCCGAGAGCCCGGCCACCGGGTTCGCCGGCTCCTCGCCCGCGATCATGATCCCGCCGCCCTCGTCGAAGGCGAAGTTGTAGAGGATCCGGTTGTCGTGGATGGCGCCGGAGCTCATCCCGAAGTCGGAGATGCCGCCGCCGTACTCGGCCGAGTAGTTGCCGCAGATCGTGTTGTGGTCGATCTCCGTGCCGTTGGCCCCGTTGAAGAGCGCGATCCCGCCCGCGAGGGAGACGCCGCCGTTGTTCAGCACCCGGTTGTGGTGGATGCGGACGTCGTCGTTCTCGCTGTCGGGGGCGTTGCCGGCGTCCGGGTTGGTCACGTAGGCCTGGCCGAGGATGACGCCGCCGCCGAAGTTGCCGGCGTTCGACTGGATCAGGTTGTTCGAGACCTCGAGGTTCCGCGCGAACGCGTGCGCGTAGATGCCGCCGCCCTGCGAGGGCGCCGTGCGGCTTCCGCGGACGCGGGATCCGCCGCGGATCGCGAAGCCGTCGATCTGGGCCCGACCGAGCCCGGCGGTGAACTCGCCGTCCTCGGCCAGGACGGTGATCGTCTGGCCCATGGGCACCTCGGTCGGGCCGCTGTAGGCCGCGTTGGCGATCAGGTCGGCGAAGTCGTCGGCGCTGACGCCGCCGAAGTTGAAGAAGCGACCGTCGATGACGCTGGCGCCGGGACCGAAGCCTTGGAGCTTCACCCGCTTGTCGACGAGCACGCTCTCGAAGTAGACGCCGGGGTGCACGAGGACGAGGTCGCCCGCGCCGGCCGCGTCGAGCCCATCCTGCACCGTGGCGTAGGTCTGGCCAGGCCCGACATCACGCACGGTGGGCGTGTACGCGCCGCCGAGCACATGGACGGTGATGCCGGCGGGGCTCGACCCGGTGCCGTTGGTCGCGAGCAGCTGGTGCGGCCCGGGCGCCGTTCCCGCCGGGATCGTCGCCACTCCGCCGGCGAAGGGGATCGCCGCGCCGTCAAGCGTGGCGCCCGTGATGTTCGTCCCGGTCAGCGTGATCGAGCCACCGGTGGCGCTGGGAACGGTGACGGCTGACACTTCCTGGAGGCTCGGCACGCCGACGACGTCACACTGGACAGGCGGCTCGAACTGCGGTCCCGGCGTCTGGACGAAGCCGGTGATCGGCAGGATCGCCACGTCCGCGTAGGTCGTGAGGGCGGGCCAGACGTCGAAGGAGAGCTTGAGCGTGCCGTAGTTCGGATTCCAGCCGGAGTTCGGGTGCTGCGGGCTGCCGGGGTCGTTTCCGATCACCTGGTAGACGCCCGGGCACGGCCCCGCCGGCAGCGGGCAGTTGTAGGTGCCGGTGGAGGGAAGCTCGACCTCCCAGTAGCCGTTCTCGTCCGAGTACACGGTGGTGACGAGCTTGCCCGTGTAGTCGCGGATACCGATCGGCGCATTCGGGATGCCCCGCTTCTCGGCGTACATAGGCGAGCTCGGGTCGAGCTCGAGCACGAGGTCGTCGAGGAGGACGCCGACGATGCGTCCGGGCTGCGGGACGTCGGTGAACGTGAAGAAGTCGGAGTTGGCGTTGAAGCCGTCCTGGAGGTCGATCAGGCGCTCGTTGCACATCGGCATCGGCGTGCCCTCGTAGGGGCTGCCGAAGCCGGACGGGGCCAGGACCTCGGGCGTGTCGGCGAAGTCAGGGTTGTACGTCGGGGTCGAGGCGGGAGCGGTGCCGTGCCCGGTGTCGATCGTGCCGTAGCCGTCGGTGTCCACGCCCTCGACGTCGACGGTGTGCAGCGGGCCGATGCAGGGCGGCGGCGGCACGGCCGGCACGAACGTGTCGCCCGAGAAGACGTTGATGTCCTCCTCCCGCACGACCTTGTAGCCGTCGTTGGGGACGACCTCGACGACCCAGTTGCCGGACGCGACCGGAGTGCAGTCGTCGCCGTAGGGGAGGAGATAGTCCTCGTCCAGGCGGTTGGGCACGCCGTCGGTGTCCGCGTCGCCGGTCGGGTCGGCCGCGTTGGTGCAGTCGAGGTCGAAGGCGTAGCCACCGTCGAAGACACCCGACCGGATCTGCGGCAGGAGCGCCGGCAGCTCGATGCACTCCGGGAAGAGGCTGTGCTCGCCCAGCGGATCGCCGTTCGGCTCGACCTGGCCCGCCGTCCGGCCGACGCTCCCCCGCGGGATGCAGTCCGCTGGATAGCTGTCGTTGAAGCTGTCCGCGTCGTAGACGGCGGCGATGTGGTCCCTCACGGCCTCGCCGTTCGCCTCGACCTGCACGGACTCGGACGGGTCGCACAGCTGCGTCGTCGGGTCGGTGCACGGCACGGGCGCCCACAGCCTGAAGTGCGTCCCGGGGACTCCCGGCTCGTAGTCCTCGTTCGCCTGGAGGCGGGCGTCGAGCTCGTTGCGGGTCATCGCGTAGAAGGCGATGCCGACGATGCCGCCGTTCTCACAGGGTTCGGCGGGGCACCCGCTCGTGTCGAACGGCTTCTTGCCCCAGTCGATGTAGTTCGTCGTGCCGCCCCACGTCATCGTGGCCTGGAGCAGGGAGGCCAGGCCGAGGTCCTGGTTCACGAAGCCGCCCGGGTAGTTCATGGGACTGCCGAACTGATCGGTCTCGTAGCCGGCAGCCCCGGTCTGCTTGAAGCGTCCGTACCCGACCTCGGAGATGAGGAAGTGCTCCCACTCGAACACCTCCGGGAACTCGTAGTTGCCGTTGTTGTCCGAGAACGTGAGGTACTGGATCGTGCCGTCCTTGTGGCGCGCGTCGAGGTCCTGGCCCCTGAGGCCGACCTCGCCCGGATTCCGGATGCCGTCCTCGTTCGCGTCGACGTAGACGGAGCCCTTGATCGTTCCGAACCAGGGCGGGACGCCGATGTCTCCCAGCTCAACCGCCTGCCCGTTCCCGACCCGCACCGTGACGAACTGGATGATGTGGTCGAGCGGCAGATCCCAGATGACCAGCTGGTAGACACCGGCGGGAACGTTCGGGATCGTGAACGTGCCGTCGGCGTTTCCGCGGGCCGTGTAGACCTGCTCGTCGTCCCCGCCCAGGTTGTTCAGGCCCACGTAGGGGCGCACGACGGAGTTGCCGAGCGTGATGATCCCCGACTCGTCGTCGAGGGAGATCGAGCGCACCGTCCCGTGGATGCTGCCCGTCCCGGTCGCGTTCGCCGTCGCGCTCGTGCAGTCGTCGGCGCCGTTCCCGAACTGGCACTCCCGCACGAACCCGAACCAGACCATCGCCTGGGTGAATCCCTCTTCCGTCGAGAAACCGCTGTGCCCTTCCTCGACCCAGGCGTCGATGACCTTCGTGCCCTCGATCGTCGTCGTCTGGATCCACTGGTTGTTGGGCGGGATCGCCTCGACCTCGTACTTGTCCGGCCCGAGGTTGGGGATCGTGGCGTAGCCGTCGGAGTCCGTCGTGCAGAATCCGCCCGTCCCGGGGATCGGAATCGGATCGCCGCCGCTCTCTGCGACCGGGTCGCCGTTCTCGTCGATGATGGTGCCGTCGGCGTCGGTCTCGTACTGCGTGCAGATCGGGTTGCCGTACCAGTCGGTCGTCACCTCGCCGACCCGGTCGGCCAGCGTCACGTGCCACCCCTGGAGGCCGGCCTCGAGCGGGATGTCGTCCTCCGAGTTGAGCATCTGGTTGTCGTGGAACACGCGTACCTTGAGCGTCGCCAAGGGCAGCGGGCTCTTCTGGAGTTCCACGACGACGGTTCCCGACCCCGTGAAGTGCGTGCCGCCGATCTTGTAGTCGGGATCGTTCAGCGACCCGACGCCGTCGTTGGCGAGCACCGAGACGAGATAACCCCGGTCGCCGGGCGCCGGGTCGGGCAGGACGATTCCGCTCGCGTTGGCCTCGTCGCCCGTCGCCAGCACCGGGCTGTAGCTGGCCGGGTGCTCGACAGAGGCATCGGCGTGGCTGTTGTCGGCGTTGATGAGCCACTTGAAGTGGTCGACGGTCTCGCACGTGGACGGGTCGCCGCCCGGGGGAAGAGCGGCGACGCAGTCCGCGTCCCGGACGACGACGTCGACGGTCTGGTCCGGCGCGGCGCCGGCCTGGCCGACAACACCGAATGCCCAGGCGATCGCGACGGCGGCCGCGGCGGCGATGAGCGAGCGCGCGGCCTCGGAGAGCATGCCGCTGCCGCGTCCTTCTCCCCTTGTCCAGGCGGCTCCGGCTTCGGTGCCGGGGGTACCGCTCATCCGCCCTAGCCGCACGTCCCTCCGTTCTCCCGGATCCTGCCTGCCGCTCGTGCCGCAAACGACAGGGCTCCGAGGGCCGGGAGCGTAAGTGCCCCCAGACCCGCTGTCGCGGTTCGTGACGGGTCCTTCACGCGATCGTCAGGAATCGTTCACATGACGGAAATGTCACAAACTGTTGGAAAAGTTCGCTACTTGGTGGGAAGATCTACGTCCGCGGTCACAGTCACGGGACCCATTCGGAGGCGGCACGGATGGCAAGAATCCTCGTAGTCGACGACGAGCCAGGGATCGTCCGTTTCGTCACGCGTGCGCTGAAGGCGGAGGGATTCGGCGTCGACGCCGCCTACGACGGGGCGGAAGGGCTCGACCTCGCCCTGAAGGGCGCGTACGAGCTCATCCTCCTCGACCTCCGACTTCCGGTGCTGAACGGCGTCGCGGTGCTCACGAAGGTCCTGCAGCAGCGACCCGAGCAGTGCGTGATGGTCCTGTCGGCGCTCTCGGGCGTCCCTCTCAAGGTGCGGTGCCTCGAGGCCGGCGCTGCCGACTACCTCCCCAAGCCGTTCGACCTCGCCGAGCTGCTCGCGCGGGTCCGGGCGCGCCTGCGCCAGCCCGCGGAGACGGGCCGCCGGAACGGGGTGCTCCGGGAGCTCACGGCTGGCCGACTGACGCTGGACGTTCTCCGCCGGAGCGCGGACTCGGGAGACGGTCCGGTCGGGCTGTCCGAGCGGGAGTTCCTGCTCCTCCAGCACCTCATGGAACGGCGAGACGAGGTGTGCTCGCGGGAGGATCTCCTCGGCGCGGTGTGGGGCTACTCGTTCGACCCGGGCACGAACGTCGTCGACGTCTACGTGAGGCGCCTGCGCGCGAAGCTGGGGAGCGATGTCATCAAGACGGTGCGAAATGTCGGCTACTGCCTCGAAGCCGCCTAGGCGCTCCGCGGCCCTGCGCGGCCTCCTCCACCGCTACTGGCCGGAGACCCTCTTCGCGCTCTTCTGCGTGGCCAACGCCGTCGCGATCGTCCACGTCCCGCGCGCGGAGACCGTTCCCTTCCACTTCGTCTGGGTCAGCCTGACGCTCCTCTACGGCCTCCGCGCCTGGCGGCTTCGGCCCACGCTCGTGACGCTCGGCCTCATCATGCTTTTCACGGGAATCGCGCTCGCGTACGCCGTCGCGCACACGAGCGCCGGCTTCGACGAGGTCGCCGAGGTGCCGCTCATGGCGGCGATGTTCCTCGTGGTCATGCTCCACGTCGAACGGCGCCAGTCGGCGCTCGACGAGGTGAACAGGCTCGCGGAGAGCGAGCGTCGCCTGCTCGAGCGGGAGCGCAACCTCGTCCGCGACGCGTCGCACGAGCTGCGCACGCCCATCACGGTCGCCCGCGGCCACGCCGAGCTCATCCGCTGCAACACGACCGGCCAGGTGGCCGCGGATGCGGGGATCGTGGTCGACGAGCTCGAGCGGCTCTCGCGGATCGCGGAACGGCTGCTCATCCTCGCCGCCTCCGAGCATCCGGAGTTCCTCAGCCGCTCGCGCGTCGATCTCGAGCGGCTCATCGTCGAGACGGTCACGCGCTGGAGCGCGACGGCGGCCCGACGGTGGCGCGTCAGCGCGTCGCTGGACGGGGCCCTGTACGGGGACGAAGAGCGGCTGCAGACGACTCTGGACGCCCTCATCGAGAACGCGGTGAAGTTCACGGACGAGGGCGATCTCATCGAGATCGCCGGCCACGACGAGGGCTCGGTCGCCGTCATCGAGATCTCTGACACGGGCGTCGGGATCCCGGCCGACCAGCTGACGCGCGTCTTCGACCGGTTCTCGCGGGGCGACGAGGGCCTGCGCCGCAGGAACGGTCGCGGGGGAACGGGTCTCGGCCTTCCGATCGTGAAGGCGATCGTCGAGGCCCACGGCGGCACCGTGCAGGTCCGCAGCCGGGTCGGACAGGGAACGACCTTCTCGCTCCGGATCCCCGGGTTCCGGAGCGAGCCCAAGCAGGTCGACGCGCCGCCCGTTCTGGACGCGGGCGCGGCGCTGCCCGCCTAGGCGCCGGCGGGCTCGAAACGCGCCTCGGCCTCTTTCCCGGCGACGAGCACGGCGCACGGAGCCTTTCGGATGAGCGCCTTCGAGACGCTTCCGAGCACGGCCTCGCCGATCGGGCCACGGCCGTGCGTGCCGGTGACGATGAGGTCGTAGCCGCCCTCCCGCGCCACGCGGACGATCTCCTCGACCGGATCGCCGTGCTCGATCTGCATCTCCGACGCGATGCCTCGTTCCCGGAGGTACGCGTGCCCGCGGGCAACGTCCTCGTGCGCGTGTGGACGGATGCCGACGTGCCCGCCCGCCTTCGAGCCGCGGGCGTCCGGCGGGACGACGCTGAGGATGGTCACCTCGGCGGCGTCGGCGTCGGCGAGCGCGGCGACGTTCGCGAGGGCGTTCTCGCTGTGCTCGAAACCGTCGTAGGCCAACAGGATCTTCATGGGTGCGCTCCTTTCGACTCCCCCAGGATGGGCGCTTGCAGCCGACGCAGCATCCGCGAGCCTACGCACTTCTCCTACGGGATTGCCGCAGCCGTGCGCTACTCGGCGGCGGCGAGCGCCAGGCGAACGGCCCTGGCGAGCGGCTCCGGGACCTCGACGCCCTCCTCGGAGAAGTGGCGCCAGGCCCGCTCGGGCTTCCCCGAGTGCCCGCGGAGGCCGGCCACCGCCTCGAAGTCCGGGACGAGCTCGACGACCCGCTCGCAGCCGGCGACATCGGCGATGAGGTCGTTCAGGGCGACCTCGGCCGGGATCGGGTCCTTCCCGGCCTCGGCATCGTGGTCGTGGACGACGACGAACGGGATGCGGCAGGCGATGCAGAACCGCGCGAAGACCGGGATGTTGGACTTGCCGCCGCACTCGACCACGGAGATCTGGTCGCGGTCGAGGTCGTGACCGAGCGCGGCGAAGACCGAGGGGAAGACGAGCTTCTCCGTCCGCCCCTCCACGAGGATCGCGGCCCGGGCGAGGAAGAGCTCGCTTCGCTCGGCGTCGAACTCGCTGACGACGCGGAACGCCTCGTCGGCGTCGAGCGGCTCCGGCTGGGAGATGCGCGTGCCGGCCTCTCCCTCGTGCTCGACGAGGACGAGCTCCTCGAGCCGGGCCACGTTCAGGAACGCAGGCGCGTGCGTGGAGTAGAGCACCTGGTTCCCGCCGGCCGCGAACGCGCGCAGGCGGCGGTAGAGGTAGCGCTGCGTCTGCGGCCGGAGGAAGAGCTCCGGCTCCTCGACGAGGAGCACGACACCCGCGAGCCCGGCCGCGCAGCACGCGTCGACGGCGACGACGAGGGCACCGGCGGCGGCGGCCTCCGAGTCCCGCGCGCGCGGGTCGGCGAGCGCATGCTCGAACTCGCCGACGATCTCGGCCGCTGGTGAGCTCTTGTCGGGGACGGCGAGGAGCGGCCCGCCGCGCCGGGCGGCCGGGAGGAAGAGCACGGGCGGCGCGCCGGCGCGCTCGACCCGCGGCGGCTCGGGCGGGCGCGCGCTCAGGGACACGCGCCCGCCGCCGACGAGATCCGCCTCGACGGTGATCGTGTCGACGTCGTCCCGTCGGAGGTCCTCCGGGCGGATCGGCGCCGCCGGGTCGAGGAGCGCCCAGACGGCCCGCAGGAGGTTCGACTTCCCGGAGCGCGCCTCCCCGACGAACGCGGTCACGGGCCCGAGCGCCAGCGTCACGTCGCCGGCCGACCGGTACGCACGGATCCTGACGCGTGCGAGGAGCGCCATCGGGGCGACGATACTCCGGGCGAAGCGTGGGAGCGCCGGGGCAATTCGCATCAGCCCAAAGAGCCACGTCCGGGGTCAGACCCCGGACGTGGCCGCCGCGGCCGGGTCTGCGAGCTCGAGGTGGCGGCGAAGCCCGCTGTCCATGGGCATGCCGCCATGCTGCGGTCTCGTCGGCCCACGGGGCACATGGCGGCCATCACAGGGCACTTTCGGACATGGCAGGGGTCAGACCCCGGCCGTGGCCGGACGGGCCACAGGGCCCGCCCCGGCGGGCGGCGCTACTTGACCGCCGAGCCTGCCCGGGTGGGCGGCAGCGGCGTCAGCACCTGCTCCAGGCGCTCGCGCAGCGGCTCGTACGCCGGCGGTAGCGAGAGCGCTTCGCCGAGGGTCTCGAGCGGCTCGTCGGCGGTGAACCCGGGGCCGATCGTGGCGATCTCGAAGAGCACGCCGCTCGGCTCCCTGAAGTAGATCGAGCGGAAGTAGAACCGGTCGATGATCGGCGTCGGGTGCAGCCCGGCGTGGGCGACGCGCTCGCGCCAGCCCTCGTGGTCGTCCATCGTCGAGGACCAGGCGACGTGGTGGACGGTGCCCGCGCCGGAAAGCCCGCGCTCGGCCGGCGGCGCGTCGTAGGCGTAGGACGAGCCGCGGCGCTCGCCCCGGAGCTCCCACGCCTGCTCGCCGTCCGCGGCGAAGCCGAGCGTCTCCTCGAGGATCTCGCGGCTCCTACCGGGATCGGCCGAGTACGCGCGCACGCCGTCGAAGCCCTGGAGCGCCAGCTCGGGCGGAATCTCGGGATGCTGCGCGACGAGCGGCGCGTCGTCGGTCTCCACCACGGTGATCTCGAGGCCCATCCCCTCCGGATCGGAG
>DATBJE010000114.1:0-6079 GCA_036556565.1 Gaiellaceae bacterium
GCCTCCGGATGACCGATCCAGATCGGGAGGAACTTGTTGCCGTCGGCGGTCTTGAGCAAGACGATCGGCTGCTTCCCGACCATGTCGAAGCTCACGCCGTAGATGGTCATCTCCTGCATGGGCGAGCTTCGACTGATCATAGCGGCGTCGTTTCGCCGCGCTCGCCGGGCGTGCACCCCTGTATCAGAAGGGGTTTGCAGGTGGGCGATCCTGGATTCGAACCAGGGACCTCCGCCTTATCAGAGCGGCGCTCTAACCGACTGAGCTAATCGCCCGCGCCGGCGGATTGTAGCGAGGCCCGCTCGAGCGCCTCGACGATCTCCTCGAGCTCGACCTCGTCGGCGAAGTACACCTCGAGGCGCCCCGCCGCGGCCTTCGCGTCGGCCCCGGTCAGCCGCCGAACGGCGTCGCGGGCGCGCTCGGCGAGGGCGGGATCGACGGGTTGCCGCCGCCTCGGCTTCGCGCGGGCGCCGGCCCAGCGGGCCGCACGCTCGGCGGCCCGGACGGAGAGCCCGCCGCGGACAATGCGCCGGGCGAGGCGGCGGCGATCCTCGTTGTCGGGCACGGACAGGACGGCGCGGGCGTGGCCCTCGGAGAGCTGCCCGCGCTCGAGGAGGCCGAGCAGGTCGTCGGGCAGCTCGAGGAGGCGGACCCGGTTCGAGATCGTCGGCTTCGACCGACCGACGTGCTCCGCCACCTCGCCGAGCGAGAGCCCGAACTCGTCCATGAGGCCGGCGTACGCACGAGCCTCGTCCACCGGCGAGAGGTCCTCGCGCGCGACGTTCTCGACCAGCGCGAGAAGCAGGGAGTCGCGGTCGTCGCTCTCCCGCACGAGCGCGGGGACGGTCGCCAGCCCGGCGACGCGGGCCGCGCGCCACCGGCGCTCGCCGACGATCAGCTCGTAGCCGCCCTCCGGGGCGGGCCGGACGACGACGGGCTGCACCAGCCCCTGGACACGAATCGACTCCGCCAGCTCGTCGATGCTCGCGCCGTCGAACCGGCGCCGCGGCTGGCGGGTGTTGGGCCTGATCGAGCCGACGGGGACCTGCGTCAGCTCGGAGGCGGGGGCCGCGCCGCCGATGAGCACCTCGAGCCCCCGGCCGAGGCCCCGGCGCGGGGCGGGGCTAGCAGCGGTCGACAAGCTCGTTCGCCACCCGGAAGTAGGCATCGGATCCCGCCGAGCGCCGGTCGTAGACGCCGATCGGAAGCCCGTGGCTGGGCGCCTCGGCGAGCCGCACGCTCCGCGGCACGACCGCGTCGAAGACGAGCTCGCCGAAGTGGCGCCGCACCTCGGCGGCCACGTCGGCGGCGAGCCTCGTGCGCCCGTCGACCATCGTCAGGAGCATTCCCGCGAGGGCGAGACGTGGGTTCAGCCGCGTCCGCACGAGCTCGATCGAGTGCAGCAGCTGCGCGAGCCCCTCGAGCGCGTAGTACTCGCACTGGACCGGGACGAGCACGTGATCGGTGGCCGCGAGCGCGTTCACGGTCAGCGGCCCGAGCGAAGGCGGGCAGTCGACGAAGACGAACTCGTAGCGCTCGCGGGCGGGCACGAGCGCGGTCGGCAGGAATGTCTCCCCGTCCTCGCGCCGGGCGAGCTCGACGGCCGCCCCGGCGAGGTCCGGCTGCGAGGGAACGAGGTCGAGGTTGGGGAACCGCGTCTCGTGCGCGACGTCCTCGAGCATGGCGCCGTCGAGGAGGTCATACGTCGAGGTCCCGTTCGCCTTCTCGCCCAGTCCGGACGTTGCGTTCGCCTGCGGATCGAGGTCGACGACGAGCGTCGAGGCGCCCGCCTCGGCGAGGCACGCCGCGAGGTTGACGGCCGTCGTCGTCTTGCCGACGCCGCCCTTCTGGTTGGCCAGGGCGAAGACCTTTCCCACGCCTGCGATGCTAGTCAGGCCAGAGGACGTTTCCGGGCCGCGCCCGGGCGGCGCGGAAAGCGGTCGGGCGTGGTGCCCGTCTTCGGGACGAGGAGCAGCCGCCGCCCGGGCCCGGATCCCGGCAGCGAGACGAGCTCGGGCGGCCCGCCGCCGACCTCGTGCGCGGCGACCGCAACCCGGTCGGCGTCCACCTCGCCTACGAGCAGGACGAGCATCCCTCCGGGGCGGACGAGGGGAAGGCACCACTCGACGGCCACCGGGGGCTCGGCGAGCGCCTGGGCGACGGCCGTCCCGTACGCCTCGCGGCCGTCTCCGCGGCCGTGCTCCTCCGCGCGGGCGCACACGACGCCGGCGTTCGGGACATCGACGACGACGGAGCGCAGGAAGTCGCACCGGCGCCGCTGCGCCTCCAGCAGGTCGACGTGGAGGTCGGGCCGGGCGACCGCGATCGGGATCCCGGGAGAGCCCGCTCCCGAGCCGACGTCGACGACCGGGCCGTGCTCGACGAGCGCCGCCGCCGCGAGCGCGTCGTCCACGAGCACGCGCCTCGCCTCGGCCGGGTCCCTCGCGGCTGTCAGGCCCGGACCCGCGAGGACGGCATCGAGCCACCGCTCGAGCCGCGGGTCGGCCCCGGTCACTCCGTCGGCGACGGGGCCACGACCACGTGGCGGTTGGGCTCCGTGCCCTCGCTCGCGGTCGCGACGTCCTCGCGGTCGGCGAGGTGGAGGTGGAGGATCTTCCGCTCCACCGCCGTCATCGGCTCCAGGTGGACCGCACGGTGGGTCTCGAGCGCCTCCGAGGCAGCGCGGTCGGCGAGCCCCTCGAGGGCGCTGCGGCGGCGGTCGCGGTAGCCCGCGGCGTCGACGACCACGTCCTTGCGGTCCTCCGAGCCGCGCCAGACCACGATGCCGGCGAGGTACTGGATCGCGTCGATCGTGTGGCCGCGCTTTCCGATGACGAGCCCGAGGTCAGGGCCCGAGAGGGCCGCGTGCAGGGTCGTCTCGTCCTCCGTGATCACGATCTGGCACGGCGCGCCGAGCGCGGCGCACACGTGCTCGAGCAGCTCGCGGAGCTTGGCGGCGGGCGTCCCCGGCTCCTCGCCCGCGGGGGTCGCGGGGGTCGCGGGCGGTGTCGCCCGCGCCATCACGCGGGCCGGCACCTGGCCGACGCCGAGGAGGCCGCGCTCGCCCTCCGAGACGACCGTGAAGCGAACCGCGGCCTTGTCCATGCCGGGGAAGCGGCGCTCGAGCTCGCGAAGCGCCGTCCACTTCGCCTCGCCGACCGTCTCCCCCTCGGCCTCGACGACGTCGTCGGGAGCCCCGGTGTCCTCCGGAGCGCTCATCGCCGCGCGCGCGAGCCCTTCTTCTTCTTGCGCCGGCGCACGCGCTGCTGGCCTCCGCCGGCGGCGGGCTTGACGTCCCCGCCCGCCGCTCCGGAGGCAGCGGGAGCCGGCTCGATCTCCTCCCTGGGCGGCGTTCGCGACGTGCGTTTCGGCGGCGGCTGGGGCCGTGGCAGGAGCCTCCGCGTCGCCAGCCCCTGCCCGACCGTCCACAGGTTCGTGGTCGACCAGTACAGGACGAGGCCGATGGGGAAGCGGACGACGAAGGGGATGAAGATGAACGGCATCGCGTAGAAGACGTAGCGCATGTTCTTCTGCCGCGGGTCCATCGACGCGGACATGAAGTACGTGGACGCGAGCATGCTCCCGATGTAGACGACGAGGAGCGCGTAGCCCGACCAGTGCGAGGTGACGATGTCGGTGATGCGCGGGACGACGCCGAGCCAGCCGAGATCCGACTGCGGGTAGTGGGGGAAGACCTCCTTCTCGAAGTCCTTGAGGACGTAGTAGAGGGAGAAGAAGATCGGGATCTGGAGGAGGAGCGGGAGACACGAGGCCGCCGGGTTGACCTTGTTCTCCTTGTAGAAGCGCATCACCTCTTCGTTCATGCGCTGCTTGTCGTTCTTGTACTTCGTCTGCAGCGCCTTCAGCTCCGGCAGGTGCGCCTGCATGTGCTGCATCGAGCGGATCTGCTTGATCGTCAGCGGCAGGATCACGATCCGGACGAGAAACGTGAGGACGACGATCGCCCACGCCCAGGGCAGCCCGATCGCGCTGTGAAGCCACTCGAGGACGTTCGTGAGGACGTTCTCGATCGGTGTCAGCGGGTTCATCGGCGGAAGAGGGTCTGGTCGTGGGCGTGATCGACGCCGCCGTGGCTCCACGGGTTGCAGCGCAGGACCCGCCAGCCGGCGAGCACGAACCCGCGGAGGACTCCGAACTCGCCGATCGCGTCGAGGGCGTACTGCGAGCAGGTCGGGTGGTACTTGCACCTCGGGCCGAGCAGCGGGCTGAGGAGCAGCCGGTAGGCGTGGATCGGGAGGGACGCCACCTGTCTCACGACGCCGTCCCCTCCGAGAGGCGGACGACCTCGGCCACTCGCTCCGAGAGCCACGGGAACCCGCGGCTCTCGACCGCCTCGGTCAGGCCGGGGCGAGCGATGAGCACGAAGTCGTGCCCGGGCGGGAGCTCGCCGTGGAGCTCCTCGAACGAGGCCCGGAGACGACGCTTGAGCCGGTTGCGCTCGACCGCGCCGCCCAGCTGGCGGGAGACGGCGAGGCCGAGTCGCGACTCGCCCTCGGGGTCGTCGTCCCGCGGGAACGAGTAGAGGACGAGAAACCTCGTCGACACCGAGCGGCCCTTGCGGTAGACGGTGTCGAAGTCTCGGGAGCGAGAGAGGCGGTGACGTCGGCTCACTCGGCCCCGATCAGGCCGAGAGGCGCTTGCGTCCCTTGGCCCGGCGGCGCTTCAGGATCGCGCGGCCCGCGCGCGTGGACATTCGCGCCCGGAATCCGTGCCGGCGCTTCCGCCGGCGCACGTTCGGCTGGTACGTTCGCTTCACGAGAGACGGGTTTCGGAAAGGGCCGCAGCGCGGCCGAGCACCAGTATAGAGGAGCGCCGCAGGGGCTCCGCGCGGTTCTCGCCGGAGACGGTAATCCACAGGCGCGAAGGCGCATGAAAGGGCGACGGCACACACCTTTCCACACCTGTGGATAACCGTGTGGAGAGGGTCGAAATCCCCGCACAGCGCGGGTTTTTGCCCCGCGCGATTTCCCCAGGCCGAGCCGTTGCACCGAGTTCGGACACGCTGCTAGGATCGCCGCTTCCCGACGGTGGCGGAGGAGCGGACCGAGAGCGTGCAACGGACGTCAGAGCTGACTGCGGACGCTCTCTGGAGCGAGGTTTCGACCCGGCTCCGCGAAGCTCTCAACGACGCCACCTACACGACCTGGTTCTCGGAGGCGGCGCCCGGCTCCCTCGACGGCGAGGCGTTCGTCATCCTCGTCCCCAACGACTTCACCCGCGACTGGATCGAGGGGCACTTCCGCGGGCTGATCGAGGCCGTTGTGCGCGAGGGGCTCGGCGAGAACAGGCAGGTGCGGATCGTCGTGCGCGAGCTGCAGGCGGTCTCGCCTGCCCGCGACGTCCGCCTCCCGCCGCGACCGGTGAGGTCGCTCGAGGGCCTCAATCCGAAGTACACGTTCGACTCGTTCGTGATCGGCTCGTCGAACCGGTTCGCGCACGCGGCCGCCCTCGCGGTGGCCGAGGCGCCGGCGCAGGCGTACAACCCCCTCTTCATCTACGGCGGCACGGGCCTCGGGAAGACCCACCTCCTCCAGGCCGTCGCCGCCTACGTCACCGAGCACTCGAACGACTTCACGGCGCGCTACGTGACGAGCGAGACGTTCATGAACGACTTCATCAACTCGCTCCGCGACAAGCGCATCGAGGGCTTCAAGCAGCGGTACCGCCACTACGACGTCCTCCTGATCGACGACATCCAGTTCTTCGAGCACAAGGAGCGCATCCAGGAGGAGTTCTTCCACACCTTCAACAGCCTCTACGAGGCCGGACGCCAGATCGTGATCTCCTCGGACCGCCCGCCACGCGCGATCGCCACGCTCGAGTCACGCCTGCGGTCGCGGTTCGAGTGGGGCCTCATCACCGACATCCAGCCGCCCGACCTCGAGACGCGCATCGCGATCCTGCGCAAGAAGGTGAAGACGGACGCGATCCACATCCCGGACTCCCAGGTGCTGACGTTCATCGCGAGCCGCATCTCGACGAACATCCGCGAGCTCGAGGGCGCCCTCACGCGCGTCGTCGCGTTCTCGTCGCTCACGGGCCGGCCGATGACCGTCGA
>DATBJE010000115.1:0-3381 GCA_036556565.1 Gaiellaceae bacterium
CTACGTGGCCGACCTCGATCGCGACCTCGAGAAGTTCAGGGTCGACTTCGAGCTCGTCGGCAAGCACCTCGGCAACGCCCAGACGAAGTACGCCGACTCGGAGAAGCGGCTCTCCCGCTTCGAGACGAAGCTCGAGCGGGCCGGGGAGTCCGCCCTGACCGAGGCGCCCGCGGTGGAGCTCGCCGAGCTGCCGCACGCCGCCGACGCCGCCTAGAACGGCACCGGGCACCGGTTCGTATACTCGCCCGAGACTGCGGTGGAGTTCGGCTGGTTCTTCTTGTGGCTCGGCGTCGCCCTGCTCGGACTGGGATTCCTCGTGCTCCGGGCGTGGTGGCGGGAGCGCACCTTCGCCGGCGCGGCGCTGACGCTGTCGGCGGGGCTCCTCCTCGTCGGCGCGGCGTGCCAGCAGTTCATCCTCTTCGTGATCTCGCTCCGCAACGGGCCGTCGGTCGACTCGGCGGCGTTCGTCACCGTCACCGTCGTCGCGGCGGCGCTCGCCACGGCCGTGCTGGTCGCCCTGGGGACCCGCCGCGGGCGGGCAAGCCTCCGCGAGGGCGCCGAGCGGTCGAACCGCATCCGCGAGCTCGACGTGCTCGGGAGGATCGCGCGCCTCAGCTCACGCTCGGGCTCGATCGAGGAGCTCGGCGGCGCGATCCTCGAGGCGGCCAGGCCCGCGGTGGGGGCCGACGCGGCAGCCCTGCTCCTCTACGACGCCGACCGCCGCATCCTCACGTGCCAGGCCGCGAGCGGTATTCCCGAGTCGGCCTGCCACGGCTTCGAGATCGACGTGTCCGACGACTTCAACCAGATCCTCCTGTCGCTCGGCAAGCCGCTCGTGGTCAGGGACGTGTCCCGCGAACGCCGCCTGAAGATGGACCTGGCCCGGTCGATCGGTGCCCGCAGCGCGCTCGTCGTCCCCATCCGCCACGAGGGCCGGCCCGTGGGCACGCTGACGTTCTACGCGGTTCGCGCGCCGCGCCGCTTCGACGCCCTCGCCGTGACGGTGGCGGAGCTCATCGCCAAGGAGACCGGCGACGTCCTCGAGCGCGCCCGGCTCCAGGAGGAGGTGCTCGAGGAGCGCGAGCGCGCCGCCCGAGTCCTCGCCCACGTCGGCGACGGCGTCTTCTTCGTCGACCGCGCCGGCGTCGTGCGCCTGTGGAACCCGGCCGTGGCGGCCGTCACCGGCGTGACCGCGGACGAGATCGTCGCTCGGGCTCCGGAGGACGTGCTCCCCGGCTGGAGCGCGATCGCGCCGCTCGTCCCGGTCGCGGACGCGCCCGTCCCCGCCGCGGGGCACGCGGAGACGCTCCCGCTCGAGATCGGCGACCGGGAGCTCTGGATCTCGATCTCCGCCGTCCGCGTGTCGGACGGGATCGTCTACACCCTGCGCGACCTCACCGAGGAGCGCGGCATCGAGCGGCTGAAGAGCGAGCTCGTCGCCACCGTCTCACACGAGCTGCGGACGCCCGTCGCCGCGGTCTACGGCGCGGCAGTCACCCTGCGGCGGCGCAGCCTCGAGCTGGACGAGGACGGGCGCGAGCGACTCCTGTCGGTGATCGCCACCGAGTCGGACCGGCTCGCGCGGATCATCGACCAGGTCCTCGAGGCGAGCCGGCTCGACACGGGGACGTTCTCGCTTTCGACCGAGCGCTGCGATCCCGTCCCGCTGGTCGGCGAGGTCGTCGAGGCGGCGAGAACGCACCTCCCCGATGGCGTCTCCGTCGAGCTCGACCCGGCGGCGGAGATCCCCGCGGTCGCGGCCGACCCGGACATGCTCCGCCAGGTGCTCGCCAACCTCGTCGAGAACGCGGTCAAGTACTCGCCCGCCGGCGGAGAGGTCCACCTCTCCCTCGAGGGCCAGGTCGGGCGCGTGCTGTTCGCCGTCCGCGACGAGGGCCTCGGGATACCGCTCCGCGAGCAGGAGCGGATCTTCGAGAAGTTCTATCGCCTCGACCCGAACCTCAGGCGAGGCGTCGGCGGCACCGGGCTCGGCCTCTACATCTGCCGCGAGCTGGTGCGGAGGATGGGAGGGCGGATCTGGGTGGCCTCGCGGGACGGCGAGGGCTCCACGTTCTTCTTCGAGCTCCCGACCGCGGACGCCGACGAGGTCCCGGCGGACGAGCGGGACACGGCCCTCGAGTCCGCGCAGGCGTAGCGCGGACTAGTAGCGGAGAAGGGCCCCGACCCCGTCGACGGGGTCGAGGTCGTCGCGGTGGCGCACGGCCCAGACCGTGCCCCCGTGGGCGAGGGTCTGGTGGACCGCAAGATCGAGACCGTCCTCGCAGTCCTCGAGCTGCGTGCCGTCCAGCGGGCACTTGCTGCCCTGCGCGGCGAGCCTGCCGCAGGCGGGACAGCGCCTGACGCCCCTCGTTGCTCCCTCGCGGAACAGCAGGAGCTCGATGCGCCCGTCCGACGCGGCCTCGAGCGTCGCGGCCCAGCCGGACGAGGCCCGTCCGCTGCGGCCGGCCTCGTCCCGCCAGCGCTCGACCACTCCCGTCTCCCGCTCCTCCCGCCAGTGCTCGAGCACGGGGACCGCGACCTCGAGCAGCTCCGTCGGCGTAGCGTGCGCCTCCGCCTGGGCGACGCCCGCGACGGCCGCGCGGGACTCGTTCGAGAGCAGGCCGGCGAACTCGGCCCACGTCTCCTCGAGCGCGACCACGACCACCCTCGGCCCGTGGAGCCGGCGGACGAGGGTGTCGAGGACGTCCGCGACCCGCCTCAGGTGCTCGGCCGCGAGCTCGTCGGCGCGGCGTTGGAGCCGTGCCTGGGCCCAGCCGCCCTGATCGTGCCGACGCGGCTGCTCGTCGAAGTAGTCGGCGAGGTCCTGGAGCCGACCTGCCCGCAGCCGGTAGAAGCGACCCTGCTCACGGCTGACGGCGAGCACGAGCGCACCCTCGCCGCGACCGACGAGCGGCACCAGCGGGGCGAGGTAGAGGCGCGGGCCGACCCTGATCCCGTCCGCGACGACCTCGGTGAGCGGCAGGGGGCGCCAGACGTTGTCCAGCCCCGCGCAGAAGATCGCGAGGCCACGCGCCCCGTTCAGCTCGAACTCGAGCTCGAAGTAGCGCCGGATGCGCTCGAAGTCGGACTTGAGCCCCTGCTTCTGATCGTGCGTCAGCTCCCGTCCGCCGGCGCCGTTCGACTTCGCCCCCTCCTCCAGGAGCGAGTTGAGGCGGGTCTGCGCGTCGCCGGCGGTGGCGAGCACCCGCGGCTCGAGATCGAGGTAGACGCTGATGGCGAAGCCCTTCTCCGCCTCGAACCCGGCGAGGTCGCGGAGCTCGTCCCACGTGACGGTTCGTGCCATCGCTCGCCCCCTGTAGGTTTCCCTGCGGGCCGTGGACGCTGACGGCGGAACAGGGACTCCGGCCCGATCGTTAACAA
>DATBJE010000116.1:0-4214 GCA_036556565.1 Gaiellaceae bacterium
AGAGATCGAATCGGAATGACGCTTCGCCGACGCGGCGTCATGGGCGAGTGCGAGGCAAGGACGCAGGGAGCGCTCGTATTCCTGAATACGGGCGCGACCGAGGACGCGGCCTCGCGCCGCCCAGGGCGCCGCGGCGGCACACGCTTTCATTTCGGTTCGGTCTCTAAGCTGCGCTCGCCCCGCCCGTCGTCCACCATGCGCCCATGGAGATCCGGAAGCTCCTCGTAGCGAACCGCGGCGAGATCGCCGCGCGCATCTTCCGCACGTGCGGGCGCCTGGGCATCGCGACCGTGGCGGTCGAGGCGCCGGACGACGAAGGGGCTTTCCACACGCGGCGCGGCGGTGAGGTCGTTCCCGTCGGAAGCTACCTGTCGGCCACGGACCTGGTCGACGCGGCCCGCCGAGTCGAGGCGGACGCCGTCCACCCGGGTTACGGCTTCCTCGCCGAGAGCGTGGACTTCGCGGAGGCGGTACGGGCCGCAGGCCTCGTCTTCGTGGGGCCGTCCCCCGAGGCGATCGGGGCAACGGGCGACAAGCTCGAGGCCAAGCGCCTCGCGGGCGCGGCGGGCGTGCCCGTCCTCCCGACCGGCGATCCCGCCGAGGTCGGCTACCCGCTGATCGTGAAAGCGGCCGGCGGGGGCGGCGGCCGGGGGATGAGAGTCGTCCGCGATCCGTCGGAGCTCGACGAGGCGCTGGCCGCCGCCGCGCGGGAGGCGAAGGCCGCGTTCGGCGACGAACGGGTCTTCTGCGAGCGGTATCTGGAGCGGCCCAGGCATGTCGAGGTGCAGCTCCTCGCCGACGGTCACGGGACGGTCCTCCACCTCGGCGAGCGGGAGTGCTCGATCCAGCGGCGCCACCAGAAGGTGCTCGAGGAAAGCCCGTCGGCGGCGCTCGACGACGACCTGCGCGCGGCCGTGGGCGAGGCCGCGGTCGCCCTGGCGCGAGCCGTCGGCTACGAGAACGCGGGCACGGCGGAGTTCGTCGTCGCGGACGGCGAGTGCTTCTTCCTCGAGCTCAACGCCCGGATCCAGGTCGAGCACCCCGTCACCGAGCTGGTCACCGGCGTGGACCTCGTCGAGCAGCAGCTTCGGATCGCCTCGGGCGAGCGTCTCGCCCTCGACGTCGGCGCGGCCGAGGGCCACGCCGTCGAGGTGCGGCTCTACGCAGAGGACCCGCTCACGTTCCTGCCGCAGGCCGGCCGTCTCGAGCTGCTCGAGCTGCCCGACACGGTCCGGGTCGACGCCGGCGTCGAGGCGGGCGACGCCGTTCCCGTCGCCTACGATCCGCTGATCGCCAAGCTCATCGCCCACGCCGGGTCGCGCGAGGAGGCTCTCGACACGCTCTCGGGCGCTCTGCGGGCGACACGGGTGGCCGGGACGACGACGAACCTCGGCTTCCTCCGCTGGCTCGTCGACCATCCCGAGGTCCGCGCGGGCCTGACGACGACGGCGTTCCTGAGGGACAACCCGCCGCTCTCCCGCGCACGGGCCGCGCCGCTCCACTGGGCGGGGGCGTGGCGGCTGAACCGCGACCACGAGGACGCCGTGACCGCCATGTCCGTTCCCCCGACGGTGGAGACGACGGCCCACGCGGCGTCCGGCGCGCACGAGGCCAGCGCGCTGACCGCGCCGATGCCCGGCGTGGTGATCCGGGTCCTCGCCCGCCCCGGGGACCGCGTCGAGCCGCGCCAGCCGCTCGTCCTCCTCGAGGCGATGAAGATGGAGACGCCGCTCGTCTCGCCGCACGCGGCCGTCGTTCGGCGCGTCCACGTCGCCGAGGGCGACCGGGTCGCGGGCGGGGCGCTCCTCGTCGAGCTGGAGGAGTAGTGGACGCCTCGGACCTCCTGCCCGACCCGCTCGCCCAGTTCCGGCGCTGGCTCGACGAGGCCCTCGCCGCCGGAGTCGCCATGCCGGAGGCGATGACGCTGGCGACCGCCGACGCCTCCGGACGGCCCTCCGCCCGCACGGTCCTCCTCAAGGGGCTCGACGAGCGTGGCTTCTCCTTCTTCACGAACACGGAGAGCCGTAAGGGAAGCGAGCTCGCGGCGAACCCCCACGGCGCGCTCGTGTTCCACTGGTCGCAGGAGCCGCGCCGGCAGGTGACCGTCGCCGGGCAGGTCTCGCCGCTCGGCCGCGAGGAGTCCACGGCGTACTTCCGCACGCGACCGCTCGGCAGCCGCCTGGGCGCCTGGGCCTCGCACCAGAGCACCGTGATCCCCGACCGTGCGACGCTCGACCGGGCCTACGCCGACGCCGAGACGCAGTACGGCGACGACCCGCCGCTCCCGCCCTGGTGGGGCGGGTACGTCCTGTCTCCCACGCGCCTGGAGTTCTGGCAGAACCGCGCGAACCGCCTGCACGACCGCTTCCGCTACTCGCGGGCGGACGACGGCTCATGGAGCCTCGAGCGCCTGGCGCCGTGACGCGCGGCTAGCCGAGCAGGTCGCGCAGGCGCATGGCGAGGCCTGCATCTCCCTCGATCTGGATCCTGCCCATGAGGAAGGCGCCCATCGCGTTCTGCTCGCCGCGGACGATGCGCAGGAGCGTGTCCTCGGAGACGGAGATGACGCAGTCGGCGGCCGCGTCGCTCTCGCTCACCGCGACCGTGCCGTCGTCGACGGCCACGAGCCAGCTGCCGGCCCCGTCGACGTCGAAGCGGTACGTCGCCTGGAGGCCGCGCGTCCGCGCCGAGCCGCCGGCAGTCCTCGTCGCCAGATCCTCGAAGAACTCTCGCGCGCTGTCGGGCACCGGCGGAGCTTAGAACCTAGACCGGCGCCGTGGCCGGCTCCGTGGGGACGATCGTCGCCGGGGGAAGGAGAAGGGTCAGGAAGATCCCGAGCGCGGGCCCGACGGCGGTCACGAGCACGGCCGCCTCGAGGTCGACCACGTCCGCGATCCCTCCCAACGCGACCGCGGCGATCCCGCCCAGGCCGATCGCGAAGCCGATCGAGAGCCCCGACGCGAGCCCGACGCGGGCCGGCATGTACTCCTGGCTCATGACGAGCGTGACGCCGAACGTGCCGATCACGGCCATTCCCGCGAGGAAGAGCGCGATCGCGCCGACGGCCCCGCCGACGAGGACGTAGGTGAGGATGAGCGGCGGCGCGACGACGAAGCTGCCCAGGAGGACGATCCGGCGCCCGACCCGGTCGGCGAGCGGGCCGCCGAGGAGCGTCCCGAGGGCTCCCGCGAGCAGGAAGACGGCGAGCATCCAGGTCCCGTAGCCGGCGCCGTTCCCGCGCGAGATCTCGTAGAGCGGGATGAACGTGAAGAGCCCCATGTGCGCCAGGCTCCTGAGGCCGACGATCACGAGGAGCAGGATCAGCCCTCCCCACTGGCTCGCCGCGCCCGACCGCGCGCCGAACGCGGCCTGCCGGGGCGTGAACGACGCCAGGTAGGGGAGCAGCAGCACGAGCATCGCTCCGACCGCGAGGCCCGGAAGGACGAGGAACACGCCCCCGTGGAGCCCGAGCCCGAGCGTGATGATGAAGAACGACGCGTAGAGCGGGCCGAGCGCGAAGCCGACGTTCCCTCCGACCGAGAAGAGCGACATGCCGCTCGCGCGCCGCACGCCGCTCACGAAGCTCGCGTACTTCGAGCCCTCCGGGTGGTATCCGGCGACGCCGACCCCGGACACCAGCACGCCGAGGAGGACGAGCTCGTAGCTGGGTGCGATCGAGGCGAAGGCGATCCCGACGCCGGCCAGGGCGACGCCGGCCGGGAGAATCCAGAGGACGCCGCGCACGTCCGACCAGAGCCCGAACAGGGGCTGGACGATCGAGGACGCGATCGTCGCCGTGAGCACGAGCGCGCCGGCCATCGTGTAGGTGAGGTCGAACTTGTCGGTGAGGAACGGCAGCAGGGCCGGGAGCGCACCCTGCGCGAGATCCGTGGCCAGATGGCCCGACGAGAGCACGCTCATCGCCCGCGTGTCGACGCCCCGGTGCACGGGCCGAACGTTATCGTCCGGTCGTCAGCGGGCCTGCGCCGCGGCGAGGAACGCGTGGCAGATGTGCTGCTGCATGCTGACGATCTCGCGGCGGTTCCGCTCGAGCTCCAGCTCGGAGCCGCTCTCGTGCAGGCGCTCCCTCTCCACGAGAAGCCCTCCGAGGAGATCCTGGAGGGCTTCGACGGGGAGAGGTTGTCGCCCGCGAGG
This sequence comes from Gaiellaceae bacterium, assembly GCA_036556565.1. Classification (GTDB taxonomy): domain Bacteria; phylum Actinomycetota; class Thermoleophilia; order Gaiellales; family Gaiellaceae; genus JAIBJN01. Next base: position 4,156 of record DATBJE010000116.1, read on the forward strand.
GGAGGGTGCGGGCTGGGGAGAGGGTAGAGCTGCGCTCATTGCGCTTCCTCTGTATCGGC
>DATBJE010000117.1:0-20193 GCA_036556565.1 Gaiellaceae bacterium
CCTGGTACGGCGGGTAGTAGACGAAGTAGCCGACGTAGAAGAGGGAGATGAGCGCGACCGTCTGCGCGTAGCCGTGCGCGAAGGGGAGGACGACGAGCGGCAGCGCGAGCAGCGGGGCGGCGACGAGCGCGTAGGGAAGCCGGCGACCGAGGCGCGTCCGGGTGCGGTCCGAGAGCGACCCGACGAGGATGGGCAGGAAGAGCGCGAAGGCGCCCTCGGCGCCGATCGCGAGCCCGATCGCGCCGGCGGACGAAGTCTCCTGGCCGAGGAGCAGCGGCGCATAGGTGGTGAGGACGCTCATCCCCAGAGCGAGCGCGAACGTCGGAAGCGCGAGAGCGCCGAGCAGCCGGCCGATCCGGGGCGACGGGGCCATCGCTCTCTAGGCGACGGCCCAGCGCACGCCGCGAACCGTCCAGCCGCCGACGGCGAGCATGAGGACCGCGAAGACCACGGCGCCGATGAAGATTCTCTTCTTGAACGTCATGCCCGCACTCTCCCGCCTCGGGCACTAGACGAGAATGGGGCCACCCGGCTTCCTTCGGTGCGGAAAACCGCACCCGCTCGGCGAAGGCTAGGAGCGCAGGAACGTGAGCACGGCGAGGACGCGCCGGTGGTCCTCGGGCTCGTGCCCCAGGCGGAGCTTCCCGAAGATGCTCGTCACGTGCTTCTCCACGGCGCGCTCGGTGACGACGAGCTCGTCGGCGATCCCCTGGTTCGAGCGGCCCTGCGCCATGTGCTCGAGGACCTCGCGCTCGCGCGGCGTGAGCGTGTCGATCGGGTCGTCGCTGCGGCGGCGGCCCACGAGCTGCGAGACGATCGCGGGATCGAGGGCCGAGCCTCCCTCCCCCACCCGCCGGACGGCGGCGGCGAACTCGTCCACGTCCGAGATCCGGTCCTTGAGCAGGTAGCCGACGCCCTCGGCGCTGTCCGCGAGCAGCTCCATTGCGTACGTGGGCTCGACGTACTGCGAGAGCACGAGGACGCCCACCTCGGGGTACGCCTCCCGGATCTCCTGCGCCGCCTTGAGGCCCTCGTCCGTGTGGGTCGGCGGCATGCGGATGTCGACGATGACCACCTGGGGCGAGTAGCTGCGGACCTTGAGCATGAGATCCTCGGCCGAGCCGGTCTGCGCCACGACCTCGAAGCCCTGGTCCTCGAGCAGCCGAGCGACGCCCTCCCGCAGGAGCACCGAGTCCTCCGCGATGACTATCCGCATGGAAACTCCGCCCTGATCCTCGTCCCCCGCCCCGGGGCGCTCTCGACGACGAAGAGGCCGTCGAGCGCCTCGACGCGGTCGACGAGGCCGCGGAGGCCCGAGCCGCCGCCCGGGTCGGCGCCGCCGACGCCGTCATCGGCGATCTCGACGATGGCGCGGCCGTTCACGCGCTCGATGCTAACCGCGACCGAGGACGCCTCCGCGTACTTGACGACGTTCGTGAGCGCCTCGGCGACGACGTAGTAGGCCGCCGCCTCGATGGGCTCCGGCAGCCGGTCGCCGTCGAGCTCGAGACCGACCGGCAGCGGCGACCGGGCGGCGAGCGCCTCGAGCGCCGGGCCCAGGCCGCGGTCGGAGAGGACGGCCGGGTGGATCCCGCGTGCGAGCTCCCGGAGCTCCTCGAGCGCCTGGCCGAGCTCCTCCGAGGCCTGCCCGAGCAGCTCGTCGGCCCCGGCCGGGTCGGCCTCGATCTTGGCCTGCGCGAGCCGGAGGACGAGGGAGAGCGAGACGAGCCGCTGCTGGGCGCCGTCGTGGAGGTTCCGCTCCAGGCGCCGCCGCTCCACGTCGCTCGCCTCGACGATGCGCGCGCGCGACCGGCGGAGCTCGTCCTCGTGACGCTTGCGCTCGGTGATGTCCATACCGCAGACGAGAAGGCGCGGGTCGCCCCGGTCGTCCCGGAGCGGCGCCGTCGACCACGCGACGCGGCGCGGCTCGCCCGAGGCTGTCACCCAGGTGTTTTCGTACTCGCCGCGGCCGCCCTCCTCGGCGACGCGCTCGAGCGCGCGCTGCACCTCCTCGCGCTCCTCGGGGGCGATGAAGACGTCCCAGAACGCCTCGCCCTTTACGAGGTCGTCGTCGGCCCGTCCCGACAGCCGTTCGAGAGACGAGTTGAAGCGGACGACGTAGCCGCCGGGGGTCGTGAGGCACAGGAGGCTCGGCGTCGAGTCGACGACGGTGCGGATGAAGTCTCGCTCGTGCTCGAGGTCGCGGTGACGTTGCTGGAGCTCGGCGTGGAGCCGCTCGAGCTCGAGCTGTGCACGCTTCTGCTCGGTGAACTCGCGCCCGATGACGACGGCGTCGTCCCCCGCCTTGACGATCCGCGCCTCCCAGTCCCGCGGGACGCCGTCGATCTCGAGGCGGTAGTCGTGCCGCATGAGCTTGCCGGTGTCGACGGCCCGCCGGATGTCCTCGACGAACCGGTCGGCCACGTCGCTCGGGAGGACGTCGCGCACGTTCGAGCCGATCAGCTGCTCGGGCGGGACGGCCAGGTCCTCGCGCGCGCCCTTGTACTCGAGGTAGTTGCCGTCGCGGTCCATCCGGAACATCAGGTCCGGGACGGCGTCGAGGAGCGCCCGGTTCCGGGCCTGGGCCTCGGCGAGGGCGGCAAGCCGTCGCTCGTTCTCGAGGGCGAGCGCCGCCGCAGCCGCGGCGGCCTCCACGAAGAGCCTGTCCTCCTCGAGCGAGCGATGGTGGATGAGAGCGGCCACGACCTGCCCGTCGCGCTCGGCCATCGTCGCGAGCTCCTCGCCGCCCGGCTCGGGGAGCTCGATCGGGCTGCCGTCCAGGTCGGCGAACGACTGCGTCTCGGGGATCCAGTACGCGAGGCGAAGGTTCTCGTCGCCGAGGGCGCGGGCGAGCGCCTCGCGGAGCTGCCCCGGCTCGTGGGCCTGGCCCAGCTCCAGCATGAGCTGGCCCATGCCGGCGCGGGCGAGGCGGCCGCGCACCAGCCCGAAGATGAAGGCGATCGGAACGGAGGCGAAGACGAAGACGAGCACCCAGAAGACGATCTGGCCCGCCCTCTCCGAGATCGAGGACACGACGAGCGCGACCGCGAGGAGCAGGAGGGTCGTCCCCGCGGTGAGGTAGACGGGGGCGAGCACGCGCCGCAGCGGGACCGAGGCGGCGCGCCAGCGGCGCCGGAAGACGTAGAGGGAGGCGACGAGCGCCGGGACCGCGAGGATCATCATCAGCGCGTTCAGCGCCGCCACGGTCGTGGGCGAGTCGGCGACGAGGAAGGCGTTCGCCGGACAGCTCGGGCAGTCGTTGGACGGGTTCGTCGGGTCGTCGAAGAGGCCGACGAGGAACGCGCCGAGCGTGAGCTCGACGTAGGCGATCGACACGATCGCGTAGATCAGCCTCGTCTCGAGGTAGCCGCGCGGGAACGCGAGGAGCGCGTGGATGAAGACCGCGATGAAGATCCCCCCGAAGACCCACCCGATCGTGAAGATGATCGACTCGTTCGACTCGCTCAGGGCGCCGACGAAGACCGACATCCCCACGGCGGTCATCAGGCGCCCGAAGTCGTTGTCGGGCCGCCGCGCCCACGCGACGAGCCCGCCGAGGATGAACGACCACGTGACCACGAGCTGGGTGAACGCGGCGAACTCGGGATGCTCCTCGTGGTTGCTCGTGAAGATGAGCGCGAGCGCGATCCCGCTCAGGAGCAGGCCCAGGCCGACGACGGCCGCCAGCGTCGATCGTCGCATGTGGCTATCGAAGCACAGCGCGGAGCACAGCGCCCGTGAGCTCGGCCTTCGGCACGAAGGCGGCGGCGCCGCAGCCCTGCACGAGGGAGCCGAAGTCCGAGGCGTCGTGGCTCGACGTGAGGACGACGATCGGGCCGCTGCCGTTCTCCTTGCAGAGCTCGGACGCGACGGCGAAGCCGTCCGTGTCGGGGAGCTGGACGTCGAGGAGCACGAGGTCGGGCTTCAGCCGCCGAGCGGCCTCGAGCGCGGAGCGCCCGTCATCGACCTCGCCGACGACCTCGAATCCCTCGGCGACGAGAAGGGCCCTGGCCGTGGCGCGAAAGCCGGGATGGTCGTCGACGATGAGGATCGTGCTGGCCACGTACCCGAATGGTGACCGAGCGGTGGTTCCAGGGGAATACGGCTAGCCACACCTTTCAGCGACCGGCTTCGAGGCGCGCCGCCTCGCGCGTGAGGACCTCGACGAGGCGCTCGACCTCGTCGAGGTGGCTCCGGTACTGGAGCACGGCGGCGCGAAGCGTGTACCTGCCGTCGAGCTCGGTGGCGGAGATGACGACCGACCCGTCCGCACGTACCGCCTCGAGGAGCCGCCGGTTGAAGTCGTCCGCGTCCCCCCGGCGCGGGACGCAGCGGTAGGTGACGATCGACAGGTCGGGCTCCGGCCCCACTTCCCAGCCCTGCGTCTCGGCCAGCCTGTCGCGGAGCCAGCGGGCGAGGAGGAGCTTCTCCTCGAGCGCAGCGCGGAACGGCGCGAGGCCGAACACCTTGAGCGGCAGCCAGAGCCGGGGCCCGCGGAAGGGCCGGCTCAGCTCGACGGACAGGTCGGAGGGCGAGAAGTCGCCCGCCTCCTCACGGGCGTCGGCAAGGTAGGCGGCGCTGTACCGATGCGCCTCGGCGAGCTGCCGCTCGTCGCGCACGACCAGGGCGCCGGAGCCATACGGCAGGAAGAGGCCCTTGTGCGGATCCATGACCACGCTCCGGGAGCGCTCGATGCCCGCGAGGAGCCGCCGGCCGTGCCCGGTGAGGATGAAGAACCCGCCGTAGGCGGCGTCCACCTGGAGCCACAAGTCGTGGGCGTCCGCCACGTCGGCGATCTCGGCGAGAGGGTCGACCGCACCCGTGTCGGTCGTCCCGGCGGTGGCGACGACGAGCCACGGATCGAGCCCTGCGGCGGCGTCCGCCGCGACCGCCTCGGCGAGGGCGTCGGGTCGCATGCGCCAGTGGTCGTCGAGCGCGACGCTCCGCACCGGGCACTCGCCCAGGCCGGCGATGCGCAGGGCCTTGCCGACGGAGTGGTGGGTCTCGCGGGTCAGGTAGACGACGGCTCTCGGCACGTCGGCGGAGCGGATCCCCATCGCGTCCCGCGCGGTGACGATCCCCTCGAGGTTCGCGATGCTGCCGCCGGAGGTCAGATCCCCGCCGGCCGTGTCGGGGTAGCCGACGAGCCCGGCCATCCAGCCGACGAGCGACCGTTCCATGAGCGCCGCCGCGGGCGCGCCGGCCTGGACGCCGGAGTACGAGTTGCCGACGTCGGCGAGGAGGTCGCCGAGCGCAGCCGGAAAGAGGCCGCCGCCGGGGATGTACGAGAACTTCCCTCCGGACGCCTGGTTGATCCCCGACCGCTCGACCTTCCCCATGGTCGCCAGCGCGTCGGCGATCGGCGCCGGGGTCTCCGCGATCGCGAAGATGCCCGCGTCGAGCGGCTCTCCCGCCTGGTAGGCCGCGGCGTGGCCGCGCTCGACGACGTTGCGAAGCACGTGGCCGCCCACCTCCCGCCAGAGCTCGTCGCTCTCCTCCGGCCCGGGATCGAGCTGCCTGGCGGAGGCCTCCAGGTCGCGGATCGCCTCGCGCAGGGAATCGGTGCGTGCGCTCTGCTCGGTCATCGGGGAATCACTATCTCAACGCCGTTCGTCTTCCGCATTGTCGGCGCTACGATCAGACGGTGGCGCCCCTGCGCGAGACACACGAGCGGGAGCTGAAGCTTTCCGTCCCGGCGAGGTTCTCCCTCCCCGAGCTCCCCGGCCGCGCGCTGCCGCCGCGCACCTTCACCTCGACGTACTGGGACACCGACGACAGGGCGCTCGCCCGGGCCGGCATCACGCTTCGCCGACGGGTCGAGAGCCGCAAGGGCCTCTGGCAGCTGAAGCTCCCCGGCGAGGGCGCGCGGCTCGAGCTCGAGATCCCGGGCGGTCCCGCCGGGCCGCCTCCCGAGCTGGCCGATCTCCTCGTCGGCCTCCTGCGCGGGCGCCCGCTCGCGCCGGCGGCTGCCCTGCGCACGCAGCGGGCCGGAATCCGCGTGCACGAGAACGGCAAGGCCGTCGCCGACGTGACGGTCGACCGGGTCGCCATCCTCGACGGGCGGCGCGTCCGCGAGCGGTTCGTCGAGCTCGAGGCCGAGGCCCTCGACGGAGGCGCCGCCGCGCTGCCGGGCATCGGCCGGGCGCTGGAGGAGGCAGGCGCGTTCCCGGGCGAGGGTCGGCCGAAGGGATTTCGCGCGATGGGGTACTTCCCGCCGACGGTCTTCGCCCCGCCGCCGGACGCCCCCGCGCTCGACCACGTGCGGGCGATGATGACCGCCCAGGTCGCCGAGATTCTCGCCCACGACCCGGGCACGCGGCTCGGCCGCGATCCCGAGGAGCTCCACCAGCTGCGCGTGGCCACGCGGCGGCTTCGCGCCGTTCTGCGCGCGGCGCGCCCGCTCCTCGACCCCGACTGGACGGAGGCGCTCCGCGAGGAGCTGAGCTGGCTCGGCGCAGCGCTGGGGCCCGTTCGCGACCTCGACGTGCTCGGCGAGCGGCTCCGCGAGGAGATCGCGGCGCTCGAGCCGGAGGAGCGCCGAGCCGCCCAGCGCTTCCTCCAGCTGCTGCGCCGGGAACGCGAGACCGCGAGGTCGGTGCTGCTCGAGGCCATGTCCGAGCAGCGCTACCGGAACCTCCTCGACCGGCTCGAGGTCGCCGCGGCCGCGCCCCGCGCGCGCGAGGCGGACGTCAGCCTGAAGGCGATCGCCGGGGAGGAGTTCCGCAAGCTGCGCAAGAAGGTGAAGTCGCTCCCGCCCGAGCCCACCGACGACGAGCTGCACGCCGTGCGGATCAAGGGCAAGCGGGCCCGCTACGCGGCGGAGCTCGCCGAGGGCGTGGTCGGGAAGCCGGCGCGTGCGTTCGTCCGCGACGCGAAGCGGTTCCAGGACCTCGTCGGCGAGCATCAGGACGCCGTCGTCGCCGAGGCCCGGATCCGGGCCTGGCTCCCTCGCGCGAAGGGCCACTGGGCCCACCTCGCCGCCGGCCGGCTCGTCGAGCGCGAGCGGGTTCGCCGCGAGGAGGCGCGCGAGGCCTTCTCTTCGGCGTGGGCGCGCCTGGCGAAGAGCGGGCGGAGGGCCTGGGCCTGAGCGCGGACGTGCCGGTCCGGGCTGCGGGCGGCGTCGTCTTCCGAAACGACGGCGACGGCGCGCCGGACGTCCTTCTCGTCCACCGCCCGCGTTACGACGACTGGACCCTGCCGAAGGGAAAGCTCCACGCCGGCGAGAGCGACGAGGCCGCCGCCCTTCGCGAGGTCGAGGAGGAGACCGGGCTCTCCTGCGAGCTCGGCGACGAGCTGCCGTCCAGCAGCTACCGGGACAAGTCGGGCCGTCCGAAGATCGTCCGCTACTGGGCCATGCGCCCGCTCGGCGGCGAGTTCGAGCCGCACTCCGAGGTCGACGAGATCCGCTGGCTCCCGCTCGCCGAGGCCGGCCGGGCGCTGAGCTATCCCCGCGACCGCGAGATCCTGCAGGCTCTCGCGGACCGCGCCGGCTGATGGCGATCCTCCTCATGCGGCACACGTCGGCAGGCCACCGCCGGACGTGGGACGGGCCCGACCATCTGCGCCCGCTCGACGGACAGGGCCGCCGTGAGGCCGAGGCGCTCGCCGGCCTCTACGCCCCGTACGCGGTCGAGCGCGTCCTCACCAGCCCGTACACGCGCTGCCGGCAATCGGTCGAGCCGCTCGCCCGCGACCTCGGGCTTCCCGTCGAGGAGCGGATCGAGCTCGCCGAGGGCGCGACCCGCGCGGAGACGCTCGCGCTCGTCGACGAGATGAGCGGGCAGAGCGCGGTCCTCTGCACCCACGGCGACATCGTCGCCGAGCTGCTCGGGGAAGAGAGCCTGAAGGGTTCGACGTGGATCCTCGAGCCGGGGCCCGACGGGAGCCTCACGCGGCTCGAGTATCTACCGCCGCCGACCTAGGCCCGGCCAGCAGACCGCCGGGGCGCAGCACGACCCGTCGCTCCTCCGGAACGACGTCCGCGACCTGGTCGACCGGAACGTGCACCAGCCAGCTTCCGAGCAGGCCCGCGCGCACCGAGAGGAGCACCGGCCTGCCGCTCGCCCTCTCGAGGCGAACCTTCTCGACGATCCCGACGCGGGCCGAGATGCCGTAGACGCCGAAGCCCTCGGAACGGGCGAGCGCCTGCTGATCGATGTCGTCTCTTGCGTCCATGATCCCATCGTGCCCACCGCCTGCCCGCGCATGGGTATCCAGCGCGTGAAGGAACGGTGTCTAGGCGGCCGAGGCGGCCAGCTCGTCGAGCCGGGCGAGCGCCGCGCCTTCCCTCAGGCCTGTCCGCGCGACGGAGAGCGGGACGAAGAGGCGCTGCCGGAGAGCGGCGAGGATCACGGCGCCCGCGGGCAGCGTCCGGGCGCGATGCTCGTGGAGGCCGAACGTCTTGGCGACGCGGGCCGAGGAGCGCTTCCCGAGGATGTCGAGCGCGGCCTCGAGCTCGTCCGCGTCGAGCGTCCGCCCCACGAGCTTGCGGAGCGCCCTGGCGGTGCCGCCGGCCGCGAGCGCTGCCTGCGGGAGCGGCGGCGTAAGCCCTTCCAGGTGCCGCTCGACCTCGTCCCGCGCGGCTGCGAGCGCGCCCTTGCCGGGCGGGTCGTCGGCGAGGAAGCGCTGCGTGAGCCGCACCGCACCGAGATCGACGGAATGCGTCCAGGCCGGCCCGCCGGCGACCGTGCCGATGACCACCTCGGTCGACCCGCCGCCGACGTCGCAGACTGCGACGCTCCCGGCGAACGGGCCCGCCGATGCGACGGCGCCCGCGAACGCGAGCAGGCCCTCCTCGTCGGCGGACAGGATGCGGACTGTCGCGCCGCTCGCCTTCCCGACGGCTTTCACGAGGGCGGCGCTGTTGGCGCTCTGGCGTCCGGGCGCGGTGACGATCACCTCGACGACGGCGCCCAGCCCCCGCCCGATCCGCGCGTAGGCGCGCGCACAGCGGGCCGCCTCGGCTATCCGCTCGCGGGAAAGCTTCCCGTCCCGCTCCACGTCCTCGCCGAGGAAGAGGTGCTCGCGCTCCTCGCGCAGCGTGTCGAGCTTCGCGCCGTCGCGGGCGCAGACCAGCAGGCGGACCGTGTTCGAGCCCACGTCGATGATCGCGGCCTTCATGCCACGGCCATTCTCGGAGCGCGGTCGGCTGGTGCGGGCCCTAGCGCGGACGCCGGGCCACGCGGCGGCGGGCCCGCGCCTGCGCCTTGCGCATGAGCGCGTCGTGCGTGCCCTGCGCGCTCTGGTCCTTGCGCGGGCGCTGGCGCTTCCAGCTCCCGGTGGACTGGAGCGTCCAGGCGGTGTTGTCCGCGAGCAGCACGTCGAAGGCGCGGGCGATCTGGGCCTGGACCTTCGGGTCCTCGACCGGCGCGGCGATCTCGATGCGGTGGTCGAGGTTGCGCGTCATGAGGTCGGCACTGCCCATGAACGTCGTCGTGTCGTCGCCGGCCTCGAAGATGTAGCAGCGGCTGTGCTCGAGGAACCGCCCGAGCACGCTCCGCACCCTGATCGTGTCGCTGAGGCCCTCGACGCCGGGCCGGAGCGTGCAGATCGAGCGCGCGGCGATGTCGATCTCGGCGCCCGCCTGCGAGGCGGCGTAGAGCTCCTCGATGATCGCCTCGTCCGTGAGCGCGTTCGTCTTCAGCCGGATGCGTGCGGGCCGGCCCTCGGTCGCCGCCCGGGCGACGGCACGGATCTCGTCGACGATCCGGCTGCGCAGGTTGAACGGCGCGACGAGGAGCTTCCGGAACGTCTGCGGACGGCCGAAGCCCGTCACGTAGTTGAAGAGGTCGGCGACGTCGGCGGCGATCTCCTCGTCCGCCGTGAAGAGGCCGAAGTCCTCGTAGATGCGGGCTGTGAGAGCGTGGTAGTTGCCCGTGCCCACGTGGACGTACCGACGCAGGACGTTGCCCTCGCGTCGGACGACGAGCGTCGTCTTCGCGTGGATCTTCAGGTTGGGAAACCCGTAGACGACGTGGACGCCCGCACGCTCCAGCGCCCGCGACCACTCGATGTTCCGGTGCTCGTCGAAGCGGGCCTTGAGCTCCACGAGGCAGACGCTCTGGCGCCCGTCCTCGGCCACTTCGATCAGCGCCGGGACGACCGGCGAGTCGCCGCTCGTCCGGTACACGGTCGTCTTCAGGGCGACGACGGCCGGATCGCGGGCAGCCTCCTGCACGAAGCGCTCGAAGGTCGTCACGAACGAGTCGTACGGTTGATGGACGAGCACGTCGCCGCGCCTGATCTCGGCGAAGAAGTCGCGCCCGCTCGCGATCGAGGCGAGCCGTGCCGGCGTGCGCGGTACCCAGGGCTCGTCGCGGAGCTCGGGCCGATCCAGGTCGGCGAGCTGAGAGAGGTCGGCCAGATCGAGCGGCCCGCGAATCGGGTAGACCTGGTCCTCCGCGGCGCCCAGGCCGTGGGTCAGCCGCGCGAGCAGCCGGTTCGAGACCGAGCTCGACACCTCCAGCCGCACGACGTCGCCGAAGCGGCGGCGGCGCAGCTCGAGCTCGACGGCCTCCAGGAGGTCGTCCGCCTCGTCCGACACCTCGAAGTCGGCATCCCGGGTGACGCGGAAGACGGCCCGCTCGACGACCTCCATCTGCGGGAAGAGCCAGGGGAGGAAGTGGGCGATGACGTTCTCGAGGGCGACGAAGGCCCCGCGCTTCCCGACCTCGAAGAAGCGGGGCAGGCCCTCGGGGATCTTGACGCGCGCGAAGCGCTCCTCCCCGTTCTCGGGATCCCGGACGAGGACCGCGAGGCTGTTCGAGAGGCCCGAGATGTAGGGGAAGGGCTGCCCGGGGCCGACCGCGAGCGGCGTCAGCACCGGATAGATCTCCCGGTCGAAGCGCCGCTCGAGCTCGGCGAGCTCCTTCTGCGTGCAGTCCTCGACCTGCGGAACGGCGATCCCGTTCTCCGCCAGGGCCGGCACCAGCTCGCGGGTCCAGATCCTCGACTGGCGCGACGTCAGCTCGAGGACGCGCTCGCGGATCTCGGCCAGCGTCTCCGACGGCAGCCGGCCGTCGGCCGAGCGTACGGAGATGCCGGCGGCGTCCTGCCCCATGAGGCCGGCGACGCGGACCATGAAGAACTCGTCGAGGTTCGACGAGAAGATCGAGCAGAACTTGACGCGCTCGAGCAGCGGCACCCCCTCGTCGGCGGCGAGCTCGAGCACGCGCGCGTTGAAGTCGAGCCACGAGAGCTCGCGATTGAGGAGCCGCTCGGCCTCCTTCGAGCCGGTTTCCGCCTCGACACGCACGGTCATCACAGTGGATCATCTCGCACCGCGTTTGTCGAGGCTAGGCGGCGGCGACGGACCGCTCGGCCGCCCGCTCCGACCGGAACGGGAGCAGGTAGGCGGGGCCGGGCGAGCGCAGGTAGGCGACGAGCTCGTCCTCGACGCCCCCGCTCGGCACGAGCGTCTTCCAGCTGTCGAGGTTCTCGGGGCGGTGGAAGTCGCCGCTCGCGACCACCGGCACGTCGCCGGCCGCGGCCCAGGCGTAGACGTCGGCGCCGTTGAAGAGCTCGACGCGGTGGAGCAGGCGGGAGAGCGTGTCCCACTCGCGCCAGAAGCGCCGCGTCGTGCGGGACTCGACGACGTCGGCGTCGCGCGCGTAGGGATGCGCCGCGATCACGGCGGCTCCCGCGTCGCGGGCCCCGAGCAGCGAGCCGACGAGCCCGACGTCGGGCGAGACGAACTCGCGGAGGCCGATCGCGAGGGCATGCGCCGAGAGGTCCGGATCGTGGAAGTTGTGCGTCAGCTCGACGCCCGGGACGACCAGCATTCCGTAGACGGCGCGGGCCCGCTCGGCCTCGCGGTCGATCTCCGAGAGGTAGCCCGCGAAGGTCGCCTCGTGGACGCAGGTCAGCGGCGACCGCCACGGGTCGTCGCTTCGCAGCACGTGGTCGGTGACGCACAGGACGTCGAAGCCGGCCGCGCCGTAGGTATCGACGAGCTCGCGGAGGGAGAGTTCGCCGTCGCTCCAGGTGGTGTGGGCGTGCAGCTCGCAGAGAAGCGCTCTGGTGCTCGGATGCTCGGCCATGGGCGAAGTGTCCGCAGTGGGGAGCCACGCGTGGGCAACGGACTGGTAAAGGTCGTGAGAAAAGGACCGCAACGGCCCCGCATCCGCGTACGAGCCGGAGATCGGGTCGGGAGCCGCGCGATCCGGTCGATGTCCGAACGGCCGCGGGCCGCCGGGCACGGAGGGCACCGACCGGATCGCCGCGTGCTCCCGGGAGAGGCGTGCTCTCCACGGCATCATGGTGCGCCATCCGAGCGCGCCCGTGGGGGGACGTGTGGTGAACATCCGGCGAGAGGCGGGAGAACGCCTCCGGGCCCCACCCCAGCCGGCGGCCCGGCTCCTGCGGGGCCGCCGGCAAGGCGTGAGGAGAGACGGCGCGGGATCGGTCGGGCAGTCGTCGCGCGCCGCGGCACGAGTATCGACGAGCCCCGGCGGCCCGTGGGGTCACGACCGGTGAACGTCGCGTGAAGGTCCGGTGTCCGGGGTCAGACCCCGCGCGGCGCGGAGTCTTCGAGCGCCACGCGCATGAGGTCGCGGATCGAGATGATCCCGGCGACGACGCCGCCGTCCATGACCGGCAGGTGGCGGAAGCCCCCGTGGATCATGAGCGCGGCCGCGTGGTCGGTCGTGTCGGTGGCGTCGATCGTCTCCGGATGCCTCGTCATCCAGTCGCCGACCCTGGCGTCCTCCCCGAACCCCTCGGCGACGGCCCTGAGAATGTCCCGCTCGGTGAGGATCCCGGCGAGCTTGCCGTCCTCGACGACGAGAACGGCGCCGACGCCCCTCCCGACCATCTGCCGGGCGGCATCGGCGAGCTTCTCGTCCTTCCCGACGGACAGGAGCCCGCGGGACATGTGATCCGCGATGACCGACATCCGGTGTCCGGCGATCCTAAAGGCACTCGGCGGGCGCGTCGACCCGCCCGCGGGTCACTTCGCGACAGCCTCGAGCTTGTAGCCGACCCCGTAGCGCGTCTGGATGAACGTGTGCGCGGGCGCCAGCGACTCGAGCTTGTCGCGGATCTTGCGGACGAACACGTCGACCGTCCGGTCGCGGTGCGTCAGGCGCCGGCCCCACACCTTCTGGAGAAGCTCGTCGCGGGTGACGACGCGCCCCTGTTCGAGCGCGAGGGCGTAGAGGAGGCGGAACTCGGTCGGGGTCAGCTCCGCGCTGTCGCCGCGGACGTACGCCTGGACGTTGAGCGGGTCGACCTTCAGCTCCTCGATCTCGATCGGCTCCCCGCGGCGCTCGTCCTGGACGCGGATGCCGCGGCGCGCGGCGGCGCGCACCCGCGCGACGAGCTCCTTCATGGAGAAGGGCTTCACGAGGTAGTCGTCCGCCCCGATCTCGAGGGCGTGCACGCGGTCGTGCTCCGTGCCGCGGGCACTGACGACGACGATGGGCGTCCCGATCCCCTCGGCGCGCGCGACCTCGATCAGCTTCCAGCCGTCCACGCCGGGGAGCATGAGGTCGAGGATGCAGACGTCCGGCCGCTCGTACCGGAGCCGCGCGAGGCCCGACTCGCCCTTGTTCACCCACAGCGGGTCGAACCCGGCCGTGGTCAGGTGTCGCGCCATCCCCTGCGCGATGACGTCGTCGTCCTCGATGATCAGAACCTTCGCCACCCTGACTCGATTCTGCCCTCCCCCGGACATCCCGGGGGTACCGCAACGGTAGCGAAGTGGTGAAGAAGTGGTGAACTCCGTCAGGCCGTACGCGCACCCGATGCGCTGCTTGGCGGCCGGCCAGCGCTCGACGTCGTGTGCATCGTCGAGGCTCACCAGGTACGCCGCCTCGTTGTCCGGTCCGATCCACAGCTGCCGTCCGCCGCGACGCCAGCCCGTGTCGGTCGCACCCTCGGGGAGCGTGGCCTCGTCGGAAAAGGTCGTGCGGAGCAGCCCGGAGAAGTCCTCGTTGTTGCCGGCGTCGCGCAGGTACCAGTCACCTGTCGCTTTCGGCCCGAGCAGCAGGAACGTGATGTCTTCCCAGGAGCAGTGCTCGGAGCCCTGGAACGACTGGATGCGGGTCACGGGCACACGTCGGCCCGACTCGTCCTCCCACACGCCGATGCCGAGGTCGTCGGTGACGGCCGGGGCCAGCTCGGATGGATCGCACTGCGCCCAGGCCCGCACGCCCCAGCCCTCGTCGCCGTTCCAGTCGCGGACGCCGTCGACAACGAGCATCGACACCTTCGTCCGGCCGTCCACGTCGTACGAGAGCAGCACCCGCCCGGCTTCCTCCACCTCGACGGCGTACCCGTCGGCCGGGGCGGTGTAGAGCGGGCCGGATTCGCGCACGTAGTCGTCCAGCGCCGCTTCCGGGCTCCCCTTCACCTTCGCCAGCCCATCGTCATAGCGGTGCTCGCCCCGCTCGTACGGCGTCTCGCCGTCGCACTCCAGTGCCGCGACCGAGGCCTGGGCGTCCAGCGGGCCAGCGTACGGCGGTGTAGCGGGCTCGCTTCGCTCCACGACCGCCGACCCGCAGCCGGCGATGAGGAGTGCGGCGATGGGAACGGCAATGTGCATGGGGCATGCCAAGCCGAACCACCTCATGCTCCTTCAGACGACAGAGGCGGCTCGAAGGTTCCTGGATCGGCCCTGACGGCGGGGCTACGATCCCAGCGAGGTGCGGCGTTTCCTCCGACGCAACGGCGAGGCCCCGCGCGAAGACCCGCGCATCGAGGAGCTTCGCCTCGAGGCCCGTCGTGGCCGGGCGCTCGTGGAGGAGAGCCGCGAGATCGTCGTCGTCCTCGACGAGCACGACCGGGTGGTCGCGGCCAGCCGGCGCGCGAGAGAGCTGCTCGGCGGCCTCGAGGAGGGAACCGCCGCCCCGGACGCGCTCCTCCGCAACGCGCCGCTCACGATCCCCTACGAGGTCGACGGCAGGCGCGAGACGATCCTTTACGCGCGCGACACGGGAGACATGGCCGCCTACGAGGAGCTCCGGGCGGGCTTCACGGCCGCGGTCTCACACGAGCTGCGGACGCCTCTGGCCCGCGTGCTGGCGCTGCTCGAGACCGCGACCTTGCCCGACGCCGACACGATCGACCTCGTCGAGCAGGCGCAGGACGAGATCGACACGATCCGTGAGCTGATCGACGACATCCTCTTCCTCTCCGAGCTCGAGTCGGGGCACGAGGTGGTCGGCCTCGGCACGACTCCCGCGCTCCCGATCCTCGTCGAGGTCGTCGAGACTCTCGAGGAGCAGGCCGCGCGCGCGGGCGTGACCCTCGAGGTCCAGGCCGACGAGGACGCCGAGCTGCCGATGCGCCCGCGCATGATCCGCGTCGTCATCCAGAACCTCGCCCAGAACGCGATTCGCCACGCAGGCCCCGGCGCGCACTTCCGGCTCACGCTCCGCGGTGACGACGAGGCCGTCGAGCTCGTCGCCGCCGACGACGGCGTCGGCGTCGCGGAGGTCGACCTCGCGCGCCTCTTCGAGCGCTTCTACCGCTCCGACCGGGCGCGGGCCTCCCGCGGGACGGGGCTCGGGCTCGCGATCGTGAAGCACGTCGTCACCTCGGCCGGAGGCACGGTCGAGGCGATCGGCGCCCGCGGCCAGGGCCTCACGATCAGGTGCGTCTTTCCCCTGAGCGCGGCAACGGGTAGCGTGCAGGGCCGATGAGAGCCGTGAGAGCCGCACTCGCCCTCCTGGTGCTCGGAGCCGCCCTCCTCGCGGCCACGGGCTGCGGCGGCGACGACGAGCCGCCCGCCCAGGCATGGGCGAACGACGTCTGCACGAGCATCTCCGACTGGCGGACGACGATCGAGGGGATCGTGAGCGACCTCCAGTCGCAGCTCACCTCCCCGGACGCGGGCGCCGCGGTCAAGGACGCGATCGCGAGCGGCGTCGACGCGACGACCCAGCTCAAGGACGAGCTCCAGGGCATCGGCCCGCCGGAGACCGAGGCCGGCGACCAGGCCAAGCAGGCGCTCGACGACTTCGCCGACCAGGCGGCGCAGACGGCCGACGACGTCCAGTCGCAGGCGCAGAAGCTCCCCGACAGCGGAAGTGTCACCGAGCTCCTGAGTCAGCTCACGCCGATCGCGGCGTCCCTCGAAAGCCTTGCCCGGGAAGGGCAGTCGCAGCTGCAGGACCTCGAGCAGCTCGACCCGTCGGGCGAGATTCAGGACGGCTTCGAGAACGCCGAGGCCTGCCAGAGCCTCAGGGGCAACTCCTAGGCCGCCCAGGCGCTACGCGGACGTCTCCTCCGAGGCGACGGCCGAGCCCGCGAGGACGCCCGCGATCCACGTCTCGATCGCCGCGGCGATCTCCTCCCAGCCCTCGCCGACCATCATGAGGTGCGGCCGGTCGAACTCGAGGTAGTCGGTCCTGGACGCCGACTTCGCGTACTTCTCGTACTGCTTCTTGGCAAGCGAGGCGGGGACCGTGTGGTCCTGCTCTGCGCCGATGATCAGGAGCGGCGCGCGCTCGTCGCTCTTGAACTCCAGCTCGGTCGGCGGGTGGAGGTGGAAGTTGGCGAAGCCCGCCTCGTAGAAGATCTGGCCCGTCTCGGGCACCGCGTATTTCTCGTACGCGGCTGCCGCGTCCTCGGGCGAGTGCGTGTTCACGAACCCGTAGGTGAACTCCTCGAGGGTGAGCGGGACGACGCCGTGCCGCTTCGACGGGTGGGCCAGCGCCGACGAGGAGACCTTCAACGTCGAGAACGGCAGCACGAGGATTCCCTTCGGCGGTGCAGGGCTCATCACGACCCCTGCCCGGCCGAGCCCGCGGTCGAGGAGGAGCTCGACGACGAGGCCGCCGAACGAGTGCCCGATGAGAACCGGCGGCGTCGGCAGCGCCCCGATCTCCGCCTCGTAGTGGTCGACGATCTCGGTCAGCCCGAGGCCCTTGATCTCCTCGGCGTCCTCGCGAAGCTCGGCGACGTCGCCCTCCTTCCGCGGCCACTCCGGGGCGGAGACCTCGTAGCCACGACTCTCGAAGTACTCGGCGAAGGTGTCCCAGCTGTTCGCTGCGAGCCAGGCCCCGTGGACGAACATCAGGTGCGTGCGATCGGTGGCCGCTTCCATGACGAACCTCCCTGGTCGGTGACGCTGGCCAGACTACCCCCGGCGCATCGAGACGGCTCTGGGCCGTTCACCAGGTCTTCACCAGTCGTTCACAGCCTTTCAGCCCACTCCTACTCAGGGCAGAGCGACACTCGCGGCGACGCACCGACGCGAAAGGAGACCCGTGCGACCACGTCCTGTTCCGAAGCTCGTCCTCATCGTGCTGACACTCGCGGTCCTCGCCCTCGGAGCGGCGGGCTGCGGCCGCGGCGACGATGACGACGAAGGCGCGGCCGCAGGGACGACCGCGGCCGACACAGGGGGAGAGCAGCTGTCCGGGGACGTCGAGGCAGACGGCTCGAGCACGGTCGGCCCGCTCACGACGGCCGCCGCGGAGTCGTATCGGGAGCAGCAGCCCGGCGTGAACGTGACCGTCGGGATCTCCGGCACCGGAGGCGGCTTCGAGCGCTTCTGCGCAGGCGAGACAGACATCTCCGACGCCTCGCGGCCGATCCACGACGACGACGAGGCACCCGTCTGCGCGGACGCCGGTATCGAGTACCAGAACTACCAGGTGGCGGTCGATGCCCTCACGGTCGTCGTCAATTCGGAGAACGACTGGGTCACGTGCCTCACCACCGAGCAGCTGAAGAAGATCTGGGAGCCGAAGGCGGAAGGGAAGATCACCAACTGGAACCAGATCGACCCGAGCTTCCCCGATCAGAAGCTCACGCTTGCCGGGCCGGGCACCGACTCCGGGACGTTCGACTACTTCACCGATGAGATCAACGGCGAGGAGGGCGCGAGCCGAACCGACTACAACGCCAGCGAGGACGACAACGTCGTCGTTCAGGCGGTGGCCGGTGACAAGGGCGGGCTCGGCTACTTCGGCTACACGTACTACGAGGAGAACACCGACACGCTCAAGGCGGTCGAGATCGACGGCGGCGACGGCTGCGTCGCCCCCAGCCGCGAGAGCGCGCAGGACGGCGCCTACACGCCCCTCTCCCGACCGCTCTTCATCTACGTGAAGACGGAGTCCATCCAGACGAAGCCGCAGGTCGCAGGGTTCGTCGACTTCTATCTCAACAACCTCGACACGATCGCCGAGGCCGCGCAGTACATCACCGTCCCCGACGACGTCGTGAGCGAGAACCTCTCGAAGCTTCAGACCCAGGAGGGATAGCGGCACGGAATGACGACCCAGGACCTGACCGCAGGCACGCAGCCGGAGGCGTTCCGGCTGCGTGCCGAGCGTCGCCGCTGGGGCGAGGTCGTCGTCAAGGCGTGCCTCGCCCTCTGCGCCCTCGTCTCCGTCGCGACGACGGTGGGGATCATCGTCGCCCTGGTCGTTCCCTCGATTGAGTTCTTCCGCGAGGTCTCGATCGTCGACTTCTTCACCGACGACCGGTGGGCGCCGCTCTTCAAGCCGGCCTCCTTTGGCGTCAGGCCGCTGCTCGTCGGAACGCTGGTCATCACGTTCTGGGCGTGCGTCGTCTGCCTTCCGTGCGGCCTGGGCGCGGCGATCTACATGAGCGAGTACGCTCGCCCGCGCGTTCGGAACATCATCAAGCCCGCGCTCGAGACGCTCGCCGGAATCCCGACGGTCGTCCTCGGGTTCTTCGCGCTCACGTTCTTGACGCCGCACTTCCAGGACCTCGGCCTGGACGTGGGAGTCTTCAACGTGCTCGCGGCCGGGACGGCGGTGGGGATCCTCCTCATCCCCGTCGTCGCCTCGATCTCGGAGGACGCGATGGTGGCCGTCCCGCAAGACCTGCGCGACGGCGCCTACGCGCTCGGCTCGTCGCGCCTCCAGGTCTCGACCCGCATCGTCGTCCCGGCGGCGATCTCGGGCATCGTCGCGAGCTTCGTGCTCGCCATCTCGCGGGCGATCGGCGAGACGATGATCGTCCTCATCGCCGCCGGCGGGATCGCCCAGATCACGTTCGACCCGCGGGAGCAGGTGCAGACGATGACGGCCTTCATCGGCGCGACCGGCATCGGCGACGTCCCAACCGGCTCGATCGAGTACAAGACGATCTTCGCGGTCGGGCTCACCCTCTTCGTGATCACGTTCGTCATGAACATGATCTCGATCCGCCTTGTGCGGAAGTACCGGGACGTTTACGAATGAGTGTCCCCGCCGAGGCCCTCGGACGACGCTCGCACGGGGACCGGGTCCGCGGGACCGCCTTCTACATCCTGCTCCTGGTCGCGGTCACGGTCGGCTTCGTGCTGCTCGGCGTGCTCCTCGTCGACGTGTTCCGGAAAGGGATCGGCTACGTCGACCCGACGCTCCTGAACGAGCCCAACTCCTCCGATCCGAACAAGGCGGGCGCGGGCCCGGCGATCCGCGGGACGATCTACATGATGGTCCTGCTTCTCGTCATGGTCGTGCCGATCGGCGTCGGAACCGCGCTCTACCTCGAGGAGTACGCGAACCGCGAGCGCTGGTACAACCGGCTGCTCGAGATCAACATCCAGAACCTCGCCGCCGTGCCGTCGATCGTCTACGGGATCCTCGGGCTCGCGTTCCTCGTCCGCGGCATCGGCCTGGGACGGGTGCTTCTTGCAGGCGCGCTCATTCTCACCCTGCTCGTCCTCCCGACCGTGATCGTCGCGAGCCGGGAGGCGATCCGCGCCGTCCCGGACTCGATCCGACAGGGCGCCTACGCCCTTGGCGCCACGCAGTGGCAGGTCGTCTGGCGCCAGGTCCTCCCCGCGTCAATCCCCGGCATCGCCACGGGCTCGATCCTCGCCCTCGCCCGCGCGATCGGGGAGACCGCGCCGCTCCTGCTCGTCGGCGCCCTCACATACGTCGCCGTGAACCCGACGCTGCTCGGCTCCTTCACCGCGCTGCCCGTGCAGATCTACCAGTGGATCGGGCGGCCACAGGAGGAGTTCCGGCTGCTGGCCGCGGCCGGGATCATCGTGCTCCTCGTGATCCTCTTGACCATGAACGCGCTCGCGATCGTGCTCCGCAACCGCTACCAGAAGCGATGGTGATGCCCGACATGGAAAGCGCTCCTGCCGCACCTGTCAAAATCGCGGGCGTGGACGAGAAACTTCTCGCCGAGCGCCAGCAGGCGGTGGCGTCGGCCCGCCGCGAGGTGCTCTTCGACGTCGACGACCTCGCCGTCAGCTACGGGGGCGTCCCTGCGCTCGAG
>DATBJE010000118.1:0-4128 GCA_036556565.1 Gaiellaceae bacterium
CTTGCGGGGTCGGCGCTTGAGCGAACAGCGAGGACAGCACGGACGCGAGCGACGAGGTCATTACCAGGCCCTCCTAGGGACGCGCACCAGAGCGCTGCGACACACCAATCCGCGGACTACCGTACGAAACGGGTCGGACGCATCCCAGGTTCGGTGAGTCCACCTTTTCCGACGATGAGTGTCAGAAGCTCACATAGGGGCCGCTAGCACGGCTCGGTCTGCGTCTCGCCCGTCCCCGCGTCGACGAGAACCGTCGCACACTCCTCCCTGATGCCGGCGGCGTTCGTCGTCGAGAGGGAGACGGCCCAGAACAGCTGCGCGTCGAGCCCGCGCTGGACGCCACGGACGAGGACCTTGTCGGGGACGAAGTCGACCTTCTTTCTCGCGATCGCCTCGGCCTCCTGGTAGCTGATGTTGTCCTCATGAGACGCACAGGTCTTGAGCGCGATGAACGCGAGGGCGAACACGGCGAGCAGCATCAGGACCCGCCCGAGCGCACGGTCCCTCAGCGGCTTCTTTGGCTCCGCCTCGGGCTCAGGCGCGGGCCGGGATTCAGGCTCGGGCCCGGGAGCGGCGTCGGTAGGCGGAGTAGCCACGGAGGATGAAGTAGCCCACGAAGTGGGTGAGGAAGACGAGCGAGAGCCACCATCCCCACCAGGTGAAGTGCGGCCGAGGCTCGAACTCGCGCAGCTCGATGACGGTCAGGTACAGCGCGAGCGCCAGCGTGAGGAAGAACATGAGCTGCGGAAAGCCCGGCGGCGAGAAGACGACGAGGAGCACGCGACCATCGTGAGCGAACGCGCGCGACCGCGCAACCGTCCTCGTCACCGAGGAGAATCGACGCGGTGTCCACGCAAGACGTGATCCAGACGCTGGCGATCCTCCTCGCCGCCGGGCTCGGCGCCGAGCTCGTCGCGGGCGTCCTCCGGGTCCCGCGAATGGTCGTGCTCCTCGCGGCCGGGGCGCTCCTCGGGCCGGAGGTCGCCGACGCGGTGGACGTGCCGCTCGACTCATCGGCCGTCCAGATCCTCCTGACGCTGGGCGTCTCGATGATCCTGTTCCACGGCGGGCTCGGCCTCTCGCTCGAGGTCCTCCGCCCCGTTTTCGTCGGGCTCGGCCTCCTCGCCGTCCCCGGGGTCCTTATCACGGCGTTCGTCACCGGCGCGGCCGCGGCGCTCTTCTTCGGCCTGCCGATGGAGTCGGGCCTGCTGATCGGCGCCGTGCTCGCCCCGACCGACCCCGCCATCCTCATCCCCCTCTTCGAGCGGATGCGGATCCGGCCGAAGGTGGCCCAGACCGTCGTCGCGGAGTCGGCGCTCAACGACCCCACCGGCGCCGTGCTCGCCTTCGCGGTCGCCGCCTTCGTCGTCGAGGGCGGCGGGTCGCTCGCGGACCCGCTCCGCGAGTTCGTCGTCGACGTCGGGATCTCCACCGCCCTCGGGATCGTGTCAGGGATCGTGCTCGCGCTCGTCATCTCCCAGCAGCGCTCGGGCATCTGGCGCGAGTCGTCAGCCGTGGCGGTGCTCCTCGTCGTCTCGGCCGGCTACTTCACGATCGACGTCGCCGGCGGCAGCGGCTACCTGGGCGCGTTCATCGCCGGCTTCATCGTCGGCAACATGGAGTCCTTCGGCCTCGGCATGCACTCCGCGCACGAGCGGGCGATGCGGTCGTTCGTCGAGATCGTCGCCGACCTCATGGTCATGCTCGTCTTCCTCACCCTGGGCGTGAACCTGCCCTTCGACGAGATCGCCGACTACTGGGCCCCCGCCCTCGCCACCGTCGCGGCCCTCATCCTCGTGGCACGGCCGCTCACCGTCCTGGCGTGCCTCGGCGCCGACCGCCGTGGTCGGTGGACGCGCGAGGAGGTCGTCTTCGTCGGCTGGACGCGCGAGACGGGCGTGGTCCCGGCGGCGGTCGCCGGAGTCCTCGTCGCGGAGGGGGTCCCCCACGAGGCGGAGATCGTCACCGTGGTCGCGGTCGCGGTCGTGGTCACGCTCCTCGTCCAGTCGACGACGAAGGCGTGGCTGGCCCGCCGCCTCGCCCTCGACGACCCCGGCTAAGAACTCGGTTCTAGGACCAGGGATACGGCGAGTGCGAGACCGGGTGGAGGTCGCCGGTCGCGAAGCGCTCGAAACGGAACGGGTAGAGGAGGCTCGAGTGCTCGCCGAGGAGCACCTTCGCCACCTCGCGCCCGACCCCGATCATCTTGTAGCCGTGGTTCGAGTCGAGCACGGCGTACGCGTTCGGGCGCATGTAGTCGAAGACCGGGAAGTTGTCCGCGGTGAAGGCGCCCACGCCTCCCGACCGCGCCGTCTTGTAGCTGGGCCGCGAGCCCTCGAAGCGCTCCATCGCGTGCGAGAGCGCCGCGCACCACATGTCCGGGAAGGACGGATCGACGTTCGTCGTGGAGGGGTACGGATCGAGGTCGACGTCCCCGCCGACGACGAGCGGCGAGGCGCCGCCCTGCACCCCGTGGCGGTCGCGCTTGAAGTAGATGCCCCAGAGCTCGTCGGTCACGAGCTCGCCCCCGTCCGTGTAGAGAGGCGCGTCGGTGTCGAGATGGATCACCGGCGGGGCACTCCCGTCGGCCGTGGCGAACATGAGCGGGTCGACGGTGATCTCGCCCTCCTGCAGGTTCCAGTACGTCCACATCGGCTGGTTCTCGACGACCTCGCCCGAGGGCCTACGCACGTCGATCGACATGGGCAGCTCGAGCATGGCCCAGAAGCGCCTGGCCCAGGGCCCGGGCGCGACCACGAGCTGCTCGCCCACCTCGATCCGGCCGCGGCTCGTCTCGAGCGCCGTGACCGTGCCGCCGCCCTGCGCCTCGATCCCCTTCACCTCGACGCCGGTGAGGATCTCGACGCCCTCCTCGCCGCACTTCCCGGCGAGCCCGAGCACCGACTCGCGGTTGAACGCGAACCCGCCCTGATGCTCGTGCAGGCAGGCGGTGACGCCCTTCGCGCGCCAGTCGGGGAAGAGCTCCTTCATGTGCGCGTCCACCTCGGCCTCGCCCGTGACGAACGTCGAGCGGTAGCCGATCTGCTCCTGCCGCTCGAAGGTCGCGGCGAGATCGGGCTCTTGCACCGACGGCCCGAGCGCGATGTAGCCGACCGGGTTGTAGGCGTAGGCGGCGGGGTCCGACTCCCACACCTCGACGCAGGCCTGCATGAGCTCGCTCATGGCCGGCTGGAAGTAGTTGTTGCGAACGACCCCGCAGGCGATCCCCGAGGCCCCGGCGCCGGGCTCGGACTTCTCGAGCACGACGACGTCGCGCCCGGAGCCGAGACCGCGGACGCGGAGCTCCTTCGCCAGGTGGTACGCGGTCGACAGGCCGTGGATGCCGGCACCGACAACCACGAAGCGGGACGAGGCGGGAAGGTCGGACATCAGGGCTCCTTTCGCCGGCCGGCGACCGCGACGAAGCGGGCGAAGGGCTCGAGGAAGCGGCGGTCGACCCGCCACTCCTCCTGCAGCTCCCACTGCACGGCGAGCACGTAGCCGTCCCCGTCGAGCTCGACCGCCTCCACGACGCCGTCGGGAGCGCGCGCGACGACCGTCAGGTCGTCGGCGACGCGGTCGAGGGCCTGGTGGTGGAAGCTGTCGACCTCGATCTCCTCGGCGCCGAGGGCCTCGTGGAGCCTGCTCCCCGGCTCGATCTCGATCGTGTGGCGCGGGTGCGGAGGCACGTCGTCCTCGCCCGCGAGGGAGGAGCGCTCGACCTCCTTCCACGCCTTCCAGCCGCGGTCGGTGGGGTGGTCCGCCCACTCGTCCTTGAGGGTGATGTCCTGGACGAGCGTCCCGCCGAGGGCGACGTTGAGGATCTGGATCCCGCGGCACATGCCGAGGATCGGGAGCCCGCGCTCGAGCGCACGCTCCGTGAGCTCGAGCTCGAACGCGTCCCGGCGAGGCTCGGTCGAGGCAAGGTGGTCGGTCGGCTCCTGGCCGTAGCGGCTCGGGTCGATGTCGCGGCCGCCGCCGAGGAGGATCCCGTCGCACGCGTCGAGCGCGTCCTCGAGGTCGACCCGGGGGAGCGTGAGCCCCACGCCGCCTGCGAGGGCGACCGGCCGCTGGAAGCCCACGCCGGCGTAGTCGCCGAAATCGTGCAGGCCGAGCGACAGGCCGATC
>DATBJE010000119.1:0-3278 GCA_036556565.1 Gaiellaceae bacterium
CTTCGACGCGAACTGGAAGCGCGTCGCCCGGTAGTAGCGCACGCGCTCGTAGTGCAACAGCGCGCGGTAGATGTCGCTGCCGTGGAGCTCGAAGCACTTCCCCAGTGCCGCGGCGTCCTCGAAGGCCTGCGCGGCGCCCTGACCGAAGGTCGGCAGCATCGGGTGAGCGGCGTCACCCACCAGGCCCACGCGACCCTCCGTCCAGTTCTCGAGCGCGTCCCGGTCGAAGAGCCCCCACTTCGTCGGGTTCTCCATCAGGCTTATGAGTGCGACGACGTCGTCGTGACGGGGGTCCCCCTGGAACGCCGTGCTCATGTTGCCGACCATCTCGTCGCGGTCGGCGGGGAACCAGTCGCCCTCTTCGCGCTCGAACTCGTCGGCGTTGGGCTCGTAGTACGCGAGCCACACGTTGAGCAGCTCGCCGCCACGGACCCAGTACGTGAGCGTCTGCGCCGTCGGGGTCTCGCGGGTGTCCATCGACATCGTCTCGATGGGGTTGTGGTCGAGCGGGCTGCCGTCGGGCTTGCGCGCCGCGGCGACCTTGTCCCTCGGGGCCAGACCGCGGTAGACGACGACCTCGGTCCAGCGCTTGGTCGACACGCCGGGCCAGACCGCATCCAGCACCCGGGAGCTGACGCCGTCGGCACCGATCAGCAGGTCGCCGGTCTCCATCGTGCCGTCGGAGAACGTCGCGGTCACGGACTCGTCGTCCTGGCTCACGTCCTCCAGGCGCTTGGCCATGTGGACCTGGATGGGGCAGTCGACGCCCGTCTCCGGCGCAAACTCGAGGACCCGCTTGTAGAGGGCCATCAGAAGGTCGAGGCGGTGCATGTGGTGGAAGCCGGCGTTGTCGCCGGCCGAGGTGTTGTGGTCGAGCGGCTTCCGCGTGATCGAGCCGTCCTCCCAGACCATCCGCGTCTCGCGGAGGATCGCCGCCCTGCCGCCGTCGACTGCCCCGTCGGGGCCCTTGGGGTCACCGCCGTCGAGGTCGACGCCGAGCCACCGGCACAGCCTTGCGCCGTTCGGAGGGATGTTCAGGCCCGCTCCCGCGGTGCTCGGCGTGCGCGTCTGCTCGAAGACGTCGATCGTCGTGAAGACGCCCGATTCCCGCAGCGCCAGAGCGGTCATCAGCCCCGCCATGCCACCACCTGCGATAACTGCCCGCAAGAAGTCCCTCCAGTTCCTCCGCTTAGATAGGCGGCTCTCGCTCAGTCGGGACGGCCGGATTCGAACCGGCGGCCTCCTGCTCCCAAAGCAGGCGCGCTACCAGGCTGCGCCACGTCCCGCAGCTCGACCTCAGTGTACGCCGGACTGCGGCGACCGGCCGTGGCGAGGACGACGCCGGCGATGATGACGCCGACGCCGAGGAGCTGGACCTCCGAGGGCTCTTCCGCGAGGAGCAGGATCCCGAAGATCACCGACAGGGCCGGCTGGAGGGTCAAGGTGACGGACGTCAGGGCGGCCGGCAGGCGCGGGAGCGCCCACGCGATCAGGAGCCAGCCGGCGACCTGCGAGGTCAGGGCGAGCGTGACGAGCCAGGCGTGCTCCGGCCAGGACGGCTCGAGGCGGAGCTCGCCGAGCGCGGCGCCGACCGGAAGGCTCACGATCGTCGCCGAGAGCGTCGCGTAGAAGAGCGGCGCCACGGCGTAGCGCAGGTCCGTGCTCCCCTCCCTGAGGATGAGCAGGAAGCCGCCGTAGGTGATCGCCGTGAGCACCCCGAAAAGGACGCCGAGCGGCGGGTTCGAGCCGTAGGCGCCGGCCCCGATGACGCCCGAGATGAGCACCACGCCGAAGAGGACGACGGGCACCGCGGCGAGCGTTCGGCCGGCGGGCCGCTCGCTGAGGAGCGCCCAGGCCGCCAGCGGCACGAACACGACCTGGACGTTGCCGAGGACGGTCGCGAGCCCGGCCCCGACGGCGGCGATCGCGTGGTGCCAGAAGACGAGGTCGGCGCAGAAGAACACCCCGCCGACGAGGCAGAGGACGAGGGCGCGCCGCTCGAGCGGCCCGTGGCGGCGCGTCTCCCACCAGGCGAGGAGCGCGAGCGGCAGGAGCGCATACGCGCAGCGGTAGAACGCGGCCGTCGTCGGCGGCACGTCGGCCAGGCGGACGAGGATCGCCGAGAAGGCGATGCAGGTCGCGCCGGCCATGGCCGAGAGAACGGGCCGCGATCGCACAGCGCCGAACGCTAGTGGTCGCTGCCCGCGGCGCGACGACCGCTATCGTCAGCGCTCGTGGCCGACGCACCCTTCGCGCCGCCTGCCCTCGAGTCGAAGCGCGCCGGTCCCCGGCCGCTGCTCGGCTACGCGCTCGTCTGGTCCGCCGTCGTCCTCTGGTCGCTGAACGCCGTCGTCGCGAAGATCGTGCTCGACTCGGCCGGCCTCTCGTCCTTCCGCCTCGCGGAGGTGCGCGCGACGGGCTCCGCGCTCATCCTCATGGCCGTCGTGCTCGTGCTGCGGCCCGGGACCCTTCGCACGAACCGCCGCGAGCTCGGCTTCCTCGCCGTCTTCGGGATCCTGGGCCTCGCGCTCGTCCAGCTCTTCTACTTCGTGGGCATCAAGCGCCTCGACATCGGCATCGCGCTCGTGATCCAGTACCTCGCCCCGGTCTTCGTCGCGCTGTGGGCGATGCTCGTGATCCGCGAGCCCGTCCGGCGCCGGCTCTGGCTCTCGATCGCGCTCAGCCTGCTCGGGCTCTCGCTCGTGGTCGACCTCTGGGGAGGCTCGTCGCTCGACACCGGTGGCGTCGCGGCCTGCCTCGCCGCGGCGGTGACCTACGCTGGCTACGTCCTCATGGCCGAGCGCTCGCTCGAGGAGGGCCGCGACGTCTACTCACTCCTCGCGTGGGGCTTCTCCTTCGCCGCCCTCTTCTGGGCGGTCGTGCAGCCGTGGTGGACCTTTCCGGGCGAGCTCGTCGACGGAAGCGTGTCCCTCCTGGGACGCTTCGAGGACGTGAGCCTGCCCGTGTGGCTCCTGCTCGCCTACGTCGTGATCCTCGGCACGGTCGTCCCGTTCATCCTCTTCGTCAGTGCGCTTCATCACGTTCCGGCGATCCGCGTGACGATCGTCGCGACCCTCGAGCCGGTGCTGGCCGCGGTCTTCGCCTGGCTCTGGCTCGGCGAGGATCTGGGGGCTTCTCAGATCCTGGGCGGAGCGATCGTCCTGGCCGCCGTCGTTCTCGCGCAGACGGCCCGTCTGGACGAAAGTTCGCAAAGAGCGGCAAAACGTGGCAGAATGCCCGCCGCTCACGCATCGCCCGATGTTCGAGCCTTCTTCAAA
>DATBJE010000120.1:0-2031 GCA_036556565.1 Gaiellaceae bacterium
GGAGGTCGCGAACGCCCTCGCCGACAACCTGCCGGCTCCGAAGTCCCCGTCGAGCAAGTCGCGCCGGCGGCGGCGGAAGAAGAAGCGCAAGACCGAGGAGGCGCAGGCCGCCGCCCAGTCCCAGGCCTCGCCGAACGGCCGGCCACAAGAGACGCCGGCATCTCCGCCGACGATGAAGGCGCAGACGCCGTCGTAAGAGCCTGTTCGTGGACGCGGGCTAGCATCGAGCGCACATGCCTCTCCTGGTGGGCGTCGCCTTCGTCGCGGGTATCGTCACCGCGCTCTCGCCGTGCGTCCTGCCGGTGTTGCCGGTCGTGCTCGCGGGGGGAGCAACGGGGAGCGAGCGACGTCCGTACGCGATCGTCGCCGGTCTGGTCGCGAGCTTCACCGTCTTCACCCTGACGGCCGCGACGCTCCTCTCGGCGCTCGGGCTCCCGGAGGACCTTCTGCGCAACCTCGCGATCGGAGTGGTCGCCCTCGTGGGCCTCTCGCTCGTCTGGCCGTGGCTCGGAGAACGCCTCGGACGGCCCTTCTACGGTCTGGCGCGGCGGCCGCCGGGAGACGTCGGCGGCGGCTTCCTCCTCGGCGCCTCGCTCGGGCTCCTCTTCACGCCGTGCGCGGGCCCGGTGATCGGCGCCGTGGCCACGATCGCCGCCACCGAGAGTCTCTCCCCGGAGGCGTTTCTCATCACGCTTTCGTATGCCCTCGGGGCGGGCGCCGTCCTGCTCGCGGTGGCCGTGGCGGCTCGACGGAGCATGACCCTCCCGTCCCTGCGCACCCGTGCACCGACCGTCCGCCGCGTCCTCGGAACCGTGATCCTCGGCGTCGCGGTCCTGATGGCGCTCGGCATCGACACCGACCTCCAAACGCGGGTGCCCGCCTACACGCGCTCCCTCCAGGCGCTGGAGGAGAGCCAGCCGGCGCAATCGGAGCTCGACGAGCTCGTCGGCCGCTCGAGTCGTGTTGACCGGGAACGGCTCGACGACTTCGGGCCGGCACCCGAGTTCCGCGGCATCGACCGCTGGATCAACTCCGAGCCGCTCTCGCTCGAGAGGCTGCGCGGGAAGGTCGTCCTCGTCGACTTCTGGACGTACTCGTGCATCAACTGCCTTCGCACCCTCGCGCACCTGCGCTCCTGGTACGAGGCGTACCGGGACGACGAGCTGGTCATCGTCGGCGTCCACTCACCCGAGTTCGCCTTCGAGCACGACGAGGGAAACGTGCGCAGCGCGGTCGACCGCCTCGGGATCGAGTATCCGGTCGCGCTCGACAACGACTTCGAGACATGGACCGCGTGGTCGAATCGCTACTGGCCGGCGAAGTACTTCGTCGACCGGCTCGGACACGTCCGCTACGTGCATGTCGGCGAGGGCGACTACGAGGAGAGCGAACGCGTCCTCCGGCGGCTCCTCTCCGAGAGCCCGGACTCCAGGCTCGTGTCAGCCGAGATCCCCGACGAGACGCCCGCCGACGTGGAGACGCCCGAGACGTATCTCGGCTACGAGCGGCTCTTCGGCTTCGTCGGCTCGCGCCTCGTCCGAGACCGCGAGTCGACGTACGTCATTCCTGGCTACGTCCCACTCAACGGCGTCGCCTACGGCGGCCGCTGGACGGTCGAGGGAGAGCGGATCGTGGCGGGAGCGGCCGCCCGACTCCGACTCGCTTTCCACGCCAAGCGCGTCCACCTCGTGCTCGGGAGCGCCGGCGGCGACGAGACGGTCGAGGTGTCCCTCGACGGGCGCGCGCTGCGCCCTGTCCACGTCACCCGCGACGACCTCTATACCCTCGCGGTCGTGCCCGACGCGAGCCGCGACCACGTGCTCGACCTCCGCTTCTCGCCGGGGACGGAGGCGTACGCGTTCACATTCGGCTAGGCGCTACGGCGTGGGGCCCTCGTCGCCCTGCTCGGGGCGGGTTCGCTCCTCGTGCTCGCGCAGGAAGCGCGTGAGCTCCGCGGCCAGGGTCTCGCCGGAGGGGATGTCGAGATCGTCGCCGAGCGCATCCCGCCGCGCCTCGAGGTCGCGCACGTAG
>DATBJE010000121.1:0-2516 GCA_036556565.1 Gaiellaceae bacterium
CAGGCTCCCGGAGATCCCCCAGATCGCGGTGAAGACGGGGACGGTGAAGCCGACGAGGAGGATCTCCATCGCCACGAACGTCCAGGCGAAGCCGGTCACCGCGACGGCGCGGCGGTGGAAGCTGGTGAACCCGCCGCTTCGGAGGACGTCTTCGACCTCGACGCGAGTGGTGGGTACGGGTGCCTCGACGACTGCCATCTGCTCCTGGGTTTACGACTGTTAGTCGATAACTTGACCCAAGTTTATCAGCACGCAACCGAGCACGAGCATGGGACCTTCCTCTACGACCGTGTCGCCGCCAGGAGCGAGAGCTCGGCGGCGATCGTCGGCCGTCCTTCGAGTCGTCCGAGCCAGTCGGCGAGCGCCGGGCGCGCCCGGACGTCGACGTCGAGCTGTGCTTCTGCCCGGAAGAGCCACGGCACGTAGGCGCAGTCCGCCAGGCCGCATTCCTCGCCGGAGAGGTAGGGCCGCCCGGCGACGAGGCCGGCGAGGTCGTCGAGCGCCGCATCGAGCGCGTCACGTGCCGCCCGGGACGAGCGCTCGCGGCGCAGGTCGTAGTACGCATCCCCCAGGGTCTCGTCGAAGCGCTCGAGAAGGAGCCGGACACGTGCCCGGCCGGGCCGGTCGGCCGGGAGAAGCGCCGGTTCCGGGAAGCGTTCGTCGAGATACTCGATGACCACGCGCGACTCGGGTAGCACGAGGCCGTCGTCGTCGAGGACCGGCACCCGCCCGGTGACGTTCAGGTCGTAGATCCAGGCGGGTCGGTCGTCGAGGTCGACCTCGACCGTCTCGTACGGAACGGCCTTCTCCGCGAGGACGATGCGGACACGGGCGCAGTACGGACAGCGGGCTGCGTCGTAGAGCGTGAGCACGAGGCGATGCTACCCGGCGTCATCCGCGCTCGATCAGCTCGACCCGGTAGCCGTCCGGGAAGGCGAGAAAGTCGAGTCAACCGCGATGCGCAAAACGACGGGCGGCCGGGTAGAACAGAGGGCGTAATCCCGCGCTGGAGGGAGACCTATGACCGAGCATCGGACAGGAATGCGCGAGGAGCGGCTCGACCGCGCGCCGAAGGGGCGGAGCGACGCCGCCGTCTGGGAAGGCGGCGAACATGGGTCGCGTAGCGCCTCGGGCCTGACCGAAGCGGAGCTGGCAGACCGGTCGACCTGCTCGGTCTCGCGCATCCAGGAGCTCGTCGGCCTGGGCATCCTCGTCCCGCGCGAGAAGGGCGGGCCGTTTCATGCCAAGGACGTCCACCGAGTGCGTCTCATGCAGGCTTTCGAGGACGCAGGGATCGAGCTCGACCTAATTGCGCGCGGAGTCCGGGCCGGGAAGCTCTCCTACGAGAACCTGACCCTCTACCTTGCAGATCCGGAGGCGCTCGCGCAGACCACCGACGAGCTCGCCGACGAGGTGGGACGTTCAGCCGAGCTGATCGACCGCCTGCTTCCCGAGTTCGGCCTTCCGCAGCCCGGACCAGACCGACGCCTGCGTGCCGACGAGGTCCGAATCATCCGCGAGCTTCTCGCGGTCTGGGCAGCGGCGGATGATGACGTTCTGATTCGACTGGCCCGGGTGTACGGGCAGAACGTGCGCAGGATCGTCTCCTCGGACCTGGGCCTCGCGGGAAGCACGATCTTTCCCCGCCTCCGCGAAAAGCTGAGCGACGAGGAGATGCGCGAGGCCGCAGGCCAGGCCGGCACGCGCCTCATGCAGCTCGGCGAGACCCTGATGCTGTGGCTGCGCGACCGCCATGTCGCGCACGAGATCCTCGCGGTCACCGTCCAGACCACGGAGGACTACCTGACGGACCGCGGTCTCGCCCCCAAGCGCGCGCCGCGGCCGCCCGCGATCGCCTTCCTCGACCTGACCGGCTACACGGCGTTGACGGACGAGCAAGGCGACGAGGCGGGAGCCGACCTCGCCGACCGCCTGGCGATGCTCGTCAACGAGGCGGCGCTTCCACACGGAGGCACTCCGGTGAAGTGGCTCGGCGACGGCGTCATGTTCTACTTCGACGACCCGAGCGCCGCGGTCCGGACCGGGCTCGAGCTCGTCGAGCAAACGCCCGCCACGGTCGACGTGCGCGCTCGCGTCGGCATCAACTCGGGCAACGTCGTCTTCCGGGACGGCGACTACTTTGGCCGGACCGTGAACGTCGCCTCGCGGATCGTCGACTACGCGCGGCCCGGGGAGGTGCTCGTCAGCGACGAGGTCAGGGAGCACTGGAGCGGCGACGGGGTGCGGTTCGCCGAAGTCGGTTCAGTGGCGCTCAGGGGGCTCCGGGAAGAGCTGATTCTCCACACGGCTCTCCGCGGCTAGAAGCTTCAGCCGAGCTCGATCAGCTCAATTCTGTAGCCGTCCGGCAGGGCGCGAAGTCGAGTGCTGCATGGTGTAGACGATGAACCACCCCCATGGTAAGGGCGGGTCGACGGTTCGAGTCCGTCAGAGGGCTCGGCAGCCCGGAAAGGTTGGGGAAAGGATCGGGAAACGACGTGCTGCGACCATCGCTCGAC
>DATBJE010000122.1:0-21976 GCA_036556565.1 Gaiellaceae bacterium
CGCGCGACCCTCGATCGCCGACCCCTTCCTCCCGAGCAAGGTCGAGCAGGGCCGCTACGGCGAGGTGCGGGAGTGCATCGGCTGCAACGTCTGCATCCTGAAGTCGGAGGGCGGCAACCACATCGGTTGCACCCAGAACGCGACGGCGGGCGAGGAGTACCGCCGCGGCTGGCACCCGGAGCAGTTCGAGCCGGCCGAGAATCGCGACCGGGACGTGCTCGTCGTCGGCGCGGGCCCGGCGGGGATGGAGTGCGCGATCGTGCTCGGCAAGCGCGGCTTCCGTCGCGTCCACCTCGTCGATGCCGGCGAGGACATCGGCGGGATCATGCGCTGGGTCCCGCGCCTGCCCGGCCTGGGCGAGTGGGGCCGCGTCCTCAACTGGCGGATGGTCCAGCTCGAGAAGCTCCGGAACGTCGAGATCCTGGCGGGGAGCCGCCTGGAGGCGAATGACGTCCGCGAGTACGGCGCCGAGCTCGTCGTCGTCGCGACCGGCGCCCGCTGGGCCGCCGACGGCCTCAACGCGGCGACGCACGAGCCGATCCCGGGAGCCGACGCCTCGCTTCCGCACGTCCTCACGCCCGAGCAGGTCATGCTCGAGGGGAAGACCCCTCCCGGGCAGAAGGTCGTCGTTTACGACGGCGAGGGCTACTTCGTCGCCGCCGGGATTGCGGAGAAGCTCGCCGGCGAGGGCTTCTCGGTCGAGCTCGTCAGCGGCCTCGAGAAGGTCGCGCCGATCTGCGACGAGACGCTCGAGGGGCCGATGCTGCGCCAGCATCTCCACGACGTCGGCGTCCGCCAGCGCGCCGGCGTCGCGCTGACGGGCGTCGAGCCGGGCCGTCTCACGGCCACCGACGAGTTCGGCGAAGCGCTCGAGCTCGAGGCGGACGCCGTCGTGCTCGTCACGCAGCGGCTCTCGAACGAGGAGCTCTACCTCGAGCTCCGCTCCGACGAGGAAGCCCTGGCCGCGGAGGGGATCGAGGGCCTCTACCGGATCGGCGACTGCGTGTCGCCGCGGCTCATCGCCGACGCGATCTACGACGGGCACCGCCTGGGCCGCGAGATCGACGCCGAGAACCCGGCGATCCCGCTCCCGTACAAGCGCGAGCGCATCCTCTTCGAGCCCGCAGCCCTGCGCGCGTGAAGGTCCTGAGCGAGTTCCCCCGCGAGGTGCGGGAGATCGAGCACCTCTGGATCCCCCTGGCCGACGGCGCGCGGCTGGCGGCGCGCATCTGGCTTCCTGCGGACGCCGAGGACGAGCCGGTGCCGGCGATCCTCGAGTACCTCCCGTACCGCAAGTCGGACCAGACCGCGTACCGCGACTCGAAGCGCCAGCCGTACCTGGCGGGCCACGGCTACGCGGCGGTCCGGGTGGACCTGCGCGGCACGGGCGAGTCCGACGGGATCCTCGCCGACGAGTACACCCAGCAGGAGCAGGACGACGCGCTCGAGGTCCTCGACTGGATCGCCGCGCAGCCCTGGTGCGACGGCAACCTCGGCATCTGGGGCATCTCGTGGGGCGGCTTCAACGCGCTGCAGCTCGCCGCGCGGAGGCCGCCGGGGCTGGGGGCGATCATCACGCTCTGCTCGACGGACGACCGGTACGCCGACGACGTCCACTACCGGGGCGGCTGCGTCCTCGCCCTCGACATGCTCCACTGGGCCTCCTCGATGCTGACGTGGAACGCGCGGCCCCCCGACCCGCTCGTCTTCGGTGACGGCTGGCGCGAGACGTGGCTCGACCGCCTCGACAGGACGCCGCCGTACATCGAGCAGTGGCTCGGCCACCAGCGGCGCGACGCCTACTGGAAGCACGGCTCGGTCTGCGAGGACTACGCGGCCGTCGAGTGCCCCGTGTACGCGGTCGGGGGCTTCGCCGACGGCTACACGAACGCCGTCCCGCGGCTGCTCGCCGGGCTCTCCGCGCCGCGGAAGGGCCTCATCGGCCCGTGGGCGCACGACTTCCCCGACCAGGGGCTCCCCGGGCCGAGCATCGGCTTCCTCCAGGAGTGCGTGCGCTGGTTCGACCACTGGCTCAAGGGCACCGACACGGGCGTGATGGAGGAGCCCGTGCTCCGCGTCTGGATGCAGGACTCGGTCGAGCCGAAGCCGATGTGGGACGTGCGCCCGGGCCGTTGGGTCGCGGAGGACGAGTGGCCGTCGCCGCGCATCGAGGCGCGGGCGTGGGAGCTGCCGCTGGCCGCGCCGCGCGAGCTTCTCGGGGTGCAGTCCTGCGGCACCGAGGCCGGCGTCTGGACGGCCGAAGGGGCGCCCTCCGACCTCGCCGGCGACCAGCGGGCGGACGACGCGCTCTCGCTCGCCTTCGACTCGGAGCCCCTGGACGGGCCGCTCGAGATCCTCGGCCTCCCGGAGGTCCGGCTCGAGCTCGCCGTCGACCGCCCGAGCGCCCTCGTCGCCGTCCGCCTCTGCGACGTCCACCCCGACGGGACGTCGGCGCTCGTCACCCGGGGGCTCCTGAACCTGACGCACCGCGAGAGCCACGAGACGCCGGTTCCGCTCGAGCCGGGGCGCCGCTACGAGGTGCGGGTCCCGCTCGACGTCACGGCCTACTCCTTCCCCGCGGGCCACCGCCTCCGCGTCGCCGTCTCGCCGACCTACTGGCCGTGGGCGTGGCCGTCGCCCGAGCCCGTCCTCCTGACGCTCTACGCCGGGACGCTCGAGCTCCCCGTCCGTCCCCGGCGGCCGGAGGACGACGAGCTGCCGGCCTACGGCGAGCCGGAGCAGTCCGCGCCGCTCGAGATGGAGACGACCGTCGCCGGCACGGGAGGACGGTCGATCCGGCACGACGTCGCGTCGGGCCTCGTCGAGCAGGTCTTCGACTACGACCTCGGCGGCACGGTCCGCCTCGTCGCCGCCGATCTCGAGTCCTCGGACACGAGCCACACCGTCTACTCGATCCGCGAGGGCGATCCACTCTCTGCCGAGGTGCGCTTCCGTGCCACGTCGGGGATGGCGCGCGGCGACTGGCGCGCGCTCGCGGACGTGACGAGCTCGATGACCTCGGACCCTGAGGCCTTCCACGTGACGACGGCGCTCGAGGTGCTCGAGAACGGCGAGAGCATCTTCGCGCGGAGGTGGGAGCACCACTTCCCCCGCAACGAGGTCTGAGGCCGCCAAGGCGACCTAGTAACAGACTGTTACTAGGTCTGGTGCGGCATATATCTTGGGTTCGGGGCAGACGAGGAGCGGCTTCGGTGCCTTCTCCGAGCTAGTAACAGACTGTTACTTGGGGGTATCCGCCGCTACGTGAAGTCGCTTCGGTAGTAGCTCTCGCCCGAGAGGTTCGCGCGCAGGGCTTTCCCGTCCACGAACGCGTCGAAGCGGAGCCGCTCGGGCGACCACTCCTCCCCGCCGACGCGGAACTCCACCTCGCCGATCCGCGTCATCGGCCTGTCGTCCCCCCACGAGCACGAGGCGGTCAGCCCGCTCTCGCGCTGCTCGACCCGAAAGCCGGGGAGCCAGGGGTTGTAGCTCCGGTAGCGCCCGTAGAGAGCCGCGTACTCCTCGAGCTCCGGGGCGGCGGGGCTGTCGGGCGGCCACGGCTCGGGATCGCCGGGAGGCGCCGGTCGAGCGCCCCGGTGCAGGTCGAGCGCGAAGCGGGCGACCTCCTCGGTCGCGTCGTGCTCGTCGGGCCCGTTCATGAGCGCGGCCACGGCGATCCCGGACTCGCGGTCGGCCAGCAGCGTCGACGCAAACCCCGGCATCGAGCCGCCGTGCCGGCTGAGACTGTCCTTGGCCTCGAGGCCGTAGCCGTAGCTCCAGCCGTCTCCGGATTCGATCAGCAGCCCTGACGTGAGCTGCATCGCCGGCCCCGCCAGCAAGGCCTTCCCGAACGCCGCCAGGTCGTCCGCCGTCGCGGCCAGGCAGCCGTCGGCCGTGCCGGTCTCGACCCACGGGGCCGGGAAGAGGGGGTCGTCCGGCGAGGGCGTGCGATCGTCGTGTAGGCGGTCGTAGCCTATCGCCATGCGGCCCCGCACGTCGACGCCGATTTCCGGTTCCGTGCTCTCGAGCCCGAGCGGCTCGAGGATGTGCGTGCGGAGGAGCTCGGGATACGGCGTTCCGGTCGCCGCCTCGAGGACGTAGCCCAGCACCCGGTAGCCGACGTTCGAGTAGTAGAACCGCTCGCCCGGCGCAAAGCCGGTCTCGGTCTCGCGGAGGGCCCAGACGTCGAAGCGGGAGTCGGAGGTCAAGTCGGCTCCGCGAACGAGGCCCGCGCTGTGTGTCAGCAGGTGCTCGATGCGGATCGGGTCGTAGGCGGATCGCACCTCGAACCACGGCAGGTAGTCGGTCGCAGGCGCCGACAGGTCGAGCAGCTCCACGGCGAGCACGGCGGTGTACGTCTTGCCGATCGAGCCGAGCTCGAAGAGCGTGTCCTCCTGGATCGCGTGCCTGCGGAGATCGGCCCAGCCCTTGGCGACGAACGTCGACCGGCCGTCGCCGTCCACGACCGCGACGGCCATGCCCGGAAGCCCGCGCCGCTTCAGGAAGTCGCCCAGCCAGAACCAGTCGTCGCTGGAGAAGTCCATGTGTCGTGGACTATCGTCTTCTTCGTGATCGACTGCGACATCCACCCGCAGATCGGCGACCCCGAGGAGCTCCTCGCCTACGTCGAGCCCGCGCAGCGCGACTGGTTTCGCGCGCAGGGGCCGTCACTCGGCCTTCCCGGCTACTCCTGGGCCCATCCCTCGTCGTGGTTTCGCCAGGACATCGAGCAGAACGGGCGGCCGCCGGGCTCCGACGTCGAGGCCGTCCGCCGCGAGCTCCTCGACCCGAGCGGCACGGACGTCGGTGTCCTCAACGGGGACGACGCCGTCCTCATCCCGCTGATGCCGAGCCCGTACCGGGCTGCGGAGCTCGCGCGGGCGCACAACGAGTGGCTGCGCGAGCGCTGGCTCGACGCCGAGCCGCGCCTGCGGGCCTCGATCCTCTGCCCGGCGCAGGACCCCCACTCGGCCGCGGCCGAGATCCGGCGCGCCGCGGAGGACGAGCGGTTCGTCCAGGTGCTCCTCTGCGGCGGCGCGGACAGACCGTACGGCGAGCCGCGCTATCTGCCCATCTTCGAGGCTGCGGTCGAGTGCGGGCTCCCGGTGGCGATCCACTCCGGAGGGGAGGGCATGGGGATCGCGGCGCCCCCCGGCGGCGCCGGGCCGGTGACCTTCTACATCGAGTGGCACACGCTCGGATCGGCCTGCAGCACGATGTCCCACCTCGTCTCGCTCCTCTGCCACGGGACGTTCGAGCGCCTGCCGACGCTGAAGGTGCTCCTCATCGAGGGGGGCATCGCCTGGCTTCCCGGGATCCTCTGGCGCCTCGACACGAACTGGCGCGCGCTCCGCAGCGAGGTTCCCTGGCTCGAGCGGAAGCCGAGCGAGGTGGCGCGCGATCACGTCCGCTTCTCGACGCAGCCGCTCGAGCACACCGACGGGCAGGACGACGTCTTCTTCGAGATGCTCGCCGCCGCGGGCGCGCCCGACAACCTCTGCTTCGCCTCGGACTACCCGCACTGGGACTTCGACGACCCAGGCTTCATGCTCAAGCGGCTCCCCGAGGACTGGCGGGCGAATGTGCTCCACGAGAACGCCGTCGAGCTCTACGGCGCGCGTCTCGGGCTCGCGGCCGCGTGACGGACGGCTGGCACGACGTGGGGGCGCTCGCCGACCTCGAGCGGGACGGTCGCATCGTCGCGCGCGTCGGCGGCCGGGAGCTCGGCGTCGTCGCGGACGGAGCCGACGGGTCGCTTCACGGGATCCGCAACCGCTGCCCGCACCACGGCGGCCCGCTGTGTCTCGGCGTCGTCCGCGAGCGGCTGGCGGGCGATCCCGGCGAGTACGAGCTCGGCGGCCGGCGCGTCCTCCGCTGCCCGTGGCACGGGTGGGAGTTCGATCTCCAAAGCGGCGAGTGCCTCGACGAGCCCTCGATGCGCGCGGCGGTCTACCCCGTGCGCGTCGAGAACGGCCGCGTGCTCGTTCAGGCCTAGAGATGCTCGTATGCAGGGCAGGATCATGCCGGCTGGCATACGGGTGAGTATGCTACGGTGAGTAATGCAATGACGCATACCAACCCGTTCACCTTCGGCGCGCTCGCGCTCGACCGCGCGTTCACCGACCGGGAGAAGGAGCTCGTGGAGCTCGTCGCCGACATGGGAAACGGGCAGGACGTGCTCCTGTACGCGCCGCGGCGATACGGGAAGTCGTCGCTCGTGCTGCGAGCGGCGCAGCGCGCGATCAGGAAGGGCATCCTGGTGGGCTACTGCGATCTCATGAGGACGCCGACGAAGGAGCGCCTCGCCGCCGCGCTCGCGAAGACGATCTACAGCGATCTCGAGAGCGCCGCGGGCCAGGCGATCGAGCGCGCGACCCGTCTCTTCCGCGGTCTCCGAATCACGCCGACCATCGAGGTCGACCCGATCGACGGGAGCCTCCGCTTCGTCTTCCACGGCGGCCGGCGTCGTGCCGCCGTCGACGACACCATCGAAGGGCTCCTGGCCCTCCCCGGACGGATCGCCGGTGAGCGCGACCGCCGCGCGGTCCTCGTCTTCGACGAGTTCCAGGAGATCGTCACGCTCGACCCTCACTTCCCGAACCTGATGCGCGCCGTGTTCCAGGAGCAGCCGGAGGTCGCGCACGTCTACCTCGGAAGCAAGCGCCACGTCCTCGGCCGGATCTTCGACGACGAGAACGAGCCGTTCTGGCGGAGCGCGAAGCGCCTCGAGATCGGGCCGATCGCTCCCGACGAGTTCGCGGGGTTTCTCCGCGCCCGCTTCGAGGAGACCGAGCGAGCGATCGACGACGAGGCGCTCGACCGCCTCCTCGAGGCGACCAGGGGCCATCCGTACGCCACGCAGGAGCTCGCGTACTTCCTCTGGGAGCTCGTCCCCACCGGCCACTTCGCGCGCCCACGTGACGTCGAGGCCGCCCTCGCCCAGGCCCTGCGCTCGGAGCACAACCACTTCGCCAAGCTCTGGGACGACGCCTCGCACGCCCAGCGCCTCGTGATGCTCGCCCTCGCCGAGGAGCCCACGCGCTCGCCGTACTCGGCCGGCTACGCGGAGCGGCACGAGCTGCCGCCGAAGCCGGCCCTGCAGCGTGCGCTCGGCGCGCTCGCCTCGAAGGAGGTCGCCGCCCGCGACGAGGCGCGCGCCTACCGGATCGTCGAGCCGTTCCTCGCCGACTGGCTCCGCAGCGGGCAGGAGGCATACGGCCTGAGGGAGGAGCTCAAGGGCGGCCGCTGACGCTCACCAGCCGAGCGCGGGATCGGCGTGGACGGCCTCGCCGTCCACGAGGGTGAGGATGACGCGCGCGTCGCCGACGGGGCCCGCGCCGGGGTCGAGGATGTCGCGGTCGAGGACGGCGAGGTCGGCGAGCTTGCCGGGCTCGAGCGAGCCGGTCTCCTCGTCGAGGGCGTTCACGTACGCCGAGCCGCGCGTGAAGGTGGCCAGTGCCGTCGGGAGGGCGATCGACTCCTCCGGGAGGAGCGGCTCGACGTCGCGGGTCTCCGGCGAGACCCGCGTGACCGCGACCTCGATCTGCGGCAGCGGGTCGGGCGTGGAGACCGCCCAGTCGCTTCCGAAGGCGATCCGGGCGCCCGCCCGCAGCAGGCTGGCGAACGGGTACATGCGGGCCGAGCGCTCAGGCCCGATGAACGGCTCGGTCAGCTCGTCCACGTAGCCGCTCCGGCAGGCCCAGTAGGGCGAGACGTTGGCGATCACTCCGAGCGCGGCGAAGCGCGGGAGGTCGTCCGGATGGACGAGCTGAAGGTGCGCCAGGTGGTGCCGCGTGTCGCGCCGACCGTTCGCGCGCTCGGCAGCCTCCAGCGCGTCGAGAGCGTCCCGCACCGCCCGGTCGCCGATCGTGTGCAGGTGCACCTGGAAGTCGTGCGAGTCGAGGAGGACGACGACGCGCTGGAGCTCGTCCACGTCGAGCATCGACATCCCGTAGTTGTCGGTGCCGACGTACGGCTCGAGGAGCGCGCCGGTGAAGTTCTCGAGGACGCCGTCGGCGAAGATCTTGGCCCCGCGGACCCTGAGCCGTCCGAGCGAGCCGTGGGCGCGCAGCTCGACGAGGTCGTCGATCTGCTCGTGCCCGCGCCGCCGGTCCCAGAGGAGGTTGCCCTCGACGCGCATCGTCAGCTCGCCCCGCTCGGTGACGGCCCGGTAGGCGGCGAGCTGCGCCGCGTTCTCGATGCTCGCGTCCTGCCAGGCGGTGATCCCGAGCTCGTGGTAGAGAGCTTGCGCCCGGACGATGCCCGCCTCCCATTCCGGCGGCGTCGTCTCGGGCACGAGGTCCTGGACGAGGTCCTTCGCGTCCTCGTGGAGGGTCCCCTGGGGCTCGCCCTCGTCGTCGCGCGCGATGCGGCCGCCCGGCGGATCGGGCGTGTCGCGGGTGACGCCGGCGAGCTCGAGCGCGCGCGAGTTGACCCAACCGTCGTGGCCGTCGCGGTTCTCGAAGAACGCCGGCCGGTCGGGAAGGATCGCATCCAGGTCGCGGCGGCTGGGCGTGCCGCGCTCGAACGAGTCGATCGACCAGCCGCTGCCGGTCACCCACTCGAGCTCGGGATGGGCGGCGGCATAGGCCGCGATCGTCTGGAGGCACGCCTCGCGCGAGTGGGCCTCGTCGAGCGAGCAGCGTGACAGCTCCACGCCGCTCTCTGCCGGATGGCAGTGCGCGTCCTGGAAGCCCGGGAGGACGGTGCGGCCCTCCAGCTCGAGCACGCGCGTGTCGCTGGCGACGTGCGCAGCGGCCTCGGCGGCCGGGCCCACCCAGGCGACGCGGCCGTCGCGCACGGCGATCGCCTCGGCGACGCGCATGCCCCGGTCCGCCGTGAACACCGAGCCCCCCGTCAGGATCAGGTCCACGACGCGTCCGTCAGGCCCGGATGCAGGCTGCCTCGTGGCCGGCCCTCGCCCCCGCCGGCGACCGGAGCTCGGGATCGGTCGCCCGGCACTCGGGGATGGCGATCGGGCAGCGCGGGTTGAACCGGCAGCCGGGCGGGATGGCGATGGGGTTCGGCGTCTCGCCCTTGAGGATCTGCGGGGTCGTGGTCGCGCGGGGGTCGCGCTGCGGGACGACGGAGAGGAGCGCCTTTGTGTACGGGTGCTTCGGGTCGCGGACGACGTCCCGCGCCGACCCCTCCTCGACGATGCGGCCGAGGTACATGACCGCGATCCGGTCGGCGAAGTGGGCCGCCGTGGAGAGGTCGTGCGTGATCATGAGGATTCCGAGTCCCGTGCGGCGGAGTTCGTCGAGGAGCGAGAGGATCCCGGCGCGCACCGACACGTCGAGCATCGAGACGGGCTCGTCGGCGACGAGGAGCTGCGGGTCGAGGACGAGGCTCGCGGCGATTGCCGTCCGCTGGCGCTGGCCGCCCGAGAGCTCGTGCGGGAAGCGGTCGAGGAAGAGCTCGGGCGGCGTCATGCCGGCCCGGGTGAGCGCGTCGCGCACCCGCTCCTCGCGCTCCGAGTGCCCCCCTCCCTCGCCGTGGACGATGAGCGGCTCCTCGACGGTGTCGCGAACGCGGAACCGCGGGTCGAGCGACTCGTAGGGGTCCTGGAAGATGAGCTGGGCGTGCCGGCGAACGGAACGCATCCTCCCGCTCCCGACCTTCGTGATGTCCTCGCCGAGGAAGCGGATCGTCCCGGACTCGGGCTCGACGAGCCGGAGGATCGACTGCGCGGTCGTCGTCTTGCCGCTGCCGGACTCGCCGACGAGCGCGAGCATCTCGCCCTTGCGGAGGGAGAAGGACACGCCGTCGACGGCGCGGACGGCGAGCTTCGGGCGCCTGCTCGCGGCGCCGACGAACCCACGCGGCACCGGGAACCGGGTGACGAGGTCCTCGACCTCGAGGAGCGGCGGCTTGCCGTTCTCCGCGCCCGTGCTCACGAGGCCGCCTTCAGCGCCGGGTCGTTGAGATGGCACGCCGCGGTGTGGTCGGCGGCGGTCGAGATGAGCTTCGGCTTGACGGTGGCGCAGGGCGCGAACGAGCTGTCGCAGCGGGGTGCGAAGGGGCAGCCCGTGAGCTCGCGGTCGAGGCGGGGCGGCGTGCCCGGGATTGAGACGACTGCGTCTTCCCCGTAGAGGTCCGGCGTGGCCGCGAAGAGGAGCCGCGTGTACGGGTGGCGGGGATCGTGGTAGAGCGCGTCCGTCGGCCCGAGCTCGACGATCTCCCCTGCGTACATGACCGCCGCCCGCTCGCAGACCTGCGCCACGATCGGCAGGTCGTGCGTCACGAGGATGAGCGCCAGGCCGAAGTCGGCGGCGAGCCCGACGAGGAGCTGCAGGATCTGCGCCTGCACCATCACGTCGAGGGCCGTCGTCGGCTCGTCGGCGAGGAGGACCTTGGGCGTGCAGGCGAGCGCCATCGCGATCGCCGCCCGCTGGCGCATCCCGCCCGAGAACTGGTGCGGGTAGCTGCTCGCCCTCGCGGCGGGAATCCCCACGCGCTCCAGCAGCTCCCCGGCCTGCTGCCGCGCCTGCTTCCCGCTCGCCGTCCCGTGGAGCTCCATCGGCTCGACGATCTGCTCGCCGACCGTCTTCACGGGGTTGAACGCGTTCATCGCGCCCTGGAAGACCATGGCGACGTCGACCCAGCGGTGCGGGCTCATCGTCTCCTCGCCCTGGGCGAGGATGTCCTCGCCGTCGAGGAAGACCTTGCCGGCGATGCTCGCCGACGGCGGCAGGAGCCCCATGACGGCGAGGATCGCCGTCGTCTTGCCGCAGCCCGACTCGCCGACGAGGCCGACGCGCTCGCCCTCGGCGAGGTCGAAGCTGACGCCCTGCACGGCGTGCAGCTCCCCGCCCCCTTCGAGGTCGAACCAGACGTGGAGGTTCTCGACCTGGAGGAGAGGAGCGGTCATTCCGTCTCCAGCGCCCCTTTGAGCGGCCGCAGGCGGAAGCGGCGCACCGAGAGGTGTCCGACCCGCAACCGCGGGTTGAGGGCGTCCTCCATCGCCATCCCGATCATCGTGCAGGCGAGGATGACGAGCGTGACGCAGACGCCGGGCGGCACGATGGCCCACCAGGCGTCGTTGAGGACGGCGTCGCCAGTGAACGCGTTCTCGATCAGCCGCCCCCAGGAGATGAGCGAGGGGTCGCCGAGCCCGAGAAACGTGATGTACGTCTCGGCGAAGATGGCGATCGCCACCGTGAGGACCGTGTTGGCGATCAGGAGCGGCATCACCTGCGGGAGGACGTGCTTGCCGATCAGCCGCTGGTTGCGCGCGCCGAGCGCGCGCGCACGGGTGACGTACGCGCGCTCGCGGACGCTCTTCGTCTGCGCGCGGATGAGCCGCGCCGTGCTCGTCCAGTAGATGATCCCGATGATGAGGATGATGTTCGTGAGGCTGCGGCCGAAGAGCGCGGCGATGATGATCATCAGCGGGATGTCGGGGATGACGAGGACGTAGTCGGTGATCCGCATC
This sequence comes from Gaiellaceae bacterium, assembly GCA_036556565.1. Classification (GTDB taxonomy): domain Bacteria; phylum Actinomycetota; class Thermoleophilia; order Gaiellales; family Gaiellaceae; genus JAIBJN01. The sequence continues at coordinate 11,435 of DATBJE010000122.1, forward strand.
AGGATCGTGTCGCTCTTCCCCCCGTAGAAGCCCGACCAGAGGCCGATCGTCCCCCCGATGAGCATGGCCACGAGGGCGGCGGCGAACCCCACGATCAGGGACACCCGCGACCCCGCGATGACGAGGGAGAGCATGTCCGCGCCGCCGTCATCCGTGCCGAGCCAGTGGGCGCTCGAGGGCGCCTCGTACACGGCGCCGGTCTTGGCGCGCGGATCGTACGGCTCGAGGAGGGGCGCGAAGATCGCGACGAGGACGAAGAAGACGACGACTCCCAGCCCGAAGAGCATCGAGGGACGTCGCAGCGCCGGCGCGCGAAGGAACGCCATGCGCCCGCGAGGCTCGATGCCGGCGATGTCCGCGACGGCGGCCTGCTCGTCGAATGCCGTCGGGGGGAGGGAGGGGACGCTCATGCCTCGACGACCCGCGGGTCGAGCTTCACGTAGAGGAGGTCGGCGAGCAGGTTGAAGAAGATCACCGAGAAGGTGAGCAGCAGGAAGATCGCCTGGACGATCGGCCAGTCACGCTGGTCGATCGCCTCGACGGTCTCGAGCCCGATGCCCGGGTAGGAGAAGACGTACTCGATCGTGATGAAGCCGCCGATGATGAACCCGAGCGAGAGCGCGATGAGCGTGACGATGGGAAGGAGCGCGTTCCGGAAGCCGTGCTTGCGGACGATCGACCAGTTCGACAGCCCCTTCGCCCGGGCGGTGAGCACGTAGTCCTCGCCGAGGGTCTCGAGCATGGCCGAGCGCACGATCAGGGCGTAGTCGCCGTAGAGGACGAGGCCGAGCGTCAGCGCGGGCAGGATCATGTGCTTGAGGCGGTCGACCCAGACGTCCCACGTCGAGGCGTCTCCGAGGATGCCGAGGGTCGGGGTCTCGATCCCCGACGTGGGTAAGCCCACGGCTCCGGCCACGAAGAGCACCATGAGGAGGCCAAGCCACTGGGTCGGCATCGAGTAGAACCCGAGCGAGACCCAGACACCGCCCTTGTCGACGAGCGTATCCCGCCTCCAGGCGGCGAGCACCCCGGTCAGCGTCCCGAGGACGATCGCGAAGATCGTCCCGAGCGCGATCATCGGCATCGTGTTCTTGATCGGGTCCCAGAGCTCGCTCCGGACCGACTTCTGCGTACGCAGCGAGGTGCCGAGGTCGCCGGTCGCGAGACCGGTGACGTAGAGCCGGTACTGCTCCCACTGGGACTTGTCGAGACCGAGCTCCTTGCGCTGGAGCTCCTTGAACGCGGGGCTGCACTGACGGCAGCGGAGCGCGTCGACGGCGTCGCCCGGCAAGGTGCGGAATAGGACGAAGTTGAGCGTGATCGCGACGAAGACCGTCACGATCGCGAAGAAGACGCGCTTGATGACGTAGTCGGCCGACCTCACGCCTCGAGCCCTCCGCCCGCCGGGTTGTTGCCCGCGGCTATTCCACCATGTACGGCGACGTCCAGTACTTCTTCGAGTAGGCGTTCAGGTCGGTCTCGATCCCGGCCCAGTTGTCGCGGTGCGCGTCGATGTACTCGTGGTTTGTCAGCTGGGTGTAGGCGAAGTCGTCGTAGATCACCTGCTGCATCTGCCAGACGAGGTCCTTGCGGGCGGCCGGGTCGACCAGCGTGCCCTGCTTCTCGTACATCGCGTCGTAGTTCGGGTTGTCGTAGCCGGTGTCGCTCCACGAGCACCACTGGCCCTTCGTCACGACCGAGAGCATGAAGTCGGGGTCGACGTAGCCGACCCAGTCCCACATGGCCATGTCGAACGTGGCGTAACCCGTCGACTTGGAGCCGTCGCAGTCCTCGTCGGTCTCGAGCGCATACGACGCCGTCGTGTCCCCGCCCACCTTCGGCGTGAGCTTGACGCCCGCTTCCGCGAACCCGTCCTGCACGATCTCGAACGAGCGGTTGACGTTGAAGTCGGTCGACGTCGGCAGGATGACCTCGTACCCCATCGGGTGCGCGGCCTGCGCGTTCTGGCCCGTGGTCGCGGGCGCGACGCGGATGCCGTCCGAGCCCTTGGTGTAGCCGAGGTCGTCCAGCATCGTGTTGCCCTCGTCGCAGTTGTACTCGAGCGGCCCGAGGTTCGGGTTCTCCATCTCGCCGGCGATGTGCCCGGGGAGGCTCTCGACGAGGGTCGCGTAGCCGTTGAAGACGACCTCGATGATCCGCTCGCGGTCGACGCACATCGAGAGCGCCTTCTTCACCTGCGGGTCGAGGAGCTCCCGGTTCTGCGGCTTGCGCGGGTTCGAGTTCCAGGTGATGTTCGTCGTCTCGGCGCCCGGGACCTTGTTGACGACGATGCTGTCGTCCTTCTCGAGGACGTTCACTGCGTTGAACGGCACCTGGTCGACCCAGTCGACGTTGCCCTGCTGGAGCTCGGAGATCATCGAGTCGGCGTTCGTGAAGTACGTCAGCGCGACGGCCTCGGCGTTCGAAGGCTCGCCGTAGTAGCCCTTCCACGGGATGAAGACCGTCGTGCCCTTCTTCTCGTACTGCTTGACCGTGTAGGCGCCGGCCGAGACGATCGGCAGGTGCTGCTCGGGGTGGTAGGTCTTCAGGCCCTTGCCGTCGGGGCCCGCGAGCTTCTCCCAGACGTGCTGCGGGACGATGAAGAACTGCTCCAACTGCGCGAGGACGTTGCCGACGGGCGACGCGTAGTGGATGACGAGCGTGTTGTCGTCGGTCGCCTCGGCGTTCTTCACGTGGTTGACAGCGGGCGCCGCGACGGCGGTCGGGCCGCCGGCGTACTTCACCGTCGTGTTGATCGTCCAGGCGGCGTCCGCCGCGGTCAGCGGCTTGCCGTCCGACCAGGTGCCGCCGGGCTTCAGGTGGAACGTCCAGTCCTTGCCGTCCGCCGACGTGTCCCAGGACTCGGCCCAGTCGCCCTCGATCACGAGCCCGTCCGCGCCCGTCGCGTACTGCACGAGCTGCGGGTAGATCATGATCATGCCCTGGTAGGCCTGGGACTCGATGAAGTTGAAGGGGTTGAGCGAATCGATGTAGTTCTGCGTGCCCACGCGCAGGATGCCGCCCTTCTTGGGCGTCCCCTCGGAGGCGCCGGTCCCCTGCTCCGCTCCGGAGCTCCCTCCGCCGCCGCAGCCGGCGAGACCGACTGCCATGGCCAGGACTGCGATCAGCACCAACGCTCGCTTCCTCAATGCTCTCACTCCTTACTTCGTCGCCAGGCCGGATTGCTCGATGGTGAGCGTCCTCGCGTCTGCGTCGAGCGTCGCCTCGACGCCGAGGGGGATGGCTGCGAGGTGCTTCCCGTGTCCCAAGGGGAGCTTGTATAGCACGGGGACGCCCAGCGGCTCCAGGTGAACCTCGAGGACGTCCTCCGCCGTCCGCGTCCGCGGCCACCCCGCGGGGTGGTCTCCCCAGTCGCTCTTCTCCATCTCACCGACTACGACTCCGCGGACGCCGTCGAGTTTGCCGGCGTGCGCGAGCTGGGTGAGCGCGCCGTCGAGGTAGTAGGGCGGGAGGTGCGTGTCCTCGAAGAAGAGGATCGCGCCGTCGAGGTCGATCTCCGAGGGCGTCCCCATCGTCTGCATGAGGAGCCAGAGGCAGCCGCCGGCGAGCGGCGCCGACGCCTTCCCGCCGTGGATCGCGTGGACGAACGGGTCGTCCGGGTTCCGCGGGACCTCCCCGGCGCCCTCGCCGCGAAGCACGGCGAGCAGCCGCTCCCGCGTGAAGTCGCTCGTCTCCGGCGCGCCCACGCCGAGGAAGCCGTTGGAGTAGAACGTCGCGAGCCCGGTCTCCTGGCGGATCGCCACGTGGAGCGCCGTGATGTCCGAGAAGCCGAGGAGCGGCTTCGGGTTGGCGGCGATCGCGTCGAGATCGAGATGGGGGATGATCTGCGCGGAGCCGTAGCCGCCCTGGAGGCACTGGACGACGTCCACCTCGGGGTCGGCGAAGAGCGAGACGAGGTCGTCGGCCCGCTCGCGCGAATCACCCGCGACGAAGTCGTCGCGCGCGTAGACGTGCTCGGCCAGCTTGACGCCGTAGCCCCTCGACTCCCACCACTCGATCGAGCGCACGACGTCGGAGCGGCTCTCGTACGGGCTCGCCGGCGCGGCGACGCCGATCGTGCCTCCCGTCGGAAGCGGCTTCCCGAAGAGCGTTGCCTCCTTCACGACCCGAAGCGGTAGACCTGGGCCTCCGAGTCGCACGGGTTGCCGCGGCCGTACGTGATCTCGCCCGCGGTCACGTCCGCGACGCACCAGAAGACGGTCTTGATCGCCTTCGGCTCCTCGCCGTGGCGGCAGATGGCGTTCTCGCCGTTCTCGTGATCGGAGAGGATCCCACGCAGGGTCTCGACCGTGAAGCCGTCGCCGGCCGCGAGCTCGCCCGCCCGCCCGAGGCGCGCGCACGAGCTCTCGTAGTCGCCGTCGCGCTCGAACGGCCTCATCTCGGCGTGCGTGTAGTGGTTCGTGTGCGTCACGAAGCCGTCCCGGGGCCCGTCCGTTCGGTCGCTGGTGGCGGAGGCCTCCACGTTGGCCGCGCTCCCGTCGGAGTGGGCCAGCACCCAGTTGTAGGCGGAGGACCGGGCCGGGTGGAGGCTGGCGTCGATCGCCTCCTGCAGCGTCCGGCGCGTGACGACGTCGCGCACCTGGAGCAGGCGCGGGATGCCGACGCCCTCGTCGTTCGGCGAGACCTCGTTGCCCGTCACCGAGAGGCCCGCATCGTTCCAGCCGACGCTGACCAGCGGGCCGGCGCCGAGGGAGAACACGACCGGCTCGCCCGGCACGCGCCATTCGATCGCCACGATCCCGTCCTCCTCCTCGGCGTAGAGGTCGTTCGTATGGGCAACGAGCAGGTGCCCGTCGGGAGTGTGCGCGCCGGTGACGACGAGGTCCGTGCAGCCGGTCGGGGCCGCGCTCGGCGCGAGCTCCTCGATCGCGGCGGCGAAGAACGCCTGCCGGTCGACGCCGGCGCCCTCGGCCGCCGCGTCGAGCTCCTCGACGATCCAGGGGACGTGCTCGAGGGTCACCGCGCGGTACCGGGAGACGAGATCGGGGTCCGGAAGGGGCTCACCGACCATCCGCCGCATCTCCACGGCGGTGGCGACGCCGACCTGTCGGCCGGCCTCGCCATGCGAGCCGGCGGCCCTGACGAGCGGGATCGGCGGCGGGGTCACGGCGTCTCCGCAGGATCGCGGCGGCTGGGCAGCGGCATGGCGAGGAGCTCGCGGACGAAGCCGACGCACTCCTCCACCGCGGCGTCGAGGAGAGCGGCGCCCTTCTCGGCGGTCGCCTTCGTCGCGTCGCCCTGCACGCCCGTGCGCGAGAACGACGACCACCAGGGCATGACGGCGAGGGGGCCGTCGGACCAGTCCATGAAGGCGTACTCGCCCGACGGGTAGCCGCGCTCGTCGACCGCCTTGTCCATGGCCACGGCGTCGGCGTCGATGGCGAGGTAGATCGACGTCTCGAGCTCGCACGCGTGCGCCATGCCGCCGCGCTCCGACTCGCGCAGGGTGTCGATCAGCGCGAGCGAGCGCGCACCGGAGAGGTAGAAGGCGGCCGCGGCGAGCGCGTTGGGGTGCTCGACCCCCACGAGCCGGGCCGCCGCCTCGACGAAGTTCTGGTTCGAGCCGTGGCCGTTGAGGAAGAGCATGCGCCTGAAGCCGTGGCGCGCGAGCGAGGTGCCGACGTCCTTGCAGTAGCGGGTGAACGTGTCCCACCCGATCGTGATCGGGCCGGGGAAGTCCATGTGGTGGGGCGAGTAGCCGTGCGGGATCGGCGGGAGCAGGATCGTCTCCTCGGGCGCGGCCTCGGCCGTGCGCCGGCACACCTCCGCCGTGATGCGGAGGTCGGTGTCGATCGGGAGGTGGGGCCCGTGGTCCTCGAGCGTCGCGACCGGGATCACGCAGACGCGCTCCTCCGCCGCCGCGCGGCGCACCTCGGGCCAGGTCAGGCGCTCGTAGAGGAGCGGGCTACTCCACACCGGGGCGATCGTAAAGGGTCTCGGGCCTCGGGAGTCGCCGACACCATTCATTCGGCGACGCCGAGCTCGGGCGGCGTTCGACCGGCGGGGACGCCGGCCGCCCGCCTGAGCCTTCACCACTCCCTAACAGCGAGTCCGCTACCCTCGGCGGTGACCCGCGGGCGATGGGTCTCAGGCCTTGCGGGGCTGCGCGTCGGCGCAGTGAGTGTGACCGAAAGGGGGCCTCATGAAGATCGTCGTCATCGGCGGGACCGGGCTCGTCGGCTCGAAGCTCGTCGCCAGGCTCGAGGAGGACGGCCATGAAGTCGTCGCGGCGTCGCCGGACTCGGGCGTCAACACCCTCACCGGCGAGGGCCTTGCCGAGGTCCTGGCGGACGCTGCGGTCGTCGTCGACGTCTCGAACTCCCCGTCCTCCGAGGACGAGGCGGTGCTGACGTTCTTCGAGACGTCGACGCGCAACCTCCTCGCGACCGAAGCGGCGGCCGGCGTCGGCCATCACGTCGCGTTGTCGGTTGTGGGCACCGACCGCCTGACCGAAAGCGGCTACTTCCGGGGCAAGATCGCGCAGGAGACGCTGATCGAAGGCTCGCCGGTCCCGTACTCGATCGTCCACGCGACGCAGTTCTTCGAGTTCGTCACGAGCATCGCGGACGCCGCCACCGACGGCGACATCGTCCGGCTCGCGCCGGTTCTGATCCAGCCCGTGGCCGCCGACGACGTCGCGGCCGCGGTCGCGCGGACGGCCGTCGGGCCGCCCGTGAACGGGATCGTCGAGGTCGCCGGGCCGGAGCCGTTTCGGCTCGACGAGCTCATCCGGCACGCACTCGAGGAGCGCGGCGACCCGCGCGAGGTGGTCGCGGATCCCGACGCGCGCTACTTCGGGGCGCGGCTGGGCGAGCGCACTCTCGTCCCCGACGGCGACGCAACGCTCGCCGAGACCCGCTTCGACGACTGGCTCGGCCGGTCCGCGGCTCTGCCAGCGCGAGCGCCGAGCGCGAAAGGAGGGTGACGATGATCGGGGCGTTCTTCATCGTGCTGCTCCCGCTGACCTTCGCCTGGCTGATGTGGGCGCTGCTCTTCATCGCCGAGGGGCCGGCCGAGGAGATCGAGGAGACCGAGGTTCGCCAGTTTCTCGGGCGCGGCGGCCCGGACGACCCTCGCGCCGAGGGTCCCTTCGACGAGTAGCGGCGCGCGCTGACCGTTCCCTCGGGGCGTGCGCCCCGGCGAATCGCTATCGACCTCGCGCGGGCAGCGCGCCCCCCGGCATCACCACGATCCTGACGATTCTCTCGTCGTCGAGCGTCAAGCGCAGGGCAAAGTCGCGCTCATACGCGATCTCGCCCGTGTTACGCCAGCGAGCGATCTCGTGCGTTCGGGCAACGATGTCCCCCTCGATGTCCTCGAGTTCCGGCTCCGCCTGCTCCATGGTGAGCTGCTCGTCTCCGCCCGCCTTCTGAAGCACCTGCCGGCATGCTTCGATGCCACGAAGAGTGCCACGAGGCGTCACGGTTTCGACGTCGGGATCGAGCAACGCCTTCGCTGCCTCGAAGTCATGGGACGCGACGGCCTCGACGAACTGACGTGCGCGGGCGGTCTTCACCCGCGCAACCTAACCCTGGCCAATACGACCTTCAAACTCGCAGGATCGAAGCGCTCAGGCCCGCCGCTCGCGCTTAACGCCGCCTTAACGTCGCGCAACAGGGACTTCACGGCGGCCGGGCTATAACGAGGCAATGCCTCCCGGCCAGCACTGGTGGACCCGTATCGGCGGGCTCCTTCTCGCAGCCGTGCTCGGCGGCGCCGCCGCCGTCGGCATCGGCGCGGCCGTGGGCGCGGGCGACGACACGACGACCGTCGTCAGCGCGGTCTCGGGCAATGCGACGGCCGGCAAGGCGTCGCGCGTCCAGGTCGACGACACGGCGAGCATCGGCAAGTCGGTGCAGCAGATCTACCGCGAGACCGGCCCGGGCGTCGTCCAGGTGACGTCCACCACGTCCGGAGGCAACTCGTTCTTCGGGTTCGGCGGCGGCGGGGGCACCGCCCTCGGCTCGGGCTTCGTCGTCGACAAGGCCGGCCACGTGGTCACCAACTACCACGTGGTCGAGGGCGCCGACGAGGTCGAGGTCAACTTCTCCGGCGAGGACAACATCCCCGCCACGGTCGTCGGCACCGACCCCTCGACCGATATCGCGGTCCTCAAGATCGACGCCCAGGCGCGCGCCCTCACGCCGCTCCCGCTCGGGAGCTCGGACGCGATCCGCGTCGGCGACCCGGTGGTCGCCATCGGGAACCCATTCGGGCTCGAGCGCACGGTCACGGCCGGCATCGTGAGCGCGCTGCAGCGCCAGATCCAGGCGCCCAACGGGTACACGATCGACGAGGTCATCCAGACGGACGCGCCGATCAACCAGGGCAACTCGGGCGGCCCGCTCCTGAACGCGAAGGGCGAGGTCATCGGCGTCAACTCGCAGATCGAGAGCGAGAGCGGCGGCAACGTCGGAATCGGCTTCGCCGTTCCGATCAACACGGTCAAGGAGGTCGTCTCCCAGGTCCTCCAGACCGGCAAGGTCGAGCACGCCTACCTGGGCGTGAGGATGGTCGAGATCTCGGACTCGCTCCTAGCGAGCTACCGCCTCCCCGTCGACCAGGGCGCCCTCGTCGTGGAGGTCGTGCCCGGCAGCCCCGCCGACGACGCAGGCCTGCAAGGCGGCGACCAGGACGTCGTCATCGACGGCACCAGCTATTCGCTTGGCGGCGACATCGTCACGTCCGCCGACGGCGAGCCTGTCACCTCTCCGGACGACCTGCGCAGGATCGTCCAGTCGAAGGACCCCGGCGATTCCCTGACGCTCGGGATCCAGCGCGACGAGGACAAGGAGACGGTGACTGTCACGCTCGGGCGCCTGCCAGACCAATCCGGCTAGCGCGCCCGAAGGCCCCTCCCCCCGGGGCCTGACCAGTCGGAGGCCCGTACAGCCTGCCCGGGCCTCCGACACCTTTCCTCTTTAGAGCTCGATCCACAATGAGGCACTGAGTCGCCGGGCCGCCCTGGACGGCGCGATTCTGCGTCCTCGGTCGCGCCCGTATTCTCGAATACGAGCGCTCCCTGCGTCCTTGCCTCGCACGTGTCCAGAACACCCCGGCGACGAGGCTCATCCTGAACCGAGCTCTTAGACTTCGCGGCCCCGTGGTCCCTCACCGCTTCGGACGCTCGCAGGCGTTCTCCGTCGGGCTCGAGGAGGAGCTGTTCGTCCTCGACGCCGCGACCCTGGAGCCGTCGCCCTGGCCCTCCGAGCTTCTCGACGGGACGCGGTTCAAGGCGGAGCTCTTCACCTCGATGCTCGAGCTGACGACCTCGATCTGCGACACCGTCGAGGAGGCGGTCGCGGAGCTCCGGCAGCTTCGGCTCGAGGCGAGACGGCGCGCGGCCTCGGTGGGGCTCGAGCTCGCGGCGGTGGGCACGTGGCCGACCGCCGTCGCCGAGGAGCAGGCGATCACGCCGATCGCGGGGCTGAAGGCGTTCGCCGCGTATGCGGGCCCGTCCGCGCGGCGCCAGTACTGCTCCGGGCTCCACGTCCACGTGGGCGTGGCGAGCCCCGAGGAGTGCATGGGTCGGCTCGAGGGCGTCCTCCCGTGGCTGCCCGTCGTCCTGGCGGGGTCCGCGAACTCGCCCTACGAGCGGGGCGCCGAGACGGGCCTGGCGTCGACGCGGGCCGAGATCCTCGCGCTGCTCCCGCGCAGCGGCGCTCCGCCCGCCTTCGCCTCCTACGAGGCGTGGGCCGAGTTTGCGGAGCGGCTCGTGACCCTGGGCCTCGCCGACGACCTCATGCGCCTCTGGTGGGACGTGCGGCCGCACCCGCAGCTGGGGACGCTCGAGGTCAGGGCGCCTGACCAGGCCACGACGCTCGCGGCCACGGCCGCCTTCGCGGCGCTCGTCCACGCGCTCGTCGTCGCGTGCGAGCCGGCTGCCGCGCCGGCCGACCGCGGCGTCTACGCGCAGAACCGCTGGGCGGCTGCCCGCTTCGGGCCCGAAGCCCTCCTCGTCCACCCGGACGGCGACCGCGCCTGCCCGGCCTCCGACCTTCTCCGCGAGCTCGTGGACAAGGTGGCCCCGACCGCCCGGCGCCTGGGGAGCGTCGGGCTCCTCCTGGGAGCGCTCGACGGGCTCGACCAGGCCGGCGACCAGGTCGCCGTGGGCCGCGCCGACGGCCTCCGCACGCTCTGCGAGCGCCTCGTCGCCCTCACATACGATGGCCTGTGATGATCCGGTCCGAGACGATCGCGGTGAGCGGCATCCGCTGCGAGCGGTGCGTCCTCCGGCTGGGGGTGGCGCTCGAGGGGCTCGACGGGCTCGAGTCGGCGCGCGCGAATCTCATGGGCGAGGTGACCCTCTCCTGGGACGACGAGCGGGTCGAGCGCGAGGCGATCGTCGCGGCTCTCGGCAGCGCGGGCTTCCACCCGATCGCCGCCTGAGGGCGAAAGGCCCGGAATAGCCGGGGGTTTCCGGGCGTTTGCTTGTTAGTGTCCGGCGGATGGAAGAGCCCGAAGGCGATGCCCGCCGGCTGGCGACCGAGGCGCGCGACCGCGTCAGGTTCGAGGAGGAGG
>DATBJE010000123.1:0-6708 GCA_036556565.1 Gaiellaceae bacterium
GGGTGATCGCCTTCGTCGGCGGGATGTCGAACCCGTACCGGATGGTCGCGTCGATCCCGAGCGGCATCCGCGCCTTCAGCCGGTTGTAGATGACCGCGGAGACGAGCGAACGCTCCTTCGGGACCTGGACCTCCTTCTCGATCATCGAGGCGATGATGAGCACGTCGTACGGCGTCAGGTTCTTCGACTTCGCGTAGTCCAGATCGATCTTCGCCCACTCGCGGTTGAACGCCACGAGCTGGAGGTCGACGAGCTCCGCCGAGGTCGTGTCCTCCGTGAAGCTGTAGGTCGCCGGGAAGAGGAAGCCCTCGAGGTCCGGGGCGCCCGAGCCCTCGAAGCCGGCCGGAAGGAGCCGCAGGTCCTCGCTGGCGGCGAGGTAGGCGCGAGGCCGCAGCGACGGGGTGATGCCGCGCTTCTCCACGGCGATCTCGTTCACGGCGGCGATCCGCCGCGCCATCTCGGCCCGTGTGAAGCCCTCGGGGAAGACGATGCGCAGGACGGGCTTCGGCGGCTCGGTCTCGGTCGACGCGCTGGGGCCCGCCGACGCCGGGCCGCCCCCGTCGAAGAGGCTCGCCTGGGCGAGGACGTAGCCGATCCCGACGATCAACCCCAGCCCGAGGAGCACCCCGAAGAGCGCGGCGATCCTCGAGCCGCGCCTCCGCTTGTGCACGCTCTTCACGCTCGGCGGCTGCTCGCCTTCCACTGCAGGTAGCTCGAGAGGAGGTGTGCGGCGGCGACCGCGTCTTCCGGCGCCCGGGTGTCGGACCGCGCCGCCAGCGCGGTGGTGAAGCGCTCGTCGAAGCTCTCGATCGGGAGCTCGGTGGCGGCGCGAAGGCGCTCGACGAAGCGCTCGGTCTCCTCGGCCTGCGCCCCGCGCTCGCCGCGGAGCGTCAGGGGGAGCCCGACGACGATGCGCTCGGCGCCCTCCGCGCGCGCGACCTCGAGGACCCGCGCGAGCCCGGCGTCCGTCCCCGCCCGCTCGACGACTCCCAGCGGCCGGGCGACGGTGCCGGTGGGGTCGGAGACGGCGACGCCGGTCCGCGCCGACCCGTAGTCGAGTGCGAGCACCTTCACCGCCGGGCGATTCTAGTGGTGGGCCCTGCCGCCAACTCCGCGGCGCTCAACCGAGCGCGGCGAGGAGCGCCCGCTCCGCCTCGGCCAGCGCCTCCCCCAGCTTCTCGGGATCGCGGCCGCCGGCGCGCGCCATGCCCGGCCGGCCCCCACCCCCGCCGCCGACGAGCGCGGCCGCCTGCCGGACGACCTCGACCGCGTCCACGCCGCGCTCCTCGACGGAGCGGTCGAGGTTGACGACGAGGTGGACGCGCCCGTCCTCACGCGAGCCGACCACGACGGCGGCGGGCGCGTGCTGCTGCTTGAGGCGGTCCGAGAGCTCGAGCATCGCGTCGGGCGTCGCGGCGACCACCTCGAGGACGATGACCTCGACGTCGCCGGCCTTCTGGTGGCGCTCGTCGACCACCTCCGGCCCGGCGGCGGCCTGCGGCTTCGCGCGCGCTTCCTTGCGCACGCTCTCGAGCTCGCGGCGGAGCTCGTCGGCCTCGTGGCCACGGCCGCGGAGGTACGCGAAGGCCTCGCCCGAGGTCACCGCCTCGATCCTGCGGACCCCCGAGCCGATGGAGCCCTCCGAGAGGATCGCGAAGGGCCCGATCTCGGCGGTCGCGCGGACGTGCGTCCCGCCGCAGAGCTCGCGGGAGACGCCGTCGACCTCGAGCACGCGGACGATGTCGCCGTACTTCTCGCCGAAGAGCATCATGGCGCCGAGCGTGCGCGCCTCCTCGATCGGCGTCAGGAACGCGCGCACCGCCCGGTTCTCGAAGACGCGCCGGTTGACGGTCTCCTCGACGCGCTCGCGCTCCTCGGGCGTGAGCGCCTCCGAGTGCGTGAAGTCGAAGCGGAGCTTGTCGGGGCGCACGGCCGAGCCGGCCTGGCGCACGTGGTCGCCGAGGACCTCCTGGAGCGCCTGGTGCAGGAGGTGCGTGGCGGTGTGGTTCGCCATCGTCGGGAAGCGGATCTTCCAGGGCACGACGGCCCGGACCCGGTCGCCGGCGGCGAAGCCCTCGCCCTCGAAGAGGAGCGCCTGGTCCTCGCCGAAGCGGAAGGCCTGGACGAGCTCCGCGCGCTGCCCGTCCTTCTCGATCCAGCCCTGGTCGGACACCTGGCCCCCACCCTCGGGGTAGAAAGGAGACTCGCGCAGCTTGGCGAGGAAGAGGCCGTCCTCGAGCTGCTCGAGCGCGCCGACCTGCGTGAGGACGTCGATCTTCTCGTAGCCGACGAAGTCCGTCCCGAAGCCGGCGGCGCGCGCGAAGTCGGCGGCGCGCTCGAGCCCGGCGCCGGTTCCCGCGGCGGCCCGCGAGCGCTCGCGCTGCTCCGCCATGAGCTCCGCGAAGCCGTCCTCGTCCACGGCGAGGCCGCGCTCGCGCGCACGCTCGCGCGTGAGCTCGATGGGGAAACCGTAGGTGTCATGGAGCCGGAACGCGTCCTCGCCCGAGACGGCGTCCTTCGCGGCCGCCTCCTCGAAGAAGCCCTCGCCCACGGCCAGCGTCCGCGTGAAGCGCGCCTCCTCGGCGGCGAGGATGTCGCCGATCGTCCCGCGGCCGGCGACCAGCTCGGGATAGACGCCCCCCATCTGCTCGACGACGACGTCGGCGAGCCTCGGCAGGAACGACTCGAGCCCGACGTCGTGGCCGTGGAGGACGGCGCGCCGGATCACCCGCCGCAGGACGTAGCCACGGCCCTCGTTCGACGGCGTGACGCCGTCGGCGACGAGGAAGGTCATCGCGCGGCCGTGGTCGGCGAGCACCCTGTGGGCCTTGGTGACGACGTCGGACTCGCCGTAACGCGTGCCGGTCTCGGCGGCCACCCACTCCATGACGTGCCGGAAGCCGTCCGTCTCGTACACCGAGTGGACGCCCTGGAGGACGGCCGCGCCGCGCTCGACCCCGAGCCCGGTGTCGATGTTCTGGCTGGGAAGAGGCGTGAGCGTCCCGTCGTCCGCGAGGTCGAACTCCATGAAGACGAGGTTCCAGACCTCGAGGAAGCGGTCGCACTCGCAGCCGGGCGCGCACTCGGGACGGTCGCAGCCGTACTCGCGCCCGCGGTCGAAGTAGAGCTCGGAGCACGGGCCGCACGGCCCGGTCGGCCCCGCCTGCCAGAAGTTCTCCGAGCGCGGGAGCCGCACGATGCGCTCCGCCGGGACGCCGATCCGCTCCCAGGCGGCGATCGCGACCTCGTCCTCGCCGAGCCCGAGCTCGGGATCGCCCGCGAAGACCGTCGCCCAGAGGCGGTCGCGATCGAGCTCCATTCGCTCGGTGACGAACTCCCAGGCGAGGTCGACGGCGCCGTCCTTGAAGTACTCGCCGAGCGAGAAGTTGCCGAGCATCTCGAAGAGCGTCAGGTGCCGCGCGGTCAGGCCGACGTCGTCGATGTCCGTCGTGCGAAAGCACTTCTGCACCGTCGTCAGGAGGCGCGCGGGCGGCTCCTCGAGCCCGAGGAAGTAGGGCTTGAGCGGCTGCATCCCCGCCGTCGTGAGGAGGACCGACGGGTCGTAGGTCGCCGGGACGAGCGAGGCCGAGGGCAGCCGGCGGTGGCCCTTCGACTCGAAGAAGGAGAGAAAGCCCTCGCGCAGCTCGGCGGACGTGCGCACGGCCTCGATTCTAGGCGTGCCGCCTTACGCGCCCGGCCGGCGGGCCGGCGCGACCTCGTCCCGGAGCTTCTCGAGCGCCCGGCGGATGAGGCGCGAGACGTGCATCTGCGAGATGCCGACGCGCTGCGCGATCTGCGACTGGGTGAGGCCGACCCAAAACCGGAGGTGGATGATCCGCCGCTCGCGCTCGTCGAGCACCGCCAGTCCCGGCTCCAGGATCGCGCGGTCCTCGCTCACGACGTACTCGTGCTCGAGCTCGCCGATCGCCTCGAGCGGATCGGGCTCGCCCTCCTCGCCCGCGGGGGTCGAGAGCGACGCGGCGCTGTACGCCTGCCCCGACTCGAGGGCCTCCAGCACCTCTTCCTCCTCCACGTCCGCCGCCTCCGCCAGCTCGGCGATCGTCGGCGAGCGCTCGAGCTGAACCGTCAGCTCGTCCACGAGCTGAGACAGGCGGAGGCTGAGCTCCTGCAGCCCGCGTGGGACGCGCACCGACCAGCCCTTGTCGCGAAAGTAGCGCTTGATCTCGCCGATGATCGTCGGCGTCGCATACGTCGTCAGCTCGACGCCGCGCTCGAGATCGAAGCGGTCGATCGCCTTGATGAGCCCGATGGAGCCGACCTGCACGAGGTCGTCGAGCGGCTCGCCGCGGTTCGCGTACCTGCGGGCCAGCGAGCGCACGAGCGGGAGGTGGCGCTCGATCAGGAGCTCGCGCGCCTCGTCGTCTCCGCCCTCGCGGTACGCGACCAGGAGCTCGCGGTCGCTCCTCCCCCCGGCGACGGTCACGAGCCGGGCTCGCCGCGGGCCTTCGGCACCCGCTTCTCGAGCCGGAGCCAGTGCCCGTCGCGGTCCTTGCCGAGCGAGACGTCGTCGACGAGCGTCTCGAGCAGGCGGCCGAGGAAGACGCCGTCATGCTCCCGCCCGAGGTCGTCCTCCACCCTCGCGTCGAGCGGGCCGACCTCGAGCCCGACCCGGCCCGGCTCCACGAGGAGGCGGATCGTGACCTCGTCGCCCACGCGGTAACCCTCGCGCTCGAGCACGCTCGCGAGCGCGAGCTGGAGGTCCTCGAGCTGCTCGTAGGAGAGGTCGAGCCGAGCCGCGAGGCCGCCGACGACGAGCCGCGCGACGCCGTAGTACGGCTGCTCGCGCGGGATCGAGAGCGTGATCGCGTCAGCGCTCACGGTCTGCGGCCTCTCGGCGCAGCTCGTCCGCGATCTCCTGCTCCCGGCGCGCGGCCGCCTCGCGGCCCTCCTCGTACGCGCCGCGCGGGCTCCGGCGGACGCGCAGCGAGGCAATGCCCTGCGCGATCCCCTCCGCGAGGCCGGAGACCTTCTGCACGGGCCACGCGATCGCGAGCGTCACCGCCCTGACCGCCGTGTCGACGCTGTCCGTCACGTCGACCGCGCTGTCGGTCATCCGGTCGACCTTGTCCAGCTGCATGTTCACGCGCTCGATCGTCCCTCCGCTCTCCTTGATCACCGGGAGCACCTCGCGCTCGAGGCCCTGGATGAAGGAGGTCGTCCGCCCGACGGTCGACCCGAGGCGGACGAGCACGTAGGTCAGCCCGATCGCGACCAACACGAAGAAGATGCTGAGCGCGATCCAGAGCACGTCGATCGCCTCGATGTCCGCGAGGGGCATCTGCCCGATTCTAGGCACTCGCCGAGATCAGGCCCGCGCCGACGACCGCGTCGCCCTCGTAGAGGACGGCGGCCTGGCCGGGAGAGACGCCGTACGCCGGCTCCTCGAGGTGCAGGCGGAACCCGCGCCCCGCGTGCTCGACCCTGGCCGGCGTCGCGGGCGAGCGGTAGCGGAGCTTGACGTCGGCGCGGTCGACCGGCACGTAGAGACGGCCGGAGCGAACCGTGACGCGCGTCCGGGCGAGCGAGGAGCGCGGGCCGACGACGACCGTGTTCGTGCGCGGCACCGTCCGGACGGCGTAGACGGGCTCGCCGACGGCGACCCCCAGCCCGCGCCGCTGGCCGGCGGTGAACGCCCAGTGGCCGGCGTGGCGGCCGAGCTCGGTCCCGTCCTCGTCGACGATCGCGCCCGTGCGCGGCTCGAGGCCTTGCCGTGCCAGGAACTCGCGGTAGTCCGCGCCCCCGAGGAAGCACGCCTCCTGGCTCTCCGGGCGGCCGGCGGCCGCCAGCCCCTCCGCGAGGGCCTGGCCGCGCACGTCGTCCTTCGTCCGGTCCCCGAGCGGGAACCAGAGCCGGTCGAGGACGCGAGGATCGACCCGCGCGAGCATGTAGGTCTGGTCCTTGTCGGCGTCGGCCGGCCGGGCGAGAAGCAGGCGGCCGCGGTGCGGGCGGATGCGCGCGTAGTGCCCGGTGGCGACCCGCGCGGCGCCGATCCGGCGCGCGAAGGAGAAGAACGTCGCGAAGCGGAAGGCCCCGTTGCACCGGATGCAGGGGTTGGGCGTCTCTCCGCGCTCGTAGGCGGCGACGAACGGCGAGACGATGGCGTGTCGGAAGCCCTCGCGCTGGTCGAGGGTGACGTGCGGGATCCCCAGGGAATGGCAGGTCGACCGCGCCGCCACCACGGCTTCCGGCGAGCAGCACGCCCGCTCGGAGCTCGGGCCGTGCGGGTCGGTCCAGAGCCGCAGCGTCAGCCCGACGGGCTCGAGCCCCGCGTCCTTCGCCTCGAGGAGGGCGACGGCGCTGTCGACGCCCCCGCTCATGGCGACGACGACCCGGTCGGAGCCCGACGTCGCACGGACCGCCGGCCCGAGGGCGTCGTGAAGCGCGTCGAGGGCGAGGTCGTCGCCGGGGACGGCTGCGGCCGCGAGGAGGCCGAGCCCCCGCACCTCGCCGCAGAGCTCCCGCATGCCCACGCCGTCGCCGCGCGCGCCGACGATCCGCCCGCGGTCGACGTCGAGGGCGATCCACGCCAGGTCGCCGGCGCGCGCGGCGTTGCCGATCAGCTCGCTCGTGGCCATGGAAGAAAAGAGTGCTCCACTCCGCCGATGATGCCCCGTGCGTGAGGAACCTGGCGTACCAGGTGGGTGCCCTGCCGACGCGAGGGCCGGACGCGGGCTCCCTCTCAGTAGA
>DATBJE010000124.1:0-2206 GCA_036556565.1 Gaiellaceae bacterium
TGAGCGCGCTCGATCCGCTCGAGCCTGGCCCGAAGGCCCGTCCCGAACTCGGGAAGGGTCGCGGCGTCGTCGTTCATGCGGCAGTCGCATCATCGGTAATGCCCCGCCCTCCGGTCGTCCCCCTTTTGGGGTACCTCGTCCCGGTTAGGTCGCTCCCGGGCAGGTGAGTGCCCTGGTGCTATGGTCGGCAGGATGAGCGAGCGGCTGGAGGAGCTCTTGCGGACGGCGTTTCCGGACGCCGGGGAGATCACGGTCGTCGATCGCACGGGGGGCGGCGACCACTTCCACGTCACCGTCGCCGACAAGGAGTTCGACGGCCTCTCGCTCGTCGACGCGCACCGGAAGGTGTACAACGCCCTGGCGGCGCCGCTTCAAGACGGCGCGATCCACGAGCTGCGAATCACGACGAGGGGAGAGGGATGAGCGACCTGCGCGAGCGCATCAACGAGACGATCCAGACCGAGCCGGTGGTCGCCTTCATCAAGGGGACGCCCGAGCGAGCCGCGTGCGGGAACTCGGATCGCGCTCTCCAGGCGCTGCGCTCGGTCGGCGCCGGGTTCACGGCGGTAGACATCCTCCCGGATCCACGCATCCGCCAGGAGCTCTCGGCGCTCTCCAGCTGGCCGACGATCCCGCAGGTCTTCGTCAACGGCGAGCTCATCGGCGGGGCCGACATCGTCCAGGAGCTCGCCGAGACGGGTCAGCTCGAGGCCACGCTCGACGAGCGCCTCGGCGATGCATGGCGCCGTCCCGGCGTGGAGCGCACCGTGTCCGTGACGGACGGCCCGGGCCTCCGCCTCGTCGGCGACAGCTGAGTCGACGCGTCAGCCGACCGGGGCTCCAAGGCGCTCGCGCCCCCCGACCCGGCTTGTGTTCCACGCGCACAAGGTCTGGCTGGTCCCTTTCAGCCGGGTGAGGAATAGCTCTGAGCCCGGGGGAAGACCGATTCCCCGGCTCGTGATGTGAAACACAAGCTCCGTTCGGAGCGCGGCGACTTCGAGCCCTCCCGAGGCGGCCGGCCTGCCCGCCGCTAGCGGACGGCGGCGCCGAGGAGGATCGCCCGGATCGCCTGGCTGGACTCCTCGTCCGGCGACTCGGAGATGACCGTCGCCGGGCGGTCGAAGCGGGCGAGGGCGTCGCGGAGCGGCTCGGCGCGGAGCGTGCCCTCGCCGTAGGGGAGGTGCTTCGTCTCGTTCCGGTTCGCGTACGCGATGTCCGAGAAGTGGATGTGGAAGGGCGCGCCGGGCTCGAGCACCGCGTCGGCGCGCGCCAGGGCCTCCGCGAATGCCTCCGCCTCGACGAATGCGCCGTCGCTGACGGCGTGCAGGTGCGCGAAGTCGAGAACGGGACGCACCCAGTGGAGCCGCTCGGCGAGCCAGATGACGTCGTCGATCGTCCCGAGGTCGCGCACTCGGCCCATGACCTCGACGCCGAAGGGAACGGCACGTCCCTTGCCCTCGAGCCGCTCGCGGAGCTCGCCGAGCTGCTCGGCGACCGCCTCGAGCGCGGCCTCTCGCTCGCGCCCGAGGAGGAATCCCGGATGGAAGACGACGAGCTCGGCGCCGCAGGCGACCGCGACGCCGGCGGAATGGTCGAGCATGCCCGTCGCCATGCGGTACTTCTTGTCGCGCTCGAGGTGGCCCATGAAGCCGGCGATCGGCGCGTGCACGGACAGCACGAGGTCGGCCTCGCGCGCGAGCGCGCCGAACCGCTCCGCCCACGGGTACTCCATCCAGAACCGCCCCTCGAAGTCGATCTCGCAGGCGGTGTAGCCCCGCTCGAGGAGCAGCTCGACGGCCTCCTCCGGGCTCTCCTGGCTCGGAACCCGCGCGGGGCCGATGCGAATCGCTCCCATCCCCGGTGAGCCTATCTCGCCGCCGGATCCGTCCGACGGCGCGGCTACGGTCAGCGCATGGCCAAGCGACCCTCGCGTATCGAGCTCCTCGAGCTGGACATCGACCTCCGCCTCGCCGACCTGTGGGCAGAGGCGTGCGGCATCTCCGAGTGGAACCTCGAGGTGGTCGCCGCGTTCCTCCGGGCCGCGTACGGCAAGGGGTACTGCGATGCGCTCACCGAGGACGCCCCGGGCAGCCTCTGCCGCGACCACGGGTACCGCATCCCCGAGCGCAACCACGCGCCGTTGGCGGAACCCACCCCCGAGTAGCTCCGCCCCGACGCGGGTAAACTCGATGCCGTGGCAAGGCGG
>DATBJE010000125.1:0-9346 GCA_036556565.1 Gaiellaceae bacterium
CCCGTCACCCTCGAGGTGGCGGATCCGCTCGCGCGAGAGGCCCAGCTCCTTGCCGATCGCCTCGAGCGAGTGCGGCTCGCCGTCGATGCCGAAGCGGAGCTCGAGCACCCGGCGCTCGCGCTCCGGGAGCTCCGTCAGCGCGTGGCGCAGCTCGCGCGTCCGCAGGGACGCGTCGGCGAGCTCGCCCGGGTCGTCGGCGTTCTCGTCGGCGAAGAGCTCGCCGAGCTCGGCGTTGTCGTCGTTCCCGACGCGCTGGTTGAGCGAGACGCGGGCCTCGACGACGTCGAGGGCCTCCTCGACGTGCCTGAGGGCGATCCCGGTCGCCTCGGCCAGCTCCTCGTTCGTGGGAGCGCGCCCGAGCTGGGGCGAGAGCCGGCGGGCGTGCCGATCGAGCGTGTGACGTCGCTCGTGGACGTGCGTGGGCACGCGGATCGTCCGCGACTGGCCCGCGATCGAGCGCTGCACGGCCTGGCGAATCCACCAGGTGGCGTACGTCGAGAACTTGTACCCCTTCCGCCAGTCGAACTTCTCGACCGCGCGGTTGAGGCCGATGACGCCGTCCTGGATGAGGTCGCCGAAGGGCACGCCGCGATTGCGGTACCGCTTGGCGATCGAGACGACCAGCCGCAGGTTGGAGGTGATCATCCGCTCCTTCGCCTCGGCATCGCCGCGCTCGACGCGCTTGGCGAGCGCGACCTCCTCCGAGGGGGTGAGCAGCGGGTGACGCCCGATCTCGCTCAGGAAGAGCTGCAGCGAGTCCATCGAGCCCGGGGCATCGGGCCGGAGGCGGTCCTCGCCGAGCTCGAACGGCTCCCCGTCGGCGCTCTCGTCGGAGCGCTCCTCGTCCTCGAGCAGCAGATCGAGCTCATGAATGTCCAGCATGGTGGTGTCCAACGGTTCCTTTCGTGGGTTTTGCTCGGAGCGGGCGGCGGTTCGCGCTGGGAGCGCTTATGGGACGCCCGGCTCCACTGTCTGTAACGACGGGCTGCCCGCAATGATTCCCCGCCTTGCGCGGCCCGATCCCCGGCGGGAGACTCAGCCTTCCACGCGAGAGGAGGAGCACGGTGAACGCACAGGTGATCGCCTTCGAGAACGAGTCGTCTTCCGACCTCGAGGCTGGAATCGAACACGTGGTTGATGAGGTCGTTCCGGCGTTCGAAGAGACGGGTATCCGCGCCTACTGGCTCGCCGACCGCGAGGCTGGACGCCGGTTGACGGTGATCGTCTGGGACGACGACGAGGCCTACGAGGCTGCGATGGCCGCCGTCGCCGAACGGCGGGCCGCCGATCCCGACCGCCATCGACCGTCGCCCGCCTGGGTGTCGCGCATGGAGATCTACGGATCCTCGGGCGACTCGGCCGGCGTGTGATCATGCCTCGGCGGATGCCGCGTCTACCACGTCGACGGATCCCGAAGACGAGAAAAGCCTCGCATCGGCGGGCTTTTTTTCTTTACTCCCCGGGTTGGACTCGAACCAACAACCCTCCGGTTAACAGCCGGATGCTCTGCCAATTGAGCTACCGGGGATCGCTCGGGGCCGGAAAAGTCTAGCGGAGCGGTCTAACAGCCCCTAGGTCTCGACCCGCTCGAGGGCGTCCCGGATCCGCGACAGGACTCCCTGGAGCTCGACTGTCCGCGCCAGGTCGTCGCCGGACAGGTCGGCGAGTTCCCGGCGGACGAGCCGCTCCTCGAGCCGGAGGAAGAGCTCCTTCGCGGTGTCCTCGCCCAGGCGCTCGGCCTCGGCGGTCGCGCCCAGCTCGGCCAGGGCCGCCACGAGCTCCGGGTCGGCGTCCTCGCCCCCGTCGACCAGATGCGTCCGCAGCCGTCGGTGCATCGGGTTGTCGAAGTGGCGGTCGTCGAGCGGCGCCAGGTAGCGCTCGGCGAGGTCCGGCGAGGTCGCGCAGGCGGCGAGGAGGCGGCGCTCGAGCCTCTCCCCCGCGTCGAGGAGCTTCGGCGAGACCGTCCCGGTGCGGGCCAGCGTGCGGGGTGCGAGCCCGGCGGCAGTGTCCGGCGGGAGGTCGA
The DNA here is from genome assembly GCA_036556565.1 of Gaiellaceae bacterium. Taxonomy (GTDB): domain Bacteria; phylum Actinomycetota; class Thermoleophilia; order Gaiellales; family Gaiellaceae; genus JAIBJN01. The sequence goes on from DATBJE010000125.1 coordinate 2,024, forward strand.
GCCGGTCGGCGGCGTAGCGCACGGCCTCGGCGCGCTCGGGCGAGTCCTCGACCCCGGCCAGGACCTCGCGCACGCGCGCGAAGGCCTCCTGCCGCGAGGGCGCCCGCTCGATCTCGAGCCGGACGCGGTGGAGCAGGTAGCCGACGGCCCCCGCGATCCGCTCCTCGAACCCCTCCGCGGCCTCGGCCGGGTCGAGCCCCGCCGGCAGCGGGACGACCCGGACGTCGAACCCGGCCCGCACCGCCAGCTCCATGCCGCGGAGCGTCGCCGCCTCGCCCGCGGCGTCGGCGTCGAAGCACAGGTACAGGCGGCCCGTCAGCCGGCGGAGCTCCTTCAGCTGCGCCTCCGTGAGGGCAGTCCCCATCGACGCCACCGTCGTGCCGAGCCCGGCCTGGTGGAGCGCGAGGACGTCGGTGTACCCCTCGACGACGACGGCGCGGTCATCCTTGGCGATCGCCGCGCGCGCCCGGTCCAGCCCGTAGACGATGGCCCCCTTGCGGAAGAGCTCGCCCTCGGGGGAGTTGACGTACTTCGCCGGGATCGGGTCGTCGTCGTGCAGCCTGCGCGCGCCGAAGCCGAGGACTCGCCCGCGCGCGTCGGCGAGCGGGAAGACGAGCCGGCCCGCGAAGTAGTCGTTCCCGCGCCGGTTGACGAGCCCGGCCGCGACGAGCTCCTCCTGCACGTAGCCCTTCCCGCGGGCCTTCGCCGCGAGCACGGCGCCGCCGGGCGAGAGCCCGAGCCGGTACCCGCGGCAGACCTCCTCGGTGAGCCCGCGCTCGGCCAGATACGCCCGCACCGGCGCCCCCGCCTCCGTCTCCCAGAGGTGGCGGCCGTAGAACGTCGCCGCCTGCTCGAGGAGGGCGAGGAGCCGCTCGCGCCGCCGGCGCACGGCCTCGACCTGCGGGGAGACCTCCTCGTACTCGAGCGGGATGCGGTAGCGGTCGGCCAGCCACTCGATCGCGCCGACGAAATCGAGCCCCTCCGTCTCGCGGACGAACGTGATCAGATCGCCGCCCTTGTGGCACCCGTGGCAGTAGAAGAGCTTCTCCGCGGCGTCCACCGAGAAGCTCGGCGTCCGCTCCTCGTGGAAGGGGCAGCGGCCCGTCCAGCGTGAGCCGACGCGGCGGAGCGGCGTGCGCGCCGAGACGATCTCGACGATGTCGGCCGCGGCCTTCACCTGCTCGATCGAGGCGTGCGCGATTACCGCCATGCGAGCGCGAACCGGTCGGTCATGCCGGAGACGTAGTCGGTCACCTGCTGCGGGAGGTCGCCCGGGCGATTTGGCGGGAGGTCCTCAGGGTGCTCGACGAGCCAGTCGAAGATCCCGCGCACGGTGCCGGTCGCGAGCCCGCGCTGCTCCTCCGCCTCGGGGCCGAGGTACACGCGCTCGAACATGAACGCCCGCAGGTTCAGCATCGCGCGGCCGATCTCGTCGCTCTGGACGATGTCGTTCGCCTCCGCCGAGCACTCGACGATGTCGTGTACGAGCGTGTCGATCCGGCGCGAGCCCCGCGCGCCGAGGAGCGCGATCTCCTCCTGCGGCAGCTCGTCCGGGTGGAGGACCCCGGCGCGGAGCGCGTCGTCGATGTCGTGGTTGATGTACGCCACCCGGTCGACGAGGCGCACGATCTTGCCCTCCAGGGTGGCCGGCTCGCCGGATCCCGTGTGGTTGAGGATCCCGTCGCGGGTCTCCTCGGTGAGGTTGAGCCCGCGGCCGTCGCGCTCGAGCACCTCGACGACGCGGAGCGACTGCTCGTTGTGCCGGAAGCGGCGTCCGAAGCGCTCGGCGAGCACCTCGTCGAGCACCTCCTCGCCCGTATGCCCGAACGGGGCGTGCCCGAGGTCGTGGCCGAGCGCGATCGCCTCGGTCAGGTCCTCGTTCAGCCGCAGCGCGCGGGCGACGGTGCGCGAGATCCCCGCGGTCTCGAGCGTGTGCGTGAGCCGCGTGCGGTAGTGGTCGCCCTTCGGGTCGATGAAGACCTGCGTCTTGTGCTTCAGGCGGCGGAACGCCTTGGCGTGGACGATCCGGTCGCGGTCGCGCTGGAAGGGCGTCCGCAGGCGGCACTCCTCCTCTTCTTCGTGGGCGCGGCCGCGCGTCTCGTAGGAGCGCACGGCGAGCGGGGAGAGCGTGCTCTCCTCCTGCTCGCGGATGCGTGCCTCGAAGGTGTCCGCGACCCTCCCTGCGACGTCGGGCATCGTCCCCGAAAACTACCCCTAGACGATGATGGCGACGGTGCCGCCGTCCGCGCTCCAGGCGGCTCCCGTCACGTACGCCGCGCGCTCGGAGCAGAGGAACACGATCACGGCCGCGATCTCGTCCGGCTCGGCGTAACGTCCGAGGGGCCGTCCCTTGGCGACGCTCGCGAGCACCTCGTCGCGGCTCGTCCCCGCCCGCGCTGCGGCCTGGTCGGCGAGCCCGCCCTCGTCCAGCCACGCCTCGGACGCGGTCGGGCCCGGCGTGACCGCGTTCGAGCGGATCCCGTCCTTCCCGTACAGGTCGGCCACGAGCCGGGAGAGCGAGAGGACGGCGGCCTTCGTCACGCTGTAGTTCGGCATGTTGGCCGACGGACGCTTCCCCGCCGAGGAGCTGACGTTGACGATGCAGCCCGCGCCGCGGTCGCGCATCCCGGGAAGCGCTGCCCGGATCGCGCGCAGGTAGCTCATGACGTTCAGCCGCCACAGCGCGTCCCAGTCCGCGTCCTCGAGGTCCTCGAAGCCGATCTGGACGGCGAGGCCGACGTTGTTGACGAGGCAGTCGACCCGGCCGAGCTTCGCCTCCGCCTGCCGGATCAGCTCGCCGGGGGCAGCGGGATCGGAGTGGTCTCCCGCGACGCCGAGCGCGGCGCCGATCTCCTCGCGCACGGCTTCGACTCGCTCGGGATCGCGGCCCGAGACGACCACCTGCGCGCCTTCCTCCACGAGCATGCGGGCGGTCGCCTTGCCGATGCCCAGGGTGGAGCCGGTGACGACGCAGACGCGACCCGCGAGCCCGAGATCCACGCCGCGGAGCCTATCGGGCCGCTCGAGATCCTACGGCGAGGTCGTCACGGTCACGTCGCGGCTCAACCCCTCGGTTCCGTGGCCGCCGACAGCGACGGCGCCGGGCCGCCGCATGCAGCCGTTCAAGGCCTGCGCCTACCATCAGGGAGTGCCCTTCGCGTACGTGTCCATCCACGAGCTCGGCACGGGCGTCTTCCGCAAGGTCCGGCGGGAGCTCGGCGTCACCGCGTTCGGGGTGAACGCCATGGTGCTCCCGACGCGGACCGGATGGTTCGAGCACTACCACGCCCAGCAGGACGAGCTCTACTTCGTCCACCAGGGGCTCGCGGGGTTCGAGGTCGAGGGCGAGCGCTTCGAGCTCGGGCCGGGCGGGGTCTGCCACGTCGAGTCGACGACGCCCCGCCGCGTGTGGAACGCGGGCGAGGAGGACCTGATCCTGCTCGTCGTCGGCGGCAAGGGCGGCTACGTGGGCCGTGACGGACACATGGTCGATCCCGAGGACGAGGAGCGGCGCCGCGCCTTCAGCGAGGGCGACGAGGCCGTCATCCGCCGCCTGCCCGAATGACCGTTCTCCACCTCGTCCGCCACGGCCAGAGCGACTGGAACGCCGCGAGCCGGTTCCAGGGCCACGTCGACCGGCCGCTGACCGACCTGGGACGCGAGCAGGCGGGCGCGCTCGCGCGCGAGCTCGCCGCGACAGCGCTCGAGGGCATCTACTCGAGCCCGCTCCGACGGGCGCTCGACACCGCGACTGCCGTCGCGGCGGGACGCGAGCTCGAGGTCGTCGCCGACGACGGCCTCCGCGAGGTCGACGTCGGCTCGTGGGCCGGCCTCACGCGCGCCGAGGTGGAAGAGCGCTACCCAGGAGAGTTCCGCCGCTGGGTCGAAGGCGGCGACGGCTGGGAGGACGGCGAGACGTACCAGCAGATGTCCGCCCGCGTGCTGGCCTGCGTCGTCCGCATCGCCGATGCTCACGAGCGCGGCGCGATCCTCGTCGTCTCCCACGGCGGCCCGATCCGCGCGATCCAGGCCGCAGCCGCAGGAATGACCGTCCACGAGCTTCGCCGCGTCTCCCCCGTCGAGCCGAACGCGCGCCTGACCCGAGTCGTCGTCGACGGCGGACGCTTGATCCGGTCGGCGTCCTAGGGCCCGAGCAGATCCACGGTCTCGCCGGGACAGGCGCCGCTCGTATCGCCGTGGGCAAGGTGACTTTCGGCGGCGTCCACGCTCAGGACCATGGTCTTGGGCTGCTTCCCATCCGGCTTGTGGCACATGGTCACCTGCTCGCCCTCACTGCTCGGCAACGTGGGCGTCGTGCTCGGGGACCCCGCTGGAGTTGGCTCCTCGAGCTCAGGCTCCGGGGCCGACTCGGGCGACGCTGGGCCGACGGGCGACTCAGGCACTCTGTCCACCGACGAGGGGACGTGCGAGTCCCCCTGGACGGCGTCTGACCTCTCCTGGGTGTCTGCAACCGACGTCGCGCCGATGCCGGCTCGACTCGTGCTGCCCTGACCGGCGGACTTCGGCTCACCGACACGACCTCGAGTTGGGCTAGCGACGACGCCGAGCAACACTTCCGCCCCTGCTTGCGATCCTCCCATCCGCTCGATCGCCGCCGAAGGCGCAACGCCACCGGGTGCCCCGCCGTGGATGAGGACTGCGATTGCTGTCCCGGTCGACCCTGCCGCCACCAACACTGCGAGTGGGAGAGCCAGGTGTTCGACCCACCGCACTCGCCCGAGTGCCGGGGGCGGGACTGCCGGCCAACGATGGGTCGACCTGACTCTGGCTTCCGACCGCGAGCGCCCGTGCGCCTGGACAAGGCGGTTGCTTCGCGCAGCCGCGGCCTCGTGTACCCGCGCGCGGAGCGCAGCCGCAGCCAACCACACCGTCGCTGTGTCCCGACGCAGCCGAGCGGCACGAAGCGCGAGCGCGGTCTTCGGTCCCGCCAATCTTCGCGAGTACGCAGTCGCCGGCTGTTCGAGCCGCGCGAGAAACGCGCCTGCCACCGACAGGGCCCTGTACGCGGGGCGAGCCAGCCGAGCGACGCCAAGCGCGAGCTCGGTCTTTGGTCCCGTCAAGCCGCGAATTCTAGTTACGTCTGTCTTGCTGGCAAACCGTGGCCCACACCGCGCTCGGACACGCGGGAGCGGACTCGCCGACGTTGCCGGACCCGCCCCTCGCCGGCGTCCGCGGACCTGGAGGGTCAAGACTCGGCTCCGTGAGCTCGGGCCCTTGAAGCTCTCGTGGCGCCGCCCTGGCCCCGAACGCGGCCGCAGCCGGACGCTGAGCGCGACGTCGGCGGCGCAGGCGACCCGCTTGGTTTGGGCGGAAACGGCTACGCTCCTAGCCGTGGAGGACTACACGAACAAGTACCGCGGCGAGCAGGTCGAGGTGGAGCTCTTCGGCGGCGAGTACCAGGACGGGACGCTCACCGCCTACTGCGCGGTCGAGGGTGTCCCCCACATCGAGCTGAACGGCCACATCCTCATCCCCCTGCAGAACATCGCCTCGCTCCACTGCTCCAGCCGGTGCGACGCTCCCGAGCCCGACTGGCCGCCCCGCGGCCTCGCCGAGAGCGAAGGCGAGCCCTAGAGCGCGGTGCGCTCTCCGTTCTTCCTGGCGGCACGCAACATCCTCAAGGCGACGCTCTTCTACGGTCTCCTCGCAGGCGGCCTCTTCGCGCTCGGCTGGTGGCTCGGCGGCGTGCGCCTGGGCAGCGTCTTCCTCGTCGTCGGGCTGCTCATGGCAGCGACGATCTACTGGTACGGCCCGCGCGTCCTCCTCGCCTCGCTCGGCGCCCGCGAGCTGCAGCTTGCGCAGGGCCCCGCCCTCCATTCGACGGCCGAACGTCTGGCGCTCGCCGCCGGCGTCGAGCGGCCCCGTCTCTACGTGATCCCCGACGGCCACCCGCGAGCCCTGTCGGTCGGTCGCGCCGGGGGACCTCCGGGCATCGCCTTCACCAACGGGCTCGTCGGGCTCCTCTCGCCGGCGGAGCTCGAGGGCGTGATCGCCCACGAGCTCGCCAAGGCGCACCATCGCGATCTCCTCGTCCAGACGCCGGCCGTCCTCGTGGCCGGCTGGCTGATCGAGGCCAGCCGCATCGGCGGCTTCCTCGAGCGCGCGTTGCTGTTCGTGCTCGGGCCGATCGCCGCCAGCATCGTGCAGGTCCTGCTCTCGCCGAAGCGCGAGCTGGCCGCCGACGCTCGCGCGGCGGCGATCTGCGGCTCGCCGCATCCGCTTGCGGACGCGCTCGTCCGCATCGAGCAGGCGATGGAGCTCGTGAGCTTCCAGGCGAGCCCGGTCACCGAGCCTCTCTACGTCGTCAACCCCTTCGAGGCGGTGGGGCTCGCGGCCATGTTCTCGACGCATCCGCCGATCGGGGAACGGGTCCAGCGCCTGCGCGCGCTCGACCCCGCCTGGCGCGAGAAGCTGCGAGCCGCCTAGGGCCGCCGCGCGAGACGGCTCGTCCGGGCCTCGACCTACGCTTGGTCGCGATGCGGAGCCGGGGAAGGCACAGCGTTGCGCTGCTCGCGGCGCTCGTGGTGATGCTCGTCGTCGCCGGGACGGCTGCGGCCGAGCCGGCGCTCTCGTGGTCGGGAACCCGAGGCCCCTTCGCGTGGGAGGCGCAGAGCCTCGCATGCGGCGTCGCCGGGGTGTCGCAGAGCAGCCGACTCAGGGCGCACACGCGCTGGCGGACGAGCCCGGCCGACGGCTATCAGCGCCTGACGTTCCTGCGCCAGATCAGGCTCGGCGATGCCTGGATAACCGTCCAGCGAGACCGTCGCACGACGCGGAACACTGCGCTCGAGGGCTATCGGAGCAGGCTCGTCTGGAGCCAGTGGTTCGGGCCACGAGCCGACGCGGCCGGCACCGAGAGCCGGCACGCCGTCCTGTTCGAGTGGCTCCGCGACCGCCCCGGCCCGGACCCCCGCCTGCTGCGCCGGGTCGTGAAGCTCCCCGCCTGCCGGATCGGCTCCCGCTAACGTCTTTCCAGAGACGAGAAAGGGCCGCCTCGCGGCGACCCTTTCGACGAAAAACCGGCGGCGACCTACTCTCCCGGGAGGTTACCCTCCGAGTACCATCGGCGCGGGCGGGCTTAACTTCTCTGTTCGGAATGGGAAGAGGTGTTTCCCCGCCGCTATCACCACCGGAAACCGTACATTGTCGGCGCCGGGCCGAGCCCCGCGCACCCTCAAAACTCCATAGCGACTTCAACGGTGTTCAAATCAAGACCTCGGGTAATTAGTACGGGTCCGCTGAACACATTGCTGTGCGTACACGTCCCGCCTATCAACGTGGTGGTCTCCCACGACCCTTACT
>DATBJE010000126.1:0-1965 GCA_036556565.1 Gaiellaceae bacterium
GATCCCGGTCGTCCCCGACGAGGAGAGCCCCGTGATCGTCAAGACGAAGCAGTTCGCGGTCAAGCCGATGACGCCCGAGGAGGCCGTGCTCCAGCTCGAGCTGATCGGCCACGACTTCTTCGTGTTCCAGAACGCCGACACGTCGGACGTGAACGTCGTCTACCGCCGCCGCGACGGCGACTACGGGCTGATCGAGCCCCAGATCGCCTAGTGCCTTCCGACGACGACATCCGGGATCCGCGCGCCTTCCGCTGGGTGGAGGCCGGCGTGTCGGGGCTCGCGCGCGAGCGCGAGTGGGATGCGACCGCGATCGTCGAGCTGCCGTCGCTTTCGGGCGAGTCGGTCGGCGAGCTCGACTACCGCCTGCTCGGAGACGGCTCGCTCGTCGGCCAGGTCCCGCCCGAGGTGCTGACCGAGCTCGCCGCCGGGCTCGAGCTCGACCCGCCGTACGCCGCGCGGGCCGTCCGCCAGAGCGAGCTCGAGTGGCTGGTCGGCGCCGTCAAGCTCGAGTCCGACGTCGTCGACTTGCCGCAGGACGTCCCGGCGCAGACGCTCGAGGTCGCGATCCCGCCGGAGGGCGGTGAGCGGATGGTCATCGTCGACGGGGAGATCCTCGGCGAGGAGCCGGCCGGCCTCGTGGGCGATGCCGTGAGCGAGCTCGAGCGGCGTGGGCGCGAGCGCTTTCAGGCTTTCGTCGCGCGTGCCGATAGGGTGGAGGACGGACGATGGGATCTCACCATCGACCCCCTGTGACCACCTGCCGCTAACCTAGCCTCGATGCCCCAGAACTACGGTGCCCTCGAGCGCGTCCTCCGCGTCGGGGAGGGCCGCCGCCTCAAGCGCCTGGCCAACCAGGCCGACTACGTCGCCTCGCTCGAGCCCGACTTCGCAGGGCTCTCCGACGCCGATCTCGCCGCCAAGACGGTCGAGTTCAGGGAGCGGCTCGCCAACGGCGAGGAGCTCGACGACCTCGCGTTCGAGGCGTTCGCCGCCGTCCGCGAGGCCGCGAAGCGGGCCCTCGAGATGCGGCCGTTCGACGTCCAGGTCATGGGCGCGATCGTGCTCCACGAGGGCGACATCGCCGAGATGAAGACCGGCGAGGGGAAGACGCTCGTCGCCACCATGCCGCTCTACCTCAACGCCCTTCCCGGTAACGGCGTCCACCTCGTGACGGTGAACGACTACCTCGCGAAGCGCGACGCCGAGTGGATGGGCCCCGTGTTCGAGGCGCTGGGAATGCGCTCGTCGTTCATCCGCAACCAGATGCCGTTCGCCGAGCGCAAGGAGGCCTACGCGGCCGACATCACGTACGGGACGAACTCGGAGTTCGGCTTCGACTACCTCCGCGACAACATGGCCACGTCGCTCGAAGGAATCGTCCAGCGCAGCCACTCCTACGCGATCGTCGACGAGGTCGACTCAATCCTCATCGACGAGGCGCGGACACCGCTCATCATCTCCGGCGAGCCGGAGACCGCCGCCTCGACCTACTACGACTTCGCGCGCATCGTGCGCACGCTGGAAGGCGTGCCGGCGAAGTTCGTGCCCAAGGGCATGGAGAAGCCCGAGGACGACGCCGACTACGAGTTCGACGAGAAGTTCAAGACGGTGGCGCCGCGCGAGAGCGCGATCGAGACGGTCGAGCGCGCCCTCGGGATCGACAACCTCTACGACCCGCGCCACGCGCAGCTCGTCAACCACCTCATCCAGGGGCTCAAGGCCGAGTCGCTCTACCAGCGCGACGTCGACTACGTCGTCCAGGACGGCGAGGTGAAGATCGTCGACGAGTTCACCGGCCGCATCATGGAGGGCCGCCGCTGGTCGGAGGGCCTCCACCAGGCGGTCGAGGCGAAGGAGGGCGTCGCCATCCGCGAGGAGCACATGACGCTCGCGACGATCACGCTCCAGAACTACTTCCGCCTCTACGAGAAGCTCGCCGGGATGACGGGAACCGCCAAGACCGAG
>DATBJE010000127.1:0-4424 GCA_036556565.1 Gaiellaceae bacterium
CTCTGCGCTACGGGCGGGCCGATGTCGCCTTCACCGCCTAGGCCGTGGCACTTCGCACAGACGCGGTCCCAGGTCTGGCGCCCGAGGGAGAGCTGGGCCGCTCCCGGCTGGTCCTGACCGGTGAGGAGCTGCAGCCGGCTCGCGTACTCCGTCCGGGACACCACCTCGACATTCGTCGGCATGACGGTGTGGAGGATCCCGCAGAGCTCGGCGCAGCGTCCCTCGAAGACCCCTTCCCGCGTGGGCGTGAAGCGGAGCACGTTCGTGCGGCCCGGGATCGCGTCCCGCTTCCCGGTCAGCTCGGGCACCCACCAGCTGTGGTTCACGTCGAAGGAGACGAGCTCGAGCTTGACGGGGCGGTCGACCGGCAGGACGAGGGTGTCGATCGCGATCTGCCCCTCCGGATAGACGTACTGCCAGTAGAACTGGTGCGCCTCGACGCGGATCACGAGCTCGTCGGAGCGGTCGCCCCCGGTCGCCTGCACCGCGGGTGTGCGCGCGAAGACGACGAAGGCGATGCCGACGAGGATGACCGCCGGGATGATCGTCCAGATGATCTCGAGCCTGGTGTTTCCGTGGATCTGCGGCCCCTCGGCGTCCTCGTTGCCCGGCCGGCGGCGGAAGCGGACGATGAACACGATGAGGGCCGTCTCGACCGCGACGAAGACGACGGCGCAGATGGCGAAGACGAACCAGTAGAGGCCGGAGATGGCATCGCCGCTGGGCGTCGCCGGCGACGGCGGACCGATGCCACCGGGAGCCGCCACGGCGGCCGGGACGGCCAGGACCGCCAGCGCCCAGAGCGCCGCGGCGACGACGGCGAGCCTCCTCCTCCCCATGAGCCGCTGCGATTCTACGCGGCCGGACGGGCGCGAGTCTCGCGACGAAAGTCACTCGTTCGAGGGAGTGTCGATTCCCCCGAAATGTGGTTCAGTGGGAACCAACGAGGTACCTCCTCTGAGCGGCCAGACGGAGGAGCCCGATCGGCAACGCCGGAAGCTGGGAGAGGTTTTCGCGCGCCGAGGGGAGTTGAGCATGGGGGACCCCTGATTCCCCCATGTGCTCCCCGCTCTTCGACCTCTAGGCTGTCCCCCATGGACGAGGCGTGGATTGTCCCGCTCCCTCCCGGCGCGACCGAGCCGTTCGAGGTCTTCGTCAACGGCGTGCGCCAGGAGGCCGGCGCCGACTACACCGTCGAGCTGGAGACGCTCCGGTTCACGAAGCCGCTCGCCCACGAGGGGCGGCTCGGCTTCATGCGCTGGGCGAGCATGTTCTTCGGGGTCGCCGGGACGTACCGGAAGAACGACTCGGTGGACGTCGTCTACGACGTCGACGGGAAGCGGACCGTCGCCGCCGGGCTCCCCATCATCACGCCAGGCGCGAGAGAACTGCCCCCGCCCCGTTGACCTCGACGGCGGTGGGAACGAGCGCGACGCCGTACTTGCGCGCCAGGCTCGGGTGCGCCGAGACGTCCACCGTCACGACGCGGCGGCCCTCGTCGCGGAGGCGCCGCTCGAGCGTCCTGCAGTCGCTGCAGAGCGGGTGCGTGAACTGGACGACCACCTCGCCGTCGGGCGAGAGCCCGAAGTCGTCGAGGTCGACCCGGTCGAGCCGGTGCGAGCGGACGCCTCGCAGGCGGGCCCCGATCCGGTAGGCCTCGCAGCCGGCGCAGACGCGGGTGGCCGCCGCGAGGAGGGCGAGCCCGGCGCAGAGCAGGCCGAGCGCCCAGCCGAGGGTGTCGAGCCCGGCGGCGAGCGCGACGGAGGCGGCGCCGAGGACGACGACGCCGACCATGTTGGCGAAGCGGGGCGGCCGGGAGTCCTCGATCGGCCCCTCGCCCAGGCGGGGCTGGACGAGCTCGAAGTAGGCGAGGCACGGCAGGCAGTAGCGCCGGCCGAAGGTGAGGCCGACGGCGAGCTGTGCCGCCAGGAGCGCCAGCAGCCACCACCAGCCGGTGAGGAAGGCCACGAGCGCGAGCGAGCCGACGACGAGCTGGTTGAAGCGCGGCGCGCGCGCGTCGATGACGTCCAGGTCGCGGTACGGGTCGGCCGTGCGCGGTCGCTTCATTTCGTGAAGCTTATAGTCGCGGCAGGAGCTGTCGCTATCCTCAAACCAAGGCCTTGGAAACCGAGCGGTTCGACGATCTCAACACCGGCTTCGTCCAGGAGCTGCTCGCGCAGTACCTGGCGGCTCCCGAGACCGTCGACCCGGAATGGCGCCGGCTCTTCGAGTCGAGCCCGGAGATCCTCGAGGGCCACCCCGTCGTCAGACGGCTGCGGGAGCTCCATCCGGACGGCGTCCCCGACGGGAACGGCGCGCAGGCGCTTGCCCCCGCGCCGACGCCGGCGCCCGCGGAGGCACCGCCGGACCTCACGCTCCTGGGCGGCGTCGCCGCGGCGATGTCCCTGGTGAAGGCACACCGGACGCACGGGCACCTCGCCGCGCGGCTCGACCCCCTCGGCACCGAGCCGATCGGCGATCCGGCGCTCGATCCCGAAGGGCTCGAGCCGCCGCTGACGTCCGAGCTCCAGTCCCGCATCCCGGCGTCGCTCCTGCGGCTGCACGTCCCCGGCGACACGCTCGCCGAGGCGCTCCCGCACCTGCGCGAGACGTACTGCGGCACGATCGCCTACGGGATCGAGCACATCTCGAGCCACGAGCAGCGCGTCTGGCTCCGGGACGCGATCGAGTCGGGCAGGTACCGGCCGGCGCTCGCCCCGTCCGACCGCAAGGCGCTCCTGCGGCGCCTGTCCGAGGTCGAGGGCTTCGAGCGCTACCTGCGCCGGTCCTTCCTCGGGCAGAAGCAGTTCTCCATCGAGGGCCTCGACGTGATGGTGCCGATGCTCGACGAGGCGATCGAGCTCGCGGCGGCCGACGGCGCGCGCTCGGTCGTGGTCGGCATGGCCCACCGCGGAAGGCTCAGCGTCCTCGCCCACACGGTCGGACGTCAGATGGACGCGATCCTGCGGGAGTTCGAGGGCGAGCGGCTGCTCGAGGCCGTCACCGCCGACATCGAGAGCGGCTCGGGCGACGTCAAGTACCACCTCGGCGCCCACGGCACGCGGGCGACCGAGCACGGCGACGTCACCGTCAGGCTCGTCTCCAACCCGAGCCATCTCGAGTACGTCGACCCCGTCGTCGAGGGCGAGACCCGGGCGCTGCAGACGAACCACGAGTCGCCCGCCGGGGAGCACGACACGGCCTCGGCGCTCCCGGTGCTGATCCACGGTGACGCGGCCTTCCCGGGCCAGGGGGTCGTCGCCGAGACGCTCAACCTCCAGGGGCTCGCCGGCTATACGACGGGCGGGACGCTCCACCTGATCGCCAACAACCAGGTCGGCTTCACGACCGACCCGGAGGAGGGCCGCTCCACCCGCTACTCGAGCGACCTCGCCAAGGGCTTCGACACGCCGATCGTCCACGTGAACGCCGACGACGCCGAGGCGGCCCTCTCGGCCATCCGGCTGGCGCTCGCGTTCCGCGAGAGGTTCCACCACGACTTCGTGGTCGACCTCATCGGCTACCGCCGCTTCGGCCACAACGAGGGCGACGAGCCGAGCTACACGCAGCCGCTCATGTACAAGCGCATCGAGCACCACCCGCCGGTGCGCGAGCTCTACGCCCGGACGCTGATCGAGGACGGCGTCCTCACGCAGGCCGAGGCCGACGACCTGCTCGTCGAGGTGCGCGACCGGATGCGCGCGGCGCACGACGCCCTGCGCGAGAGCCTGGGAGCGGGCCCGCGCCGCAAGGAGCGCCTCATCGGCCGCGGCGCCGACGCGCAGATCGACACGGCGGTCCCGGCCGACACGCTGCGCGAGCTCAACGACCAGCTCCTGGCGCTCCCGTCGGGGTTCACGCTGCACCCGAAGCTCGAGGGCGTCCTCGGCCGCCGCCGCGAGGCCATGGGCGACGAGGGCGGGATCGACTGGGGGCAGGCCGAGGGCCTCGCGTTCGCGAGCCTTCTGGGCGACGGGACGCCGATCCGCATCACCGGGCAGGACACGGAGCGCGGGACGTTCTCGCACCGCCACCTCGTCCTGCACGACTACGAGACGGGCGGCACGTACACGCCGATGCAGCACCTTCCCGCCGCGGCGGCGCCGTTCCAGGTCTACAACTCGCCGCTCTCGGAGATGGCCGTCCTCGGGTTCGAGTACGGCTACTCGGTCGCCGTGCCGAGGGCCCTCGTCCTCTGGGAGGCGCAGTACGGCGACTTCGTCAACGCCGCCCAGGTGATCGTCGACCAGTTCATCGTCGCGGGGCTCTCGAAGTGGGGGCAGAGCTCCCGGCTCTCGCTCCTCCTCCCGCACGGCTACGAGGGCAGCGGGCCCGAGCACTCGAGCGCGCGGCTCGAGCGGTTCATGCAGCTCGCCGCGCAGGAGAACATCCGCATCGTCAACCCGTCCACGGCGGCGCAGTAC
>DATBJE010000128.1:0-11632 GCA_036556565.1 Gaiellaceae bacterium
GACGGTCTGCTCGTAGAACGAGCCGACGCGCTGCGAGTACTCCTCCGGGCCGACGAGCTGGTTCTTCGCGTTCGAGATCTGCGCGTGGATGCCGCGCGGGACGAAGCGCTTCGGGTCCCAGCCCTCCTCCTCGACGATCGCTTTGACGACCCGCACCTGGTCGGCCTGGTCGTAGATCGTGAAGTTCGAGCGGTAGGCGAGCCGCGGCGCCTCCCGCCTGAGGATCCGCCCGCACGCGGCGTGGAAGGTCATCACCCACATGCGGCGGGCGACGTCCTCGAGCACGCCCTCGAGGCGGCTCTTCATCTCCCCCGCCGCCTTGTTCGTGAAGGTGATGGCGAGGATCTCGTTCGGCTTCACGCCGCACGCGGCGACGAGGTGGACGATCCGGTGCGTGAGCACGCGCGTCTTCCCCGAGCCGGCCCCTGCGACGACGAGGACTGGCCCCTCCGTGGCGAGAACGGCCTCGCGCTGGGCGGGGTTGAGGTCGGCGAGATACTGCTCCGGGGAGGCGACCGCCATACCCGCCGATCCTAGCGAGGCAGGCTAGACGTCCCCGAGGAGCGCGGCCGTGCGGGACGCGTGCCAGCCGAGCCCGAGCTGCTCGAAGCTCGTGCGTGCCTGGCCGACGAGCCCCTCGTCCTCGCGCACGACGCCGAGCGCGCGCAGCGCGAACGGGTGGAGGTAGGTGTCGGGGCGGAGGTGCGAGCCGGCCTCCTCCTCGACCCGCTCGCGGTCGCCGATCGCCGCGAGCCCGTCCAGCCGGGTCACGATCGTCGCGAGGGTCATCCAGCCCCGGTACCAGCCGCGCTTCGGGAGCGGCGTCTCGAGCAGCCGCTCGACCGTCGCGAGATCGCCGCGCGTCAGAGCGAGATGCATCCGCGGGATGTCGAGGACGATGCCGTACCCCTCGATCCCGAGCGCCTCCGCGCCCTCCTCGAAGCGGTCGGCCGAGACGGCGTCGCCCAGGTAGGAGTGGGCGACCGCGCAGATCAGCAACGAGCGGGCATTGCGGACGCAGGGCGTCATCTCGTTCTCGGCCACGGCCCGTTCCGTCCGCGGCGCCAGCTCCCGTATGCTCTCCCACGAGCCCAGGAGCTCCTCGACCTCGCCGAGGATGGCGACGCCGTGCAGCCGGTGGTGCGGCGTCAACGGCGCGGTGGTCTCGTCGTGCACGCGGGCGAGCCGCCTGGCCTCGCCGAAGCGCCCGCCCCAGATGCAGCCCGAGATCGGCGCCGCGTAGATGTCCGCGCGGTGGTCGGGGTTCGAGATCTCGTCGAGGAGATCGAAGCGCCGCTCCGCGAAGGCCATGCCCAGCTCGTACCGGCCTGCGACGAACTCGGCGACGCCTCTCGCGTCCCAGGCGTACGACCGCAGCTCGACGTCGCCCAGGCGCTCTGCGATCGCGCTCGCCTCGCGCGCCGGCGCCGCGCCGTCGAACGGGTTCCAGATCCCCTTGGCGACGAGGGCCCGCGCCTGCGCCGGGCTGCCGGACGGAGCGAGCTCGAGCGCCGTGTCGATCCAGCCGTCCACGAGCGTGTACTCGGGCATGCGCCGCCAGATGCCCGACCGCGTCGCTGTCTCGAGCGCGAGCTCGCTGTAGAGGTCGCCCTGGACCTCCGGGTCCGACGTGAGCTCGATCGCCCGCAGCATCGCCGTCCAGAGCGCCTCGCCGTCGAACTTGAGGGCGTTCGCCCGGCCGACCGAGCGCCAGAGCTCGACGCGGACGTCGTCGGCGTCCGCGAGCACGAGGGCGCGCTCGAGGAGCGCGATCCCCTCGTCGAGCTCGTAGCGCGCGATCGCCAGGTCGGCCGCGGTCCGCAGCCACGCGACCGCTTTCGCCCGCAGCGCCTCGAGCTCGTCGACCTTGTCTTCCCAGGCGAGGTCGGCCTCGTCGGGCCGAACGGCCTCCGAGTAGTGGTGTGCGAGGAAGGGCGCGTCCTGGTCCCGGCCGCCGGCGACCCGCTCGAGCCAGGCCGCGAAATCCGCGTGGAGGCGGGCGCGCCGCTCGGCGGGCAGGCTCGCGTAGGCGACGTCCCGCGTCAGCGCGTGCTTGAACGCGAACTCGCGCTCGCCGGCGAGCGTCGAGCCGGTCCTCCGTCGGATGAGGTCGTGCGCCTCCAGCACGGCGAAGTCGGGCGACTCGCCGTCGAGAAGCTCCTGGACGGGGCCGCGCCAGAAGACGCGCCCGATCACCGACGCCGCCTGGAGCGCGGCCTTCTCGACCGGCCGGAGCAGGTCGATGCGCGCGGCGAGGACGGCCTGCACGGAGTCCGGCACCTCGCTCTCGGGCGAGAGCGCGTGGTCGTGGAGCCCCGACAGGAGCTCCTCGAGGAAGAACGGGTTCCCCTCGGCGCGCTCGAGCACCGCGCGCCTGCGCTCCGGCGAGAGCTCGCCGTCGCCGAGATCGTCGAGCATGAGGCCGGCGTCCTCGAGCGAGAGCGGCTCGAGCCAGGCCGTCGCCGCGTCGCGCCGCCGGCCCCACGACGGACGCTCGTCGAGGAGCTCGGGCCGGGCGGTCGCGACGAGGAGCACCGGCCCCTCGACGTCGTCCAGCGTGCGCTCGAGCAGGTCGAGGAGCGGTTCCTGCGCCCAATGGAGATCCTCGAGGAGGATGGCGACCGGCCGCTCCCCCGACAGCTCGGCGAGGAGATCGACCCACGCCGCGTGCAGCCGGTCCCGCTTGGCGAGCGGGTGAAGCTCGGGCGCCACCGGCACGCCGAGCACGACCGCGAGGATCTCTCGCTCGCCGAGGCGGGCCCGGATCGTCTCGGGGGAGTCGTTCTCGAGGAGCCCGAACTCCTCCCGGAGGATGTCCGCCAGCGGGCGGTACGTTGTCACGCGGCCGTAGGCGAGGCACCGGCCGGTGCGGCGGAGAGGCTCGGGGCTCTGCGAAGCGAGCCAGTCCCAGAGCTCGCGGACGAGCCGCGTCTTCCCCACGCCTGCGTCCCCCATCACGGTCACGAGGCGCGGGCGGCTCTCGTCGACGGCGCGCCGATAGGCAGCCTCGAGGAGCTCCAGCTCGCCGTCCCTGCCGACGAAGGCCGAGCGGAGACCGCCAGAGCCCTTGGTGCGTGTGAGGGTCAGCGCCCGCACGAGCGGCCGGCAGGCGAGCCGGGTCCTCTCTCCCTCGGTGCCCTCCGACATCGGCACGCCGAACTCGAAGATGCCGCGCGTGGCGGCGGCCGTGCGCTCCCCGACGAGGATCACGCCGGGGCCGGCGGCCCGCGCCAGCCGCGCTCCGGTGAGCACGATCCCGCCCGAGAGCGTCGCCGCTCCTTCGCGAGCCGGGCCGACGACGACCTCGCCGGTGTCGACCCCGGCGCGGAGCACGAGGTCGTCGCCGAACGCCTCGTCGAGGCGGCGCCGCACGGCGAGAGCCGCCTGGAGCGCGCGCTCGGCGTGATCCTCCTGGGCCACCGGCGTGCCGAAAGCCGCGGTCAGCACGCCGCCCGCGACCGTCTCGAGCCGGCCGCCGGCCTCGTCGATCTCGGCGGTGATCGTCTCGACGACCCGCTCGAGCAGGGCGCCCGCCCGCTCCGGGTCGCGCGCTTCGGAGAGCGCGGGCGAAGCGGCGACGTCGGCGACGAGGACGGTCACGAGCTTCCGCTCCTCGCTCGGCGCCTCGTCCCGGGCTGGAGCCTCTGCGGCCGGCCCAGAGGGAGGCTCGAGCGAGAGATCCTGTCGGAGGATGGCGCTCTCGAGCTCCTGGAGGGCCCGGCCCGGCTCGATCCCGAGCTCGTCCACGAGCGCCCGACGGGCGTCCCGGTAGGCGGCGAGAGCCTCCGCCTGCCGCCCCGAGCGGTAGAGCGCCAGCATCTGCTGCCCGCGCAGCCGTTCCCGGAGCGGGTGCGCGGCCACGAGCGCCTCGAGCTCGCCGACGAGCTCGGCGTGAGCTCCGAGCGCGAGGTCCGCGTCGATCCGCTCCTCGAGCGCTGCCAGCCGGAGCTCCTCGAGGCGGGCGATCTCGGTCTGGACGAAGGGCTCGTACGCGACGTCGGCCAGCGCGGGCCCGCGCCAGAGCACCAGCCCGGCGCGCAGCGTGGCCGCCGCGCGGTCGACGTCACCCGCGGCCTTGGCCGCCCTGCCGTCTGCGAACAGGTGCTCGAAGCGGCGCGCGTCGATCAGGTCGGGCTCGGCGTGGAGGACATAGCCCGGCGCGCGGGTGAGCAACACGTCGCCGCCGGGCTCGAGCGCCTTGCGGAGCTGGGAAACGCGGACGCGCAGGGCCGTACGGCCGCTCTTCGGCGGGTCGGCGCCCCAGAGATCCTCGAGGAGGCGGTCGTCGGGCACGACCTCGTTCGCGTTCAGGAGCAGGTTCACGAGGAGCGCCCGCTGCCTGCGGCCCCGCAGCGGGATCGGGCGGCCGTCGTGCTCGATCTCGAGCGACCCGAGTATCCGGTACTCCATGCCCCGCGCCTCCTCCCCCGGAGCGGGACGGTAGCACCCGTTCGCAACCCGTTACGCGTGCGTTATCGCCCGGGTGGATGCTTCCGCGACCAGAAAGCGAAGGAGCAGGTGGTGTTGACCAACCTCAACAACGGCGTCGGAGGATGCTCGACGTGTCTCAAACGGCCATGCCCGGGGTCAGACCCCGGCCGTGGCCAGAAGGGACGCCCTCAGGAGCCGAGAAGCGGCCAGGCCGTAGGCCACTCCTCGCCGTGCGAGACCGTCGGTCACAGCCGCGGCGAGCTCGACGCAGCCGCGGCAACTGTCCCTCTCGGCCACGGCTGGGGTCAGACCCCGGCCGTGGCCCGACGGGACAGGCTCAGAAGAAGAACTGCTGCCAGGCGGTGAGCCAGTCGTCCGCGCGCGAGAGGATCGTCAGCGGCGTGGCGAGCTCGACGCCGTGCCGGTAGCGGTACTTCTCGGTGAGGTCGGGCGAGGCGAACGTGACCTCGATCTCGCACGGGCTCCCCGGGTCGTACGGCGGGACGCGGTCGCGCTTCGCGATCGCCTTCCGCGCGCCCGCCTCGATGAGCGCACGGGCCCGTACGGGCGGCACGTTGCGCGCGCTGAAGCGACCGAGGCCCTCCTTCACCTGGGCGGTGACGAGCTCGCGGCCGAGCAGCTCGGTTGCCTCCTCGCAGACGACGTCGTCGCCGGTGACGAGCACGACGGGGCAGCTCCACACGCCGCAGAGCGCAGCGTTGATGCCCGTCTCGCCGACCGAGACGCCGTTGAAGCGGAGCTCGCGGTAGTCGCGCCCCGAGACCGTGTGGCTCATGACGCCCCGCGCGGAGCCGGCCTTCGCGTGCATGCCGACGAGCAGTGCAGCGTCGCAGCCCGCCTCGAGCGCCGCGGTGTAGTCGCTCCACTCGTCCTGGACGACCCACTCGCAGTCCGGGTCGAGGAGCTCCGGCACGAGCGAGTTGAACGTCCAGCCTTTCCCGGCACCGTGGCAGTCCATGACGACGATCTCGGTGGCGCCGGCGGCCTTTGCGCCGCGAACGGCCGCGTTGATCTCCTCGGTGTAGAGCTTCCGCCCCTCCTCGTAGAGCGGCTCGCCGCCCTCGACCTGCTCCCACTTGACGATGCCCGAGACACCCTCCATGTCGCTCGCGATCAGGATCCTCACGCGGGCCTCCTCTCCTGCGCGTCCAGGGCCGCCTCGAGCCAGCTCGCCGCCTCGGTCAAGGCCTCCACATCGGCCGACTTGAGCACGACCTCCACCTCGGGCCCCGTGTCGAGGAACTGCGGGTAGCTCCCCACGGTCACGCCCGGATGCCGCCTGGTCGCCTCCTCGAGGACGGCGACGATCTGCCCCTCGCCGGTGCGGTAGCGGCGCCGCCAGGCGCCGATCGGCGGCCCCTGGAAGCGCACCACGAGCGTCTCGAACATCGCCTCCATCTCCCGCGGCAGCCCGGGCAGCACGTGGACGTTGCCGATGACGAAGCCGGGCGCGCCTCCGAGCGGGTTCTCGAGCGGCTCGGCGCCCTCCGGGAGCAACGCCCAGCGGGCCGCGTAGTCGCCGAGCCCACGTGGCCCGAAGCGCTCGCGAAGCCGCGCGGCGAGGTCCGGGATCTCGACGCACCGAACGCCGAACGTGGCGGCGATCGCCTCGCGCGTGAGGTCGTCGGGCGTGCCGCCCAGGCCTCCCGTGACGATGACCACCTCGGCCCGTCCGAGCTCGGGAGAGAGAAACGCGACGACCTCCTCGACCGAGTCGCGGACGGCCGCCACGAGCCGCACGTCCAGCCCTACCTCGCCCAGCCGCCGGGCGAGCCACGAGGCGTTCGTATTCTCGACGTCGCCCGAGACGATCTCGTTGCCGACCGTGAGGACGATCGCGCCCACGGGCCGCTTCGCCATGGGCGCGAGTATAGGTCGCTCACCGTCAGGCCCAGACGACCTCGGTGCGCGCCCGCCGCTCGTAGCGCTCGATCACCCGGCGCAGCTCCGGCCCGATCGCGAGCGCGATGATCACGTTCCCGATCGCGTGCGCCATGCTGAACGGGAAGCCGCGGCTCATCTGCACTGTGAGCGCCTGCCACGTGTGCGGATAGAAGCTGTACCACTCCCACACGTCCATAAGGGAGCTGAACCCGAGCCCGAGGACGAAGCATGCGAGTGCGAGGGCGACCCGGCCTCGCAGGAGGGGTGCCGCGAGCCCGCCGACGACTCCGCAGAGGCCCCAGGCCAGCATCTGCCACGGGGTCCAGACGCCCTGGCCGAGGAAGAAGTTCGAGGCGAGGGCGGCGAGCGCGCCGACGGCGAAGCCGCGGCGCGGGCCGAGCGCGACGCCGGCGACGACGACGATGACGGTCACCGGCTGGACGCCGGGCACCGGAGCGAGCACCAGCCTCCCGGCGGCCGCCACGCCCGCGAGCGTCGCCACGAGCGCGATGTCCTTCACCGACGACGTCCCGCCCTCGTGCCAGGCGAAGCCGGCGGTTAGCGCCGCGAGCGCGGCGAGGAGGAGCGCGAGCCCGCCGCGCTCCGAATCGAGGGCCGCCCAAGTCGACGCGCCGAGCGCACCGAGCGCCCCGAGGAGCAGGACGCTACGCGGCGACATCGCCGTTCCCTCCGAGCACGACGCGCCGGTCGGCGGCGAACGAGCGGTCGTGGGTCGCCACGAGCGCCGTCCGGCCGAGGGCCGCGTACGCGAAGAGCCAGTCGGAGATCTCTTCCTTGCGGCGCGGGTCGATGCCGCGCGTCGGCTCGTCGAGGACGAGCAGCTCCGGCTCTGCGACCGCGACCGCCGCGAGGCCCAGGCGCTCGCGCTCGCCGCTCGAGAGGTCGCGCGGGTGACGCTCGCCGAGCGCTCCGAGCCCGACGCGCTCGAGCGCGGCCCGCGCGCGCCCGTCGTCGCCGACGGCGAGCGCGACCTCGTCGAGCGCCCGCTCGCGGACGAGGTAGCGGCCGGGATCCTGGGAGAGGTACCCGGCGCGCACGACCCGGTCGACCATCCCGCCCTGGGGCTCCAGCAGGCCCGCCGCGAGCTTGGCGAGCGTCGTCTTCCCCGAGCCGTTCGGCCCCTCGAGCACGACGACCTCGCCGCGCGCGAGCTCGAGGTCGACGCCGTCGAGAACGAGACGGCGCGATCCGTAGCCGTAGACCACCCCGCGCGCGCTGAGCACCGTCTCGCCGGCGGGCCGAGCGTGCCCGTTCCCCGCCGGCGTGTCGGGCAGGAACGAAGGGCGATGCTCGGCGAGCCACGCGAGGGCCGCGTCGCGGGGAGCGTCGAGGAGCACTCGCCCGTCCTCGAGGAAGAGCACGCGGTCGGCCAGGGCTAGCGCCCGCGCGGTCCGCTGCTCCGCGAGTACGACGGCGACGCCGAGATCCTCCACTTGGTCGAAGAACCGCTCGGCCGCCTCGGGGTCGAGCTGCGAGGTCGGCTCGTCGAGGAGGAGGAGCCGGGGCCGCAGGGCGAGGGCCGAGGCGAGGCAGACGCGCTGGAGCTCGCCGCCGGAGAGCTCCGCCGTGTGCCGGCCGGCGAGGTGCGCGGCGCCGACGGCGTCGAGCGCCTCGAGCGCCTGCGGCCAGATCTGGGCCGGCGGCGTGCCCATGTTCTCGAGCCCGAACGCGACCTCGTTCTCGACCCGCGCCATCACGATCTGGTCCTCGGGGTCCTGGAAGACGGTGGCGACGGTCCCGACGAGGTCGGCCGGCCTGGCGCCGCGCGTGTCGAGGCCGCCGACGACGACCGTCCCGCTGAACCGGCCGCCGTGGAAGTGCGGCACGAGCCCGGCGAGCGCGCGCAGGAGCGTCGACTTCCCGCAGCCCGACGGGCCGAGCACGGCGACGACCTCGCCGTCTGCGACCTCCACGGAGACGTCCCGGAGCGCAGGCGCACCCGCCTGCGCGTATGCGTAGGTCAGCCTGTCGACGTCCGCTAGAGCCATGACGAGGCCAGGACGACGAGGAGCACGGCCCCGACGACGGCCGCGCGGTCGAGGGCGCTCCAGGGTGGCTGCGGCGCCTTCGTGTGCCCGGGACGCCCGAACCCGCGCGCCTCCATGGCTTCCGCGAGGCTGGACGCGCGCTCGAGGGAGCCCGCGACGAGCGGCGAGACGAGCCGCGCGTGCCCGCGCGCGCCCTCGACGGCGAGCCCGCGCCCGCGCACGGCCTCGGCGAGGCCCGCGCCGTCGCGCTCGAGCGACGGAACGAGGCGGGTCGCGAGAGCGACGGCGAGCGCCGACCGCCGCGCGAAGCCGGCCGCCGAGACGAGGCGGTCGTGGTCGACGAGGAGCGCGTACACGGTGAAGGCGAGTGCGACCGCGACGAGGCGGAGCGCCTGCAGCGCCGCGATCTCGAGCTCCTCGCGGGTGACGTCGAGCTTCCCGAGGACCGGCACCGTCGGGCCCGACCAGAGGACGTGGTACCCGAGCGTCGTCAGGAACGGCGAGAGCACCAGCACCCCGAGGCCGGAGCCGAGGATGCCGATCAGGTACGGGCGCCGGCGCGATGCCGGCGCCCGGAGCGAGACGGCCAGGAGGACGACGGCGAGGACGACGACGGCGGCGAGGCGCTCGGCGAGCAGGGCCGCCGCCGCCGCCGCTCCCAGGAGCAGCGCGGCCGGGACGGGCGCGAGCCTGAGAGCTGCTACTCCGCGTCCGCCGGGATCTCGCAGTTCTTCTTCCAGTCGTGGAGGTCCCACCACTCGACGTCGCCCTCCTCGAGGGTGATCTCGGCGGCGCCCTTCTCCGCCGCCACGCCGTTGACGTAGAAGAGCCAGTACTGCTCCTTGCCGTCGTTCTGGTCGATGCCCTCGATGCCGGTGACGAACTTCCCGCCCTGGTCGACGTCGACGTCCGCGACGCTGTCGAGCGCCTGCATCGCGGTCAGGCCGGGGTCGACCTCGGTCTTCCCGAGGACGACCTTCTTGCCGCAGCCGGTCGTGACGAGAACGGTCGTCGGATCGGCGGCCGGCTCGGTCTCGGCGGCCTGCGTCGAGGCGGCCGGCGCGGCCTGGCCCGAGGGCTCGCCGCCGCCGTCGCCGCCGCACGCCGCGAGGACGAGCGCCAGGACGAGCGCGAGGACGGCTGCAAGGGGTCGGTGGAGCACGTTTCCTCCTTCCGCGAGGGGAACGGGTCTCGGCGAGCGTCAGGTCTTCTGACTCGGGGCTCCCTCCCCCACCGCCTTCCCGGCCCTCGGGCCAGTGGCGCTTCGGCGGGTGAGCGTCTCCCCTTACAGCGGCGGGACCGTGCCGGACTCGCACCGGCTTCCCTTGACCGCTCGCCTCTTTGGTCGGCCCGAGCATACTCCTCGACTAGGCTGGATGCCATGGCCACGACGCGCCTCAACCTGTGGCTGCCGGTCATCCTGTGGGCCGGCCTGATCTTCACGCTCTCGGCGATCCCGAGCCTCGGCACGGGCCTGGGGACCTGGGATCTCGTCCTGCGCAAGCTCGCGCACATTGCGGAGTACGCAGTGCTCGGGGCGCTCCTGGTGCGGGCGGTCCAGCGCGAGCCCCTCGCCGTGCTCCTCGGATCGGCCTACGCGGCCACCGACGAGGTCCACCAGGCGTTCGTGGCCGGGCGCCATGCGTCGCCCCTCGACTGGCTGATCGACACCGCCGGCGTCGTCGCCGGCGTCCTGCTCTACACGCGCTGGGCGGCCACGCGGGCGTGAGCGCCGTCGCAGTCGACCTGGACGCGCTCGGCGACACGCGCCCGCTCTGGCGGGACTTCCTGGCGGACTCGGCCCGCCGCTACGCGTCGATCGCGGCGCTCGACCCGGAGGATCTCCCGGAGGACCGCGCCGCGGCCGCGGAGGAGCTCGACCGCTGGGCGGCGGCGGGCGTCGGCGACTGGCGCGTCGCCCTGGCACGGTTCGCGGAGGATCGCGCGCCCGTCTACCTGCGGCCGAATGCCGAGGCGAGCGCGTCGCTCCGCGCGCTCGGGGCGGCCGGGCGGCCGGTGGGCGTCTTCACCGACGCGCCCGAGGCCCTCGCCGAGATCGCCCTCTCCCAGCTCGGCGCCAGCAGGCGGATCGAGGTCGTGGAGACCGGCGCGGGCGCGCGCGAGCGGCTCCTGGGGCGGCTCGGCGCCGACGCGGTCGTGGCCGAGACGCTCGACGACCTGGCTAAGATCAGCGCGAATGAGTTCTGAGCGCAAGCCTCTCGAGGACCGCCAGCTCGACGCCATCCTCGAACGCCTCGACCGCCTCTGCGACGAGGTGCACTCGCTGAACAGGCGCCTGGACACGCACGACCAGCTCGCGCGCATCACCCACGAGCTCTCGAGCCTGAACGAGTCGCTCCAGGCCCTCGCCTACGCGGCCCTGGGCTCGCAAGGCCCGCAGGTCCGCCGTCGCCGCAGCGCCTAGGCCTGACCCCCTCGGAGCGCGCGGCGCCCGGCTTTCAGATCGAGCTTGTGTTCCACCGCACAAAGGGTCGAGCACCCCGAATCACGCAGTTTCGTCGTCCCCGCATGAGGAAAACGGCAGAAAAAGTCTCGTGCCGTGAAACACAAGCGCTCCCTACCGCCCAACAAGCGCGCACGGCCACGAGCGCCCGCGAGCGCCCTAGCCGTGGATGGCGGCGATGATCGGGATGATGAGGATGGCGACGATGTTGGCGATCTTGATCATCGGGTTGATCGCCGGGCCGGCGGTGTCCTTGTAGGGATCGCCGACGGTGTCGCCCGTGACGCCGGCTGCGTGCGCCTCGGAGCCCTTGCCGCCGTAGGCGCCGTCCTCGATCAGCTTCTTCGCGTTGTCCCAGGCGCCGCCACCGGAGGTCATGGCGATGGCCAGGAAGAGACCCGTGACGATCGTGCCGATCAGCAGCCCGCCGAGCATCTCCGGCTTGACGACGCCGACGATGATCGGGAAGGCGACCGGGATCAGCGCGGGCACCATCATGCTCTTGATCGCCGAGCCCGTGACGATCGAGATCGACGTCGCGTAGTCGGGCCGCGAGGTGCCCTCCATGATCCCCGGGTCCTCGCGGAACTGCCGCCGCACCTCCTCGACGACCTCGCCGCCCACGCGGCCGACGGCCGTCATGGCGAGCGAGGCAAACAGGAACGGCATCAGCCCGCCGACGAACAGGCCGGCGATCACCCACGGATCCTCGAGATCGAAGCTGATCCCGAGCCCCTCGTCCGCGAGACCGCGCACGTACTCGTCGAACAGGATCAGCGCGGCGAGCCCGGCCGAGCCGATCGCGTAGCCCTTCGTGACGGCC
>DATBJE010000129.1:0-2317 GCA_036556565.1 Gaiellaceae bacterium
ACGGCGCGACGCCGTTGCCCGAGTAGCCCACGCCGTAGACGATCGGGACGCGTCCGGGCAGGCGGCCGAAGATGGGGACGCCGTCGACGGTGCGGTCGATCGGCCCGCCCCAGGAGTTCGTCACCTCGGCGCCGGCGGCGAACGGGACGAGGCGGGCGAGGTCCTTCTCCAGGATGCGCGCCGCGTCCGGGTTGTAGCCGAAGAAGCCGTCGTCGACGCGGCCCCCCATGACGTGACGGTGGCCGCCCTGGCCGAACGCGATCCGGCCGTCCTTCGTCGTGCGGTAGTAGTGCACCATCAGGCGGCAGTCCGAGATCGACTCGCCGCCGGTCCAGCCGGCCCCCTCGAGCCGGTCGGGAATGGGCGCCGTCGCGACCATGTCGCTCGAGACCGCCACGACCGCGCGGCGCAGCTCGGGCACTCCCGCCAGCCAGGCTCCCGTGGCGAGCACGACCGCCTTCGCCTGCACGGAGCCCGACCGCGTCCGCACGACCCCCTGCTCGCGGTCGAGGTCGACCATGGGCGAGTGCTCGTAGATGCGGATGCCGCGGGACTCGGCGACGCGCCGGAGGCCGCGGGCGAGAAGCGCGGGCTGGACGGTCGCGGCATGGGCCTCGAACGCGGCTCCGAGATGGACGGGCGATCCCGTCCGGCGGCAGACCTCCTCGGCCGAGAGCACCTCGAACGGGTGCTCGCCGAGCTGCTCCGCGAGCGCGACCGTCCCGTCCCAGCTGTTCAGCTGCGCGGGAGACGTCGCCGTCCACAGCCAACCGCCGCGGCGGTAGTGCGCGTCGATCCCCTCGCGCTCGCAGAAGTCGCCGAGCTCGGTGACCGCGTCGACCGACGCGTGCACGAGGCGGAGCGCCTCCTCCTGGCCCAGGCGCTTGGCGAGCGTCGCCGCCTTCGGCCACCACGAGAGCGCGAAGCCGCCGTTTCGCCCGGACGGCCCGCCGCCGCAGATGTCCGCCTCGACGATCACGACCTCCGCGCTCGGCTCGAGCTCGCGCGCCCGCAGCGCCGTCCAGAGCCCCGTGTACCCGCCGCCGACGACGCAGACGTCGGCCTGGATCGAGCCGGCGAGCTCCGTCGGGACGACGCCGGACTCGGTCGCGAGAGCCTCCTGGAGCCAGAGCGAGCGGTGCGCCATCGGCCTCAGCCTAGATGCTCGCGGTCAGCGGCCGCCGAAGTGATGGGCGGCGGGGAGGGCGGCCCGGACCTCCGCGTCGTTGGCGACCCGGCGCGCGAGCGGGGCGAGGGAGACGAGCTCCCCGACGAGGATGTTCCGGTTCCGGTCGACCCGCTCGAAGCGCCCCCGCGCGAGGAGGAGCGGCTCGCCGCGGACGAGCGCCCGCTGCCGCTCGTAGACCGGCGGCGGCACGATCAGGTTCATCTGGCCGTGCTCGTCCTCCACGAGCATGAAGACGACGCCGTTCGCCGTGGAGGGCCGTTGCCGCGCGACGACGAGGCCGGCGACGGCCACCTGGGAGCCGTGGGGGGCCTTCTCCAGCTCCGGGCTCGCGAGGACCTCCCCGGGGAGGTGCGGCCGCAGCAGCTCGAGTGGGTGCACGTGGACGGAGATGCCCGTCAGGCGGTAGTCGGCGAGCATCCGCTCCCAGGGCGTCTGCTCGGCCAGCGCCGGGATCTCGCTCGTCGGCTCCAGGGGAAGCGCGAGCTGCCGCTCGGACCCGCCGGAGCCGGCGCTCGCGGAGCGCGGCGCGAGCCCCAGGCGCCACAGGAGCTGGCGGCGAGGCCAGCCGAACGAGTCGCACGCGCCGCTCATGACGAGCGCCTCGAGCTCCGGGCGGTCGAGCGGCGCGCGCCGGGCGAGGTCGGCGACGCTCCGGAACTGCCCCTCCTCCTCCCGCTCGAGGACGAGCGCTGTCGCGGGCCCCTCGCCCAGGCCCCTGATGTAGCCGAGGCCGACGCGGACCGCGCCGCTCTCGAGCAGGCACTTCGCGCCGCTTCGGTTCACGTCCGGCGGGCGGACCTCGACCCCGCGCCGCTGCGCGTCTCGGACGAGGCTCGCGGGCGGGTAGAAGCCCATCGGCTGGGCGTTCAGGAGAGCGCCGAGGAACTCGCTCGGGTAGTGGTGTCGCAACCACGCCGACTGGTAGGCGAGGAGCGCGAAGGCGGCCGCATGCGACTTCGGGAACCCGAAGGAGGCGAAGCCGTTGATCTTCGCGAAGACGAGCTCGGCGGTCTCTCGGTCGGCGCCATTCGCGAGCGCGCCGGCGAGGAAGCGCTGGTGGTACGTCTCGATCGCGTCCTGGCTGCGCTTGCGGCTCATCGCCCGCCTGAGCCCCTCCGCCTCGCCGAC
>DATBJE010000130.1:0-1804 GCA_036556565.1 Gaiellaceae bacterium
GCGGCCCGGCGGGAGCAGGTGGCGCGGCGACCCCGGCCCGCGCACCTCGCAGGCGACCTCGCGCGCGAGCTCGAGCACCTCCCAGTGCAGGAGGAAGAACCCCGAGAGCCCCAGCTCGGCGATGAGCGCCAGCTCCTCCCGCAGGCGCTCGCCCGCCCGCGTGCGGAGGGCGTGCGGGGCGTGGCGGTAGCGCTCGGCGAACGCGCGGTCGCACACCTGCGCGAGCTGGGCGTCGGCGGGCGTCGGGCCGTCCGAAAAGTCGGGGTAGCGATAGCCGAGCTCGTGCGTGAGGTCGAACGTGAGCCGCTCGGCGAGCTCGGCGGCCGCGCGCACGGCGTCGCGGTCGTCGGGAAAGCGCGCGGCGGCCTCCCGTGGGGAGAGGAGGACGCTCTCGTCGTTCCCGCGGCGCTCGGGCTCGCAGCCCTCGAGCGACGTGCGGTTCCTGACGGCGACGAGGACGTCCTGGAGGCGGGCGCGGCGCACATGGTGCGCGTGGACGTCGCCGGTGGCGACCGTGCGGACGCCGAGATCCTCCGCGAGGTGGCGGAGGGCGGCGTTCCGGCGCGCGTCGCCGCGCAGGTACGGACGCTGGAGCTCGACGTAGAAGCGGTCGCGCCCGAAGGCGCGCGCGAGGCCGGCGGCAGCGTTCGGGTCGCGCACGGCGAGGCCGTGGCGGGCGCACCCCGAGAGGCAGACGAGGCCCTCGTTCCACTCCGCGAGCAGGCTGGGCTCGAGACGGGGGTTCAGCCGCTCGTGGGCGTGCGCGGCGGTGAGCAGGCGACAGAGGTTGGCGTACCCGCGCGGGGTCTCGACGAGGAGCGTGACGTGCGAGCCGTCGGCGAGCGTGACCTCGGCGCCGGTGATCGCCCGCAGGCCGAGCGCCTTCGCCGCGTACGCGAACTCGAGCGAGCCGTAGACGCCGTCGTGGTCGGTGAGCGCGAGCGCGTCGTAGCCGAGCTCGGCCGCCCGCACGGCGAGCTCCTCGGGCTGTGAGGCGCCGTCGAGGAAGGAGTAGGCGGAGTGGCAGTGGAGCTCGACGTACTCCGACACGATCAGGCGCGAGACCCGGCACGAATCGCGCGCCCCGCGCGCGACTCTTCTCGATACGCTCGAAGCGGGGTGGTGGTTCGGGGTGGCCCCGATAGAAGGCGGTTCGAGCCTTCCACGCATGCGCCTCGCCCCCCTCACGCGCTCTGCCGGTACCACCGTCCGCCGATCTCGTCGAGGAAGACGACCTCGTTCCGGCCGGTCTCGAGCACGACCTCGAAGTACCTCCTCCGCACGGGCTCCTCCGTCCACCAGCGGTCGACCACCCTCCACTCCTCGCGCGGCGCGGCCACGGGCACGCCGTTCACGGCCACGGGCACACCGCCGTCAGCACAGGCGACGAGCGCCGGGCGCGGCTCGTTCAGTCGTCGCGCGGAACGAGAATGGCCCTGCTCTCCGGAATGCGCGACCAGGGCGCCACCTCCACGACGGTGCAGACGGCGTCCATCCCCACCGCCACGCGCACCTGGCGCAGCCCCCCGCGCAGGCGCTCTCGCAGACGACTCCCGCGGGGGCGGACGAGCTCCGCCTGCGTGCCCACCGACTCCGCAAGCTCGATCAGCTCGAGCCTGAGCTCCGCGGTCGGCGCCGGCAGCTCCGCAAGCCTCGACGCCAACGCGAGCCGAAGGCGGTCGGGCTCCGCCGTCGGCTCGCGCAGCGTGAGCGAGCGGCGCCAGGATCCACCCCCGACCAGCTTCGCCGAGAGGGCGAGCTGAAGTGGAGCCCGGCCGGCCCGCTCCGGGCGGGCGAGCAGGCG
>DATBJE010000131.1:0-5303 GCA_036556565.1 Gaiellaceae bacterium
CGACCCCGAGCCGCTCGAGCTGCGTCCCGATCTCCGCCTTCTCGTCAGGCGACAGCGCGATGCCCGGCGATTGCTCGCCGTCGCGCAGCGTCGTGTCGAAGATCGTGATTCTGCGGCTCAAGATTCATCCTCCTTGCCTCCATCGGAGGCGTACTACTCCTGTGCTTCGGTCGGCGTGTGCGCCCGTTCGGCGCGTGGTCGCGTACTCCCCCTAGCGGGGGAGAATGCCGAGAAGGATGATGGCGAGACCGCGCGTGGAAACCCCGGCGGAGCCGGGTACGCGCGCCGATGTGAGCTCGTGACTCGCCACGGTTCGAGAAGTGTGGTGAAAGGGGGGCACGCTTGTCAAGCCCCAATCGAGCGAGTTTCGCGCGAGACGCAGGCGGAGCGGGCGCGAATCTGTAGCGTCCGCTCGGTGGCACGCGAGACCGGCAAGGACGGAAAGCCGATCCTCGACTTCGCCTCGGAGCGGGAGTGGGAGGCGTGGCTCGACGCCGAGCACGGAACGTCGGACGGCGTCTGGCTCAGGTTCGCGAAGAAGGGCTCGGGGGCGACGAGCGTCGTCTACGCGGAGGCGTTGGACGTCGCGCTCTGCTACGGCTGGATCGACAGCCAGGTCGCCCGCTACGACGAGCGGTTCTACCTCCAGAGGTTCACGCCGCGCCGGTCGCGGAGCACGTGGTCGCGCATCAACCGCGACAAGATCGAGGTGCTGACGAAGGAGGGCCGCATGAAGCCCGCCGGCCTCGAGCAGGTCGAGCTCGCGAAGGCCGACGGCCGCTGGGAGGCCGCGTACGCCTCGCCCGCGAACGCCGCGGTCCCCGACGACCTGCGCTCTGCGCTCGACGGGAGCCCGAGGGCCGCCGAGCACTTCGCCACGCTGACCCGGGCGAACCGCTACGCGATCATCTACCGGCTCGACGACGCGAAGAAGCCGCAGACCCGGGCGCGGCGGCTGGAGACGCTCGTCGGAATGCTCGAGCGCGGCGAGACGTTCCACTAGCCGCAAACGCGGCACGCGCATAGACTTCGTGCCCGCTGCCACGAGGAGGTGCCATGCCAACGGTGACCGAGCAGGACCTGGCGGGTCTGGAGGGTTTCTCGGGGGAGATTCTCCGACCAGGCGACGAGGGCTACGAGGAGGCGCGGCGCGGCTTCAACGGGCTGATCGACAAGCGGCCGGCCCTGATCCTCTGCTGTCACGGGGAGGCCGACATCGTTGACGCGGTCGCCTTCGCGCGGGACAGCGGTCTTGAGGTCTCGGTGCGCGGCGGCGGCCACAACGTCGCGGGGAGGAGCGTCACCGACGGCGGCGTGATGATCGACTTGGCGCCCATGAAGGGCATACACGTGGATCCCGCCGCCCGTACCGCGCGGGTGCAGCCCGGGGTCAGGTGGAAGGAGTTGAATCGCGAGGGACAGCTGCACGGATTGGCGGTGACAGGCGGGATGGTCTCGACGACCGGCATTGCGGGGTTCACGCTGGGCGGCGGTCTGGGGTGGCTGATGTCGAAGTACGGCCTCGCGACTGACAACCTCGTCTCGGCCCGCGTCGTGACCGCCGACGGCCGGACGCTGACGGCGAGCGAGAGCGAGAACGACGACCTCTTCTGGGGGCTTCGCGGCGGTGGTGGGAACTTCGGCGTCGTCTCGTCGTTCGAGTTTCGCCTGCACGAGGTCGGGCCGACGATCACCGGAGGGCTCATCGCGTATCCCTTCGACAAGGCTCCCGAGGTTCTTCGCTTCTATCGCGACTTCACGGCCGAGAGCCCTGACGAGCTCACCGCGGTCGGGGCCCTGGCGCACGCGCCGGACGGGTCGGGAGCGAAGCTAGCGCTCGTCGCCGTCTGCCATGTGGGCACGCCGGAGCAGGCGGAGCAGGATCTTCATCCCTTGCGGGAGTTCGGGGAGCCGGTGCTTGCTCAGCTGGGCCCGATGCCGTACACGGTGATGAACTCGTTCCTCGACGCCGGCTATCCCGAGGGGAGCCTGAACTATTGGAAGTCGAGCTTCCTCGCCGACCTGCCCGACGCGGCCTTCGACGTGATGATCGAGCAGTTCTCGATCTGCCCGTCTCCGACGACGGGCGTGTTCCTCGAGAGGTTTCACGGCGCCGTCACGCGAGTGCCCGTGGAGGCGACCGCGGTACCCCATCGGGAGCCCGGCTACAACCTCCTCGTCACGTCGGTCTGGACCGGCGCGGGCGCCACCGACGAGAACGTCGCCTGGACGAAGGAGACCTTCGCTGCGATGGAGCCCTTCTTCCTGCATCGTCGTTGGCTCAACTACTTCTCCGAGGACGACGTCGGCGACGACCCGGTGCGAGCCGCCTACGGGCCGAACTACGACCGGCTGGTCGAGCTGAAGAAGAAGTACGACCCTGACAACCTCTTCCACCTGAACGCGAACATCCCGCCGGGCTGAGCTCGCTTGGCCCTACGGGTTGACGCGCGGGCGGAAGAAGATCCGCGTCTTGTCGCTGTCGCGCAGCGCCGCCTTCGCCTCCCGCTCGTCCAGCCAGCGCTCGTGCGGGACGGCGAGCTCGGGCCACGCGCCCGTGACGAGGCCCCTCGCGTGCTTGCGCACGGCGATCTGCGCCATGAGGTAGCCGTGGTTCTCGAGGACGCCGATCTCGCCCGGCGAGAAGACGTCGAGGTCGATCCGGATCGGGGCGATGGAGTCGCGGATCAACTCGTCCGAATACCCGCGTGCGCCCGCAAGCTCGTAGCTCGCGGGCCGTGAGGCGATGCCCCAGTAGGCGCCGGTGAGGTCCCGGCGGATGTAGGCGGAGACGAGCCAGCGCTTGCGCACCTCCGTCGCCTGCTCGAAGAGGATCACGGCGTGTCGCAACGCGCTCCAGACCCAGCCCACGCGCGGCTTCGGCTTGAAGGTCGGCGCCGCGTCGGAGACGAGGACGATCTCGTGGTCGCGCCAGACCGGCTCGAGGCCGAGGTTGTCGAACAGGCCGCCGTCGGAGAGGTCGAGCTCGCGGACGAGGTCGTCGCGGTCGGCCTCCTGGTACGAGCCGCCGGTCAGCGTCGCCGGGTCCTGTTTGGCCCGGACGATCCCGAAGGCCCCCGGGACGCAGGACGACGCGGCGACGGCGTGGGCGAGGCTCCAGTCGCCGAGGGGGCCGTACCCGGCGGAGGAGCTGCCGACGCGCCGGAGGCCCGTGTCGAAGACCCACTGGTCGCGGAAGCGCATGTCGCTCGCGAGGAAGACGAACCGGGGCTTCCCGGGGAGGTCGGCCACCTTGCCGGGCGCCGGGCCCTGGGCGTAGGCAGCGGCGAGCGCGTCGCTCTGCGCGCCGGGCGTCAGCCAGCTCCGCGGGTGGAGGCGGGCGAGGGCCGCGCCCGTGCGGATGTCCTTCGCGGCGAAGGCCCGCATCGGGTGCGCCACTCCCGCGTCGAACCCCTCGATCGGCTTCCCCGGCTCGGGCGGCGTGTCCTGCCGGGCGAGGAAGGTCGCCAGCTGCGCGGCGATGATGCTCCCGCCCGAGACGGACGTGAACGTGTCGATCTGGGAGAGGATCCCGAGCTCGTTCAGCCGGCGGAGGGCGCCGAGGTGGAAGAGCGCGGCCCGGTAGCCGCCGCCCGACAGGCACAGCGCCTTGCCCTCGCGCTCGCCCTCCGGGAACGGCAGGTAGGTCGTGATCCCGTGCTCGGTCGCGTGCTCGGCTTTGGCCTCGGTCAGAGCAGGACCTCCCACGTCCAGTCGCCGTCGCCCTTGCGCGTTCCCTTGAGCCAGTCCTCGAGCGGCGGGTTGTCGGCATGCTCCTCGCAGCCGGTGGCGCCGAAGCAGCGGATCTCGATCTCGCCCGGCCGGACGTCGATCCGGAGGAAGCTCTTGAAGAGCGGCGGGTCGGGGTCGTTCCAGTCGAGGAACTCGGAGAAGTTGTCGTGGAGCGGGCCCTTCCCGTGGCCCGGGAGGGGATAGACCCACCGCATCGCCCGCAGCGAGTGCCTCGAGATCTCCACATCGCGGTCGGCGGACCGCGACGGGTCGATGCCCTTCATCCGCATGCTCATGATCTTCGGAGCCTCCTCGTAGGGGATCCGGAAGAGCCCGCGGCCGCCGGCGAACTTGCGGTCGTAGAGGACCGAGTAGGCGGCGAGCGAGTCGCCGCGCCGCGGATAGCAGCGGAAGTCGGCCTCGTCGCAGCCGCACGCGGCGACCGTCGCCGAGGGGATCTTGTGCGTCGCCTTCGTGTAGGCGCCGGCGGCGCCGCTGACGATGTGCTGGACGATCCGCCCGTCCTGCTGCTCGACCGGGTAGCGCTGGTAGTTGTGGATGTCGCCGCCGATGACCGCGATGTAGCGGTGCGCCGGGTCCTCGACGATCGCGTTGGCGCTGTCGTTCGTGCCCGAGATCGCCGTCGTCTTCCGCTCCGCGTCGACGATCATCGGCTTGCCCGTGAAGAGGATCTTGTCCTTCGGGACCTGCGAGACCTTGCGCAGCCACTCGCCCTGCTCGGCGTCGATGACGTTGCGGATCCCCGTGTCGATGCCGACGAGCAAGAGCTCCTTCAGCTCGATGGCGAAGTAGGGCGCCGGCTGGCCCGAGGGCTCCGGGCGGAGCTCGCGCATGGCCTCGAGCTGGTCCTGTTGCGCCTCGGTCGGCTCGCGCCAGGTGAGGTCGAGGAAGGCGCGTGTCCACCGGTTCTTCCCCGGCCGCGCGGGCGGGCGCAGGTCGGGGTCGGCGCCGCAGAGCTGGGTCATGAACCCGTGCAGGCCGTCGTACCAGTCGTGGTTGCCGGGGATCGCGTAGATCGGGCCCGGGAGCTCGCGGTAGGGCCAGTAGAACTTGTCCTGGTAGTCGAGGACGTCACCCGCCGGGTAGATGACGTCGCTCACGATGTAGGTGAACGCGATCCCGTCGGCCTTCGCCTTGAGCGGGCGCAGGACGTGGTACTGCGAGTCGTCGCCCTCGCCCGGGTCGCCGAGCGCGACGAACGAGATCTCGTCCTGGTCGGCGAACGTCCTGACCGTGAAGCTCGAGTCGACGCCCTTGCGGCGCTGCGCCTCGATCCACCTGCGCCGCTCCTCGTCCGTCGAGTCGCCGATCCAGCGGGCGAGCCGGTCGTTGCGGGACTCCCAGAGCGGCCGGGCGCTGATCCAGGAGAACTGCTTGCGCTGGTACCCCGGGCGGTAGAGGGCCGAGAGATCGGCCCGCTTCGAGCACATCCACCCGGCCGCTTCTCGCGACGTGCGGGAGGAGAGAATCGTGGTCTCGCGAGAAGCGCTGGACGACATGCGGGTCACCTCTCGGACGAAAGCGCCACGCTACGACCGCGGCTCCCCGCC
>DATBJE010000132.1:0-3411 GCA_036556565.1 Gaiellaceae bacterium
GCGCTCGAATCCGATGACGGACGCCGTCATCGACGAGCTCGACGGCCGGATGATCCGCATCGGCGACCGGTGGCTGGCCGACTTCGCGTCGTGCAACTACCTCGGCTTCGACCTCGACCGCGAGATCATCGAGGCCGTCCCCGAGTACCTCGACAAGTGGGGGACGCATCCCAGCTGGTCGCGCATGCTCGGGAGCCCCGTCCTCTACCAGCAGATCGAGGATCGCCTGGTCGAGCTCCTCGGCTGCGAGGACGCGCTCGTGATCCCGACGATCACGCTCATCCACCTCTCGGTCATCCCCGTTCTCGCCGGTGACGGGACGATCTTCGTCGACAACCGGGCACACAAGACCATCTACGACGGCTGCCAGTTCGCCGCCGCCCGCGGTGCGACCATGAAGCGCTTCCGCTTCGAGGATCCCGACGACCTCGAGCAGCTGATTCGCCAGGACCGGTCGACCACGCGCCTGATCTGCATGGACGGCGTCAACAGCATGACCGGGAACGCCCCCGACCTGACCGAGTTCACGCGCATCGCCCGCCGGTACGACGCGATGCTCTACGTCGACGACGCCCACGGGTTCGGCGTCATCGGCGAGCGCGCGCCCGACGAGTCGAGCCCGTTCGGCAACCGGGGCAACAGCGTCGTGCGCCACTGCGGCGAGTCCTACGACCGCGTCGTGCTCGTCGCCGGCTTCTCGAAGTCGTACTCGTCCCTCGCCGCGTTCGTCGCCTGCCCGACCGAGCTGAAGGAGTTGCTGAAGACGGCGGCGCCCCCGTACCTCTACTCGGGCCCCTCGCCGATCGCCTCGCTCGCGACGGTGCTCGCCGGGCTCGACGTGAACGAGACCCGCGGCGACGCGATCAGGGCCGACCTCTGGCGCAAGACGGACAAGGTCGTCCAGTGCCTGGACCACCTGGGCGTCCACACGCCCAACCGCTCCGGCTTCCCGATCATCGAGGTGCCGCTCGCCCGCCACGACGACATCGACGCGGCCGGCCG
This sequence comes from Gaiellaceae bacterium, assembly GCA_036556565.1. Taxonomy (GTDB): domain Bacteria; phylum Actinomycetota; class Thermoleophilia; order Gaiellales; family Gaiellaceae; genus JAIBJN01. The sequence continues at coordinate 1,003 of DATBJE010000132.1, forward strand.
CTTCCTCTTCGACCACGGGATCTACGTGACGCTCGCCGCCTACCCGCTCGTGCCCAAGAGCGAGGTCGGCTTCCGCATCCAGATGACCGCCGCCAACACCGAGGCGGAGGTCGACCAGCTCATCGACGTCCTCGGCAAGCTCGCCAACGCGTTCGACCTGCGCCCGGCGCAGCGGGAGGAGTTCGCGGCGTGAGCCGGCTCGCCCGGATCGACTGGCGCCAGCGGGCCTGGATCGCGTACCTCGCGATCGGCGGCCTGCTCACGGCGGCGTACCTCTGGTTCCCACCGCTCGTCGGCAACGGCCCGCTGATCAACCTCCTGGGGCTGTCGGGGTCGGTCGCCGTCGGGGTCGGCATCTTCATCCACCGCCCGAAGGCGTGGCTCGCGTGGGCGCTCTTCATCGTGGGCCTCTTCCTCTTCTTCGCGGGCGACCTCTACACGTACAGCTACCCGAAGCTCACCGGCGCGGAGGTGGAGTTCCCGTCCATCGGCGACGCGATCTACCTGGCCGTCTATCCGCCGCTCGTGGCGGGTCTGCTCGTCCTCGTCCGTCGCCGGAACCCGCAGGGAGACCGCGCCGGCGTGATCGACTCGCTGATCATCTCCGTCGGCATCGCCCTCCTCGCCTGGGTCTTCCTCGTCGCCCCGAACGTCCACCTCTCCGGCCTGACCCTGATGGAGAAGGCGGTCTCCGCCGCCTACCCGCTGGGCGACATCCTGCTCCTCGCGGCGACGGTTCGACTCGCGGTCGACACCGGGAAGCGGGCCCCGGCCTTCTACCTGCTCGTCGGCAGCATCGTCTCGCTGCTCGCCGTCGACTCGGCGTACAACTACGCGCTGCTCACGGGCACGTACAACCACCAGCTGATCTACGACGTCGGCTGGATCGCCTTCTACCTCCTCTGGGGCGCGGCGGCGCTGCACCCCTCGATGCGGACCCTCGAGGAGCCCGCGCTCGAGTCCCGAGCCCGCCTGACGCCCACGCGGCTCGCGCTGCTCACCCTCGCCTGTCTGATCGCTCCCGGCATCCGTATCTGGCAGGCGGTCGGCGACCCCGACCGGCTCGTGGTCATCACGGCCTCCGCCGCCCTCTTCCTCCTCGTCGTCGCCCGCATGGCGGGCCTCGTGCGCCAGGAGGAGCGCGCCGCCTCGCGCGAGCTCGCGCTCCGCGGCGCCGGCGTCGACCTCGTCGCCGCGGCCGGGGGGGAGCAGGTCAACGAGGCGGCCGTCTCCTCGGTCGTCGCCCTCACCGGCGAGTCGACGACCGTCCGTCTCGTCCTTCTCAGCGGCGACGGCATCGTCGTCGCGGCCTCGTCGGGCGACGAGGGCGGCTGGGCTCTCTCGAAGGAGGCCCAGCGCTGGCTGCGCGGGTCGGGGCGGACGATCCAGCAGCTCCACGTCTCCGCGCTGCCCGAGGCCGCGCGCGGCCAGCTGCGCCTCGGCGAAGGCGACGTCGTCGTGCTCCTGCCGCTGTCGGTCCGGGACGAGACGCACGGCCTGCTCGTTCTCTGCACCGAGGATCCGATCCCGCGCGAGCAGCTCGACTCGCTCGAGTCGCTCGCGTCCCAGGTGTCGCTCGCGCTCGAGGGCGCCTCGCTGGCCGAGGAACTCCACCGCCGCCAGAGCGAGGCGCGGTTCCGCTCGCTCGTCGCGCACTCGAGCGACCTCATCACCGTCCGCGACGCCCACGGCATCGTCACGTACCAGAGCCCGTCGGTGGAGGGTGTCCTCGGCTACCGCGTCGACGAGATCGAGGGCAGCGTCTTCAGCCGGCTGCTGAGCGAGTCCGATCGGCCGAGGCTCGCCCAGATCGTCGCCGGCGTCGGCGAGGCGTACGTCGGCGGCGGCTCCGAGACCCACGTGTTCGAGTTCAAGCTCCGGCACCGGGACGGCACCGAGCTCCAGTTCGAGGTGCAGCACACCGACCTGCTCCAGGACGAGCACGTCCGCGGCATCGTGCTCAACAGCCGCGACGTCAGCGAGCGCAAGGCGTTCGAGGACCAGCTCGAGCACCAGGCCTTCCACGACCCGGTCACCGACCTCGCCAACCGCGCCCTCTTCGCCGACCGCGTCCAGCACGCGATCCTGCGCTCGATCCGCGGCGGCCCCGCGATCGGCGTCATGTTCATCGACCTCGACGACTTCAAGACCGTCAACGACAGCCTCGGCCACGCGGCCGGCGACACGGTGCTCCAGGAGGTCGGGACCCGCCTCCTCGGCGCCGTTCGGCCGGGGGACACGGTCGCCCGGTTCGGCGGCGACGAGTTCGCGATCCTCCTCGACGGCATCGACGACTCGTCGGAGGCCGCCGACGTCGCCGGGCGGATCCTGCGCGCGCTCGAGCTCCAGTTCGAGGTCGACGGCAAGCAGGTCTACCCGCGCGCGAGCGTCGGCATCTGCCTCGCCGAC
>DATBJE010000133.1:0-5827 GCA_036556565.1 Gaiellaceae bacterium
GAGAGATACTCGATCTCTTCCTTCAGCTTCTCATGACCCTCGGGAGTGAGAATCACTTCCTTCACGATCGTTCCTCCATAGGCCCCATAACAACGAAACGCGGCGCCTTCCCGCACCGCCGGGCGATCATTGTAGCCGCCGTGTCAAACGGAAAACGTTCCCGGCGGGGCTACGATTCCCACGTGATGGGAGTCGACATCCAGTCCCCGTGGCGGATCGGCACCGTCGAGATCCCGAGCCGCGTCGTCCTGGCGCCGATGGCGGGGGTCAGCGTCCAGGCGTTTCGCCGCCAGGGACGCCGTTTCGGAGCCGGTCTCGTGTGCTCGGAGATGGTGAGCTGTGCCGGTCTCCACCACGGCGACCAGCGCACGCTCGGCTACCTGCGGATCGGCCGCGAGGAGACCCCGCTCGCCGTCCAGATCTTCGGCTCCGACCCGGCCGTCATGGCCGAGGCGGCGCGCATGGTCGAGGACGCCGGCGCGGACATCGTCGACATCAACTTCGGCTGCCCGGTGCGCAAGGTGACGAAAACGGGCGCCGGCGCGACCCTGCTCGAGGACCCGGATCGCGCCTGCCGGATCGTCGAGGCGGTGGCGAGCGCCGTCTCCGTGCCCACGACGGTGAAGATGCGCCGCGGGCTCGTGGACGGCTCGCGGGACGCGCTCGCGGTCGGGCCGCGCCTGGTCGAGGTCGGCGCCGCATCGCTGACCCTCCACCCCCGCTCGGCCCGCCAGATGTACACGGGAACCGCCGACCACTCCCTCACGCGCGAGCTCGTCGAGCTCGTCGGCGTGCCCGTCGTCGCCTCGGGGGACGTCACGTCCCGCCACCGTGCGCAGGAAGTGCTGGACGAAACCGGCTGCGCCGCGGTGATGGTCGGCCGCGCCGCCCAGGGGAACCCCTGGACGGTCGCCGAGATCGCCGGCTCGGGCCGCGGCGAGCCCGGCGCCGACGAGATCGTCGCGGAGCTCGTCCTCTTCATGCGGGCGACCGCGAAGGAGCTGGGCGAGCGCCGCGCCACCGGCTTCCTCAAGAAGTTCTACGGCTGGTACCTGGGCCGCGGCCGCTTCCCGAAGCCGTCCAAGCAGGAGCTGGTGCGGCTCGAGACGGTCGCGGACGTGGAGCGGCGCCTCTTCGCCGCTGCGCCGGGCGCCACCGACGTCCTCGCGCGCCTCGAAGCGGAGCTGCCGGCCGACGACGACGTCGTCCTCGATCTGCCGATCTCCGCCTACGGCGGCGGCTGATCGCGCCTGCGGCGAGACCAAGTTCCGACCGTCACGCCGCTATAACTCCTCGTATGGCGGTTGCGACAGGCGAACGACGGATCGTCTCCGTGCTCGTGGCCGATGTGGCCGGGTCGACGGCGATCGCGGCGCAGCTCGGGCCCGAGCGCTCGAAGTTCCTCATCGACGAGGTCATGCGGATCATGACCGAGCAGGTGCGGCGCTTCGACGGGACGGTGGCGCAGCTCGTGGGCGACGAGATGCTCGCGTTCTTCGGCGTCCCCGTGTCGCACGAGGACGACGCGGAGCGCGCCCTGCGGGCGGCGCTCGCGATCCAGCGCGCCCTCTTCCAGTACGCGCAGGAGGTCGAGGCGGCCTACGGCATCGAGCTCGCCGTGCGCATCGGCGTCAACACGGGCCCCGTCGTCGTGGGCGCCCAGCAGGACGGCGACGAGTCGTACGACCCGTGGAACGCCCTCGGGGACACCGTCAACGTCGCGTCGCGCCTGCAGGAGATCGCGGGCGAGGGCGGCGTCGTCATCGGCCCGGCGACGAAGCGCCAGGTGGAGTCCGGGTTCGAGCTCGAGGAGATGGGCTCGCAGGCCCTGAAGGGCATCCGCGACCCGCTCCCGGCCTTCAAGGTGACCCGCCCGCTCGAGGCCGAGCCGGTGCCGCCGAGCCACCCGCTCGTCGGCCGCGACTTCGAGCTCACCGTGCTCGAGCGGACGATGGACGCGCTCCTCGAAGGGCGCGGGGCGATCGTCTCGATCATGGGCGAGCCGGGGATCGGCAAGTCGCGGCTCGTCTGGGAGGTGCGCGACCGCTACCGCGACCGCGCGCGCTTCATCGAGGCCCGCGGCGTCTCCTACGCGCAGACGTTCCCGTACTGGCCGATCCGCGACCTCCTACGCGAGTGGCTGGGCGTCGGCGCGACCGCGCCGGAGGCCCGCGTCCGCCTCGAGCTGAAGGCCGAGCTCGCGCACGTCCTCGGCAAGGAGGAGGCGGACGACGCGTACCCGTTCTTCGCCAGCCTCGTCGGGCTGACCATCGAGCCGGAGGACCAGCAGGCGATCCGGGAGCTCAACCGCGAGAGCATCCAGTCGCGCACCTTCGAGGCGTTCTACGAGTTCGTCCGCAGGCTCGCGGACGAGGAGCCGCTCTGCCTCGTCTTCGAGGACCTCCATTGGGCCGACGAGGCGACGCTCGAGCTGCTCGAATCCCTTCTCGGCGTCACGGACGAGGCCGCCGTCACCCTCTTCTTCCTCTATCGCCCCGAGCGCGACCACGGCTCGTGGCGCCTCGGCGAGCGGGCGCGCCAGCGCTACCCGCACCGCTACCGCGAGATCGAGGTTCGGCCGCTCCCCGCCGACTCGTCCCGGATCCTCGTCGGCAACGCTGCGGAGGGCGAGCTGCCCGAGGCCGTGGCCGAGCTGCTCGCCGAGCGCTCCGGCGGCAACCCCTTCTTCCTCGAGGAGGCCTTCCGCGACCTCGTCGAGCGCGGCGCCCTCCTGCGTCGGAACGGCCACTGGGAGCTCGGCGTCGACGTCGACGAGCTGACGATCCCGGCGGTCGTCCAGGGAACGCTGCAGGCGCGCCTCGACCGCCTCGACCCGAAGACCCGGGAGGTGCTGTCGCTCGCCGCCGTCATCGGCCGGACGTTCGGGCTGCCGCTCCTCGAGCGGCTCGTCCCGCGCGACGACCTCCTGCAGGCGCTCACGGAGCTCCAGCGGCTCGACCTCGTCGTCGAGAAGCGCCGCCGGCCGAACCCCGAGTACCGGTTCCGGCACGGCCTCGTCCAGGAGGTCGCCTATGCAAGCCTCGTGGACTCGCAGCGGCGGAAGCTCCACAAGCGCGTCGGCGAGGCGCTCGAGGACATCTACGGCGAGTCGCCGGAGGAGGCCTACGGCCTGCTCGCGCGGCACTTCACGGAGGCGGACGAGCCGGAGAAGGCCGTCGAGTACCTCCTGAAGGCGGGCGACGCGGCGCGGGCCGTCTACGCCGACCGCGAGGCCCTCGACAACTACAGCCACGCCCGCGCGTACCTCGCCCGCCTGGGCGACGAGCGCCGGGCGCGCGACACGCTCTTCAAGATGGCGCTCGCGTACCACCTTGCGTTCGACTTCGAGAACGCCGAGGAGATGTACGACGAGGCGTTCTGCTGCCGGGTCGGGGAGGACCCCCGCCTCGCGCCGACCGAGCGGCTGGAGACGGCGTCGAACCCGCCGCAGGACCTCGCGCCGGGGGAGATCTACACGACCGAGGCCGGATACTTCTCCGAGCTCCTCTTCCGCGGGCTCTTGATGGTGGACTCGGAGCTCAACGTCGTCCCGGCGATGGCGGACAACTTCCGCGTCTCCTCGGACGGCCTCACGTACCTCTTCCGCCTCCAGGAGGGCGCGCGCTGGAGCGACGGCGAGCCGTTGACCGCCGAGGACTTCGCCTACGCCTGGCGGCGCATGCGCGAGCTCGAGACGAAGACGGCGTTCCTCATGGAGGACGTCGAGACGGCGGAGGCCCTCGACGATCGCACGCTCGAGGTCCAGCTGCGCGAGCCCAGGAGCTACTTCCCGTACATCCTTAGCTCGCCCTGGGCGTTCCCCTGGCCGCGGCACCGGTGCGAGGAGCTCGGCGACGAGTGGGCGAAGCCCGGGAACCTCGTCGGCAACGGCCCCTTCGCGCTCGCCGAGTACGACGCGGACCATGCCCTCCTGCGCGCGAACCCGCACTGGACGGGGCCGCACGGCAACGTCCGCGAGATCCACTTCTCCTTCTACTCGAAGGGGGAGGAGATGATCGAGCGGTGGCGCGAGGGACGCTTCGACATCCTCCACGTGTACTTCCCCATCCCCGACGAGGAGCCCGACACGCTCTGCACCCTCGTGCCCGAGCTCGGCCTCCAGTACATCGGGTTCCGTGCCGACCGCCCTCCGTTCAACAACGAGCACGTGCGCAAGGCGTTCTCCCACGCCGTCGACAGGGAGCTCCTCGTGGCGACCTACGGCGCGCTCGCGCGCCCGGCGACGCGGGGCGGGGCGATTCCCCCGGCGATGCCCGCGCACTCGCACCGGATCGGGCCGGAGTACGACCTCGAGAAGGCGCGCCAGCTTCTCGACGAGGCCGGCTACCCGGAGGGAAAGGGGCTGCCCGAGCTCGAGATGATCGTCCCACACTGGCTCCAGCCTCTGGACGAGATCACCGACCTCTGGAAGCCGATCGGCGCCCGGGTCAACGTGCGGCCGATCCCGAAGCACATCGCGGGCGAGTCTCTCGAGGACGCGCACCTCTGGTGGTCGGGCTGGACGGCCGACTACCCCGACCCCGACGGCTTCTTCCGCGGGCTCCTGACGATGGGCTGGCCGTTCTACCGGGACGACGACATCCTCGAGCTCCTCGACCTCGGCCGATCCCTGCGCGACCAGGGCGAGCGCATGCGCGTGTACCACGAAGTCGACCGGCTCTGGGTCGCCGAGCACGCGGCGATCCTCCCCGTCGCCTATCCACGCTCGGTGCTGCTCCGCCGGCCCTGGATCGAAGGCCTCTGGGCCAGCCCGCTCTCCCGCGCCCACCTCGACGCGGTGGTCGTCGGGGAGCGCGAGCGCGCCGAGGCGTAGGGAGCGCCGCACGCCGGCAGCCTGTCTATCGCCCTTGACACGTCCCGTTGCTGTCTACTACGATAGACAGCCATGACACCACTGGATCCCGCAATGCTTGGCGAAGCGCGCTCCTCGCGCGACCGGATGCTCGAGGCGCAGCACGAGCTCGAGCGCGCCCGGGCCGACTACGGCCACGCCATCCGTCGCCTCCACGCCGAGGGCGGCTCGCTTCGCGAGATCGCCGAGAGCCTAGGCCTCAGCCACCAGCGCGTCCACCAGATCGTCGAGGGCGACGAGGGCCGCCCGGCCCGCAAGGGCCAGCGCCGTGGCTTCGACTGGCCCTTCACCCGCTTCACGCGGCGCGCCCGCCAGGTGATCGTCCTCGCACAGGAGGAGGCCGCGGGCCTCGGACACTCGCGCGTCGGGACGGAGCACCTCCTCCTCGGACTGGCCCTGGCCGAGGACGAGTCGATCGCCCCTCTGCTCTCCGAGGCGGGCCTGAACGCCGATGCGATCCGCGACCGCGTCGCGAAGCTCGAGTTGTCGGGCTCGACCCGGCGGCGCCACAGCTTCACGCGGGCCGCCAAGCGCGTCCTCGAGCGGAGCGTCCGCGAGGCCCACTCGCTCGGCGACCGGTACATCGGCGCCGAGCACATCCTCCTCGGGCTCCTCGACGACGAGCGTGCCGGCGCCGTCGCCGTCGTCCGGGACCTCGGCGCCGACCCCGAGGCGCTCGGAGCCTCGGTGCGCGAGCGCCGGGCCGCCTAGGGTTCTTTAGCGGCTACTCCGGCTCGTTCCGCTCCCAGACGAGGCGGAGGCCCTCGAGCGTCAGGAACGCATCGACGTCGTCGATCGTCTCCGCATGCGGCACGATCAGCTCGGCGAGGCCGCCCGTCGCCACGACCGGAGCCGTGTCCCCCAGCTCGGCGCGGATGCGCCTGACGATGCCGTCCACCTGGCCGGCGAAGCCGTAGACGAGGCCTGACTGGAGGCCGGCGACCGTCGTCTTCC
>DATBJE010000134.1:0-6786 GCA_036556565.1 Gaiellaceae bacterium
ACCAGCAGGCCGACGATCGAAAAAAAACCCCGCAAGCGCGGCACTTTGACTGTAAAGATTCTATCAGCGTGGTGCCGATGTCCTTGAGGACGGAGGACTCCTCTGGTTCGGTACCGAAGGGAGCCGTCGCCCATCGAATGATCCTTCGCCGCTCGCTCCTCCTCGCGCTCGCGCTCGCGGCGCTCGTGCCCGCCGAGGCGGCCGCGGACGACGTCCGGATCGCGACGCGCGACGAGCCGCTCGGCGCCGCGCGATCCGTTGCCGCGCGGCCGGCGCCGCAGGAGTTCACGATGGCCGCCGTCCACTGGCAGGGGAGTGGGCGGGTCTGGCTGCGGACCGCCCGGGAGCCCGGGCGCTGGGGCCGTTGGCGGCGAGCAGACCCCGAGGGCGAGGACCGGCCCGATCCGGGGAGCCCGGAGGCACGGGTCGGCGGCTGGACGATCGGGAGCCCGCTCTGGACGGGCACCGCGCGGTTCGTCCAGTACCGCACGGCGGGCCCGGTCACGCGCCTGCGGTCGTACTTCATCTCGAGCCCGGTCACGGACGCCGACCGCCTGGCCGTCCACCGCTCGGTGCCCGCGGGAGCCCGCGCGCCGGCCGCCCGGACCGTCCAGCCGGCGATCGTCGGTCGCTCCGGCTGGGGGGCGAACGAGTCGATCGTGCGCGCGCCGCCCGCATTCGCCTCGCGGGTCGTCCTCTCGATCGTCCACCACACCGCGGGGTCGAACGGCTACGGCGCGGCCCAGGCCGCGGCGATCGTACGTGGGATCCAGCGCTACCACGTGCTCTCGAACGGCTGGAACGACATCGGCTACAACTTCCTCGTCGACCGCTTCGGGCGCATCTACGAGGGGCGCGGCGGTGGGATCGCGCGCAGCGTCATCGGGGCCCACGCGGAGGGGTTCAACACGGGAAGCGTCGGCGTGGCGGTCATCGGCTCGTACGGCTCATCTCGCATCTCCACGTCGGCCCGCATCGCCCTGAGGCGGCTGCTCGCCTGGCGTCTCGACGTCGCCCACGTCGACCCGACCTCGCACGTCCACTTCGTCTCGTACGGGAACGAGCGCTATCCCGCGGGCACGAAGGTCCGCCTCCGCGCGGTGTCCGGGCACCGGAACACGGGTCTCACGAGCTGTCCGGGATCAGCTCTGTACGGGCAGCTGGGCGCGCTCGCCCGCGGGGCGAGGGGCACCGGGCTGCCGAAGCTGTTCGACCCGCGTGTGAGCGGGAGCGTCGGCGGCCCCGTCCGGTTCACCAGCCGGCTGTCCGAGTCGCGCGAGTGGCTCGTCGAGGTGACCGACGGGGCGGGCGCCGTCGTGGCGTCCCAGACAGGCATCGGAACCGCCGTGGACTGGACGTGGGACTCGACCGGCGTCCCGTTCGCCTCGTACACGTACGCCATCAGCGCGGGGGACGACGTGCGTCCGGCGACGGGGCTCGTTCCCGGCCCGCCGCCGCTCGCCATCGGCAGCCTGCGCGTCTCGCCCACGGTGCTGACCCCCAACGGGGACGCGCACGGCGAGCAGGCGACTCTGTCGTTCCGGCTGACCCGCGCGGCGACCGTCCGCGTCCAGGTGGTCGACGCGGCGTCCTCCGCCGTGCGCACCTTGCTCCCGAGCGCCCTGCGCGCGGCCGGGCGGCTCGCGGTGACGTGGAACGGGAAGACGGGCGGTGGAGCCGTGGTTCCGGACGGGACGTATCGAATCGAGGTGTCGGCCGCTTCGGGTGTGGAGCAGGTCTCGCGCGCGCTGTCGATCGTCGTCGACCGGACGCTGGGCAACCTCTCGGTGGCGCCGACGGTGGTCTCGCCGAACGGCGACGGGCGCGAGGACAGGCTCACCGTCGGCTTCGCGCTCACCCGCCCGGCAACGGTTCGCGTCCAGGTGCGCGCCGGGAAGAAGCTCGTGCGCACGCTGCTCTCGGGCTCCCTCGGCGCCGGAGAGCATTCGGCGCTCTGGGACGGGAGCAGTCGCGCCGGCGGGCGGCAGCCGGACGGCGCGGTTCGCGCCGTCGTGCGGGCGACCACGACACTCGGCACGCGGTCGCTGGCGCAGCGCGTCGCCGTCGACACGACGAGGCCGCGGGTGCGCGCTCTCTCGCTGCGGGTCCGCGCCGGCATCGCGCGCCTGCGCTTCAGCCTGAGCGAGCCCGCGAGGGTCCGCGTCTGGCTCGGGCGGACGTCGTGGCGGGACGGTCCGCGGTTCGTGCTCGACCGGGCCGCCGGGTCGCAGGCGCTCCGCCGCGCGTACCGGGCGAGGTTCGCGCGGCTCGTCGCCGTCGACGCGGGCCAGAACCGGAGCGCGGCGACCCTGATCCGGGCCGGCCGCTAGCGCTCGAAGAGGATCTCGCCGCTCTCCACGAGGCGGCGCTCGCCGTCGACCTCGACCTCGAGCCTTCCCGAGCGGTCGATGGCCACGCCGACGCCGGTCTCGCCGTCCAGCGAGATGCGGCGGCCGCGGAGGAAGTCGCGCGCGCCGAGCCGGTCGTACAGGGCGTCGAGCCCGCCCTCCCTCCACTCGTCGTAGGCCAGCTCGAGGTCGAGGAGCAGGTCGGCGAGGAGCGGGGCTCGCTCGCGGCGGACGCCGTCGACGGTCAGCAGCGATCCCGGCGCGACCTTGGCGTCCAGGGGGAGCTGCTCGCGCGACTGGTTGACGTTGAGCCCGATCCCGAGGACGACCGCGTCGCCCGCGGTCTCCGCGAGCACCCCGGCCACTTTCCTGCGGTTGACGAGCACGTCGTTCGGCCACTTGATCTGGGCGGCGAGCGTTGTCGCTCGCTCGACGGTCTCCGCGACCGCGACCCCGCCGACGAGCGAGAGCTCGGGGAGATCGCGACCGGCAGGCGGGCGGAGCACCGTGGAGCAGAGAATCGCCGTTCCCGCGGGTGCTTCCCAGCCCCGCCCGAGGCGCCCCCGTCCCTGTGCCTGCTCGTCGCAGACCGCGACGGCGCCCTCGTCGAGGCTCGCGTCGAGCAGCCGCTGGCTCGACTCGCAGGTGTCCCGGTAGAGGTACGGCCGGCCGAAGCGACCGCGGAGAAGAGGCGCGACCGTCTCCGATGTCAGCGCGTCGGCCATCCGCGGATCTAGACTAACCTCGCCGTGCAACCCGCCGCCGCGCCCGTTCGTCAGATCGAGCAGAACATGCTGCCGCCATGGCGGCCCTTCGCATACGGAAAGCTCAGCGACGTGGACCTCGTCAACAGGGCGACGAACGGGGACGGCCGGGCGCTCGACGCGCTCGTCGAGCGGCATGCCCCGCGCGTGAACCGGCTCGCGGCCCAGCTGATCGGCGACCTCGAGGAGGCGCGTGACGCGGCGCAGGAGTCGCTGGTGAAGCTCTGCACGAAGCTGCGCCAGTTTCGCGGCGAGTCGCAGTTCGGCACCTGGCTCCATCGCCTGGTCGTGAACACCTGTCGCGACCGCCTGGCCCGCCAGCGCATCCGCCAGACGGAGCCGCTCGACCTCGACGACGAGATCGCCGGCGAGGAGAGCGATCCCTCCCGCGCCGCAGTTCTCGCCGACGCCCGCCGCGAGCTCGCGGCCGCGCTCTCCCGCCTCTCGGCCGACCAGCGCGCGGCGGTGGTGCTCCGCGACGTCTTCGGGCTCACGTACGAGGAGATCTCGCGCGTCGCGCGCATGCCCGTCGGGACGGCGAAGTGCTACGTCCATCGCGCGCGTGCCCGACTCCGGCTGGGGCTCGAGGAGACCGCCGCCGGATGAGCCCGAGCGGGTGACGTTCACGCCACCTCTCGGCAAGGGAGAGATCGAGCAGATCCTCCCGCACCGTGACCCGTTCCTGCTTCTCGACGTGGTGCTCGAGCTCGAGCCGGGCGTGCGGGTCGTCGCCCGCAAGCTCGTGCGGCCGGACGAGTGGTACCTGGCCGGTCACTTTCCCGGCCGGCCGATCATGCCCGGCGTCCTCATGGTCGAGGCGATGGCCCAGGCCGGGGCCGTGGCCGTCCTCGCGGACGAGGAGAACCGCGGGAAGCTCGCCCTCTTCGCCGGCATCGACGACGTCCGCTTCAAACGCATCGTCGAGCCGGGGGACGAGCTCGAGCTGACGTGCGAGCTGGAGCGTGTCCGCGGCCCGATCGGCCGCGGGAAGGCCACCGCGACCGTCGTCGGCGAGCTGGCCGTTCGCGGCACGCTGACGTTCGCGGTCACGGACGACGTCCTGTGATCGCGAACGTCTCCGGAAACCACGTCACGGTCGGGATCACCGGGGTCGGGGCCTACGCGCCCGAGCGCGTGCTCACGAACCGGGACCTCGAGGAGCTCGTCGACACGTCCGACGAGTGGATCACGACGCGGACCGGGATCAGGGAACGGCGGATCGCCGCGCCCGAGCAGGCGGCCAGCGACCTGGCGCTCCCCGCTGCGCGCCAGGCGATCGCCGAGGCCGGGATCGCGCCCGAGGATCTCGACCTGATCGTCGTCGCGACGGCCACTCCCGACATGCTCTTCCCGGCGACCGCGGCGATCCTCGCCGACGAGCTCGGCGCGACGAATGCCGCCGCCTACGACCTGCTCGCCGGCTGCACGGGCTTCGTCTACGCGCTCTCCCAGGCCTACGGGGCCGTTGGGACGGGGCTCTCCAAGCGCGCGCTCGTCGTCGGCTCGGAGACGCTCTCGAAGATCACGAACTGGCACGACCGGACGACCTGCATCCTCTTCGGCGACGGGGCGGGCGCGGTTGTGGTCGAGCCGGTGACGAACGGCGGGCTGGCCGGCTTCGAGCTGGGTGCCGACGGCTCCGGCGGCCCCGACCTCTGCGTGCCCGCGGGCGGCTCCCGCACGCCGGCCACCCCGGACGTCCTCCGGGAGGAGCTGCAGTTCATCAGGATGCGGGGCCAGGAGGTCTTCCGGTTCGCGACGCGCGTGATGGTCTCGTCCGCCGAGGAGGTGCTCGCCGCCTGCGGCGCGGACGTGGACGACGTCGACCTCTACGTGCCGCACCAGGCGAACAAGCGCATCGTCGACCACGCCGTGAAGCACCTCGGCCTCGCGCCGGAGAAGGTGCTGCTGAACATCGATCGCTACGGCAACACCTCGTCGGCCTCGATCCCGATCTGCCTCGCCGAGGCGAGGGCGGACGGGCGCCTCGAGGCCGGGACCCGCGTCCTCATGACGGCGGTGGGCGCGGGCCTCACCTGGGGCTCGGCGTACATGACCTGGACGTCCGGAGCGCGAGGGTAGGGCGAGATGACGATCGCATTCTGCTTCCCGGGCCAGGGCTCCCAGGCCGTGGGCATGGGCAAGGAGATCGCGGAGGCGTTCCCGCAAGCCCAGGCCGTCTACGACGAAGCCGCGGCGGCGGTCGGCTTCGACGTGGCCGAGCTCTGCTTCGACGGCTCCATCGAGGACCTGACCCGGACCGAGCTCCAGCAGCCGGCGCTCGTCGCGACCTCGCTCGCGTGCCTGCGCGCCGTCGAGACGACCGGGATCGCCCCGGACTACGTCATCGGGCACTCCGTCGGGGAGTACTCCGCGCTCGCGGCGGCCGGCGCCGTCCCCGCCGGCGAGGCCGTCGCCCTCGTTCGGGAGCGAGGCGTCGCGATGGCCGAGGCTGCGAGCGAGCGGCCCGGCGCGATGGCCGCGATCCTCGGCCTCGAGGACGCCGTCGTCGAGAAGCTCTGCGCCTCGATCGACGGGGTCTGGCTCGCGAACTACAACTGCCCCGGCCAGGTGGTCGTCTCGGGCGAGAACGCGGCCGTCGGCCGGCTGATCGAGGAGGCCACTGCGAGCGGCGCGCGCAGGACGGTGAAGCTTCCCATCAGCGGCGGCTTCCACAGCCCGCTCGTCGCCGGCGCGGCGAAGCGCCTCGAGCCGGTTCTCGCACAGACTTCGTGGCAGGAGCCGTCCCCACCGTTCATGTCGACGGTGACCGCCCGTCTCGAGGAGGCACAGCGCATCGCGGCGATCCTCGTCGAGCAGCTGACGGCGCCCGTGCGGTTCACCCAGGCGGTGCGCGCGCTCGTGCAGGACGGCGCCGACGTCTTCGTCGAGATCGGTCCCGGGCAGGTTCTGACCGGCCTCTTGCGCCGGTGCGACCGGTCGCTGCGCACGGTCTCCGTCGGCGACCCCGAATCTCTGCGCAAGCTCGAAGAGACCCTCTCCGCCGCATGACCGCGGACTTCGGCTCGCTCGAAGGCAAGGTCGCGCTCGTGACGGGCGGCGCGCGTGGCATCGGCGAGGCCATCTCGCGCGAGCTGGCCCGCGCCGGCGCGCGCGTGGCGGTCGGATACCGCTCGGGGCAGGAGGCTGCCGACGCGGTCGCGGCCGAGATCGGCGGGACCGCGATCCAGGGGAACGTCGGCGACCCCGCCGAGGCGCAGGCGGTGATCGAACGCGTCGAGGAGGAGCTCGGGGACGTCGCCGTCCTCGTCAACAACGCCGGCGTGACGCGCGACACGCTAATCGCGAGGATGAGCGACGAGGACTGGGAGGAGGTCATCGAGACGAACCTTCGCGGCACGTTCAACACGTGCCGGGCGGTGTCGCGCAAGATGCTCAGGCGCCGGTCGGGGGCGATCGTCAACGTGACGAGCGTCGTCGGCCTGCACGGGAACATCGGCCAGGCGAACTACGCGGCGTCCAAGGCGGGGATCATCGGGCTGACGAAGGCGCTCGCGCGCGAGCTGGGGACGCGCGGCGTGCGGGTGAACGCCGTCGCGCCCGGGTACATCTCCACCGCGCTCACCGACGTCCTCTCGGAGGAGATCCGCGGCACGATCCTGGGAAACACGCCGCTCGGCCGGCTCGGGGAGCCGGTGGACGTGGCCGCTGCG
>DATBJE010000135.1:0-8046 GCA_036556565.1 Gaiellaceae bacterium
GCGAAGACCGCGGTCCGGTAGGAGGAGGGCGAGCGGACCCCGAATACCGCCTGAGCCGTGCCCGTGTCTGCCGACGACATCTCCGAGCGCTACCTCAAGAAGGCGATCGCCGAGATCAACGAGCTCGGCCACGAGATCGGCAAGGAGGCCGGGGCCGAGCGCGTGGCCGTCCTCGGCTCGGGGCACCCGCTCGGCGACATCTTCCTCCTCAAGTACCGCCCGCAGACCGCGGAGGTGCACGAGGGCGTCGCGTTCTTCGGCCGCTCGGGCCAGGCCGTGCTCAAGTCGATCCAGCGGCTGCACGTCGACCCGATGGCGATCTACGGCACGAACTGCCTCAAGTTCGAGGGGGTCGCGGACGAGGACGCCCAGCGCTGGCTCGCGCGCGAGCTCCACGTGGTGCAGCCGAAGATCGTCGTGGTCATGGGGCAAGATGCGAGGGCATGCCTGAACGCCGTCAGGTTTCCGCTCGCGGCGGAGGTCGAGGACCGGACGGGCGAGATCCGGCGCTTCACGCCGACGATCGACGCCCTTCTGACCCCGGACGTGGACGCCTGCCTGGACGAGCAGCGGACGAAGCGGGAGTTCTGGGAGGCCTTCAAGGCTCTCGGTCCCTGGTGGTCCGCGCTGCCGCCGTACTAGCGGTCCTCACGGCGCTTGCCGTCTACTATGCGGTCTCGGAGTCGCTGCCCGACCTGAGCACGTGGGGCGACGTCGCGTTCGTCGGGCTCGTCCTCATCCCGACCGTCTTCTCGCTCACCTGGCTCGCCCTCCCGCTCTGGCAGGAGGCGGGCCGCGGCCTCCTCGCCGCCGCCATCCTCGTCCTCGTGGCGCTCGCAGCCGCGTTCTGGGCTCTCGGCTTCGACGTGGCCGCGAACTTCGCCAAGTTCGCGGCCGTCTCGACGATCGGCTGGTGGTTCCTCGGCTTCTTCGAGGCCGTGAGCTGGGTGCTGCTCGTCGCCCTCCTCATCGTCCCGGTGGACATGTACTCCGTCTTCCAGGGGCCGACGAAGGTGATCGTCGAGCAGCAGCCGCAGGTCTTCGACGCGCTCTCGATCGCGTTCCCGCTCCCCGGGGAGCACAACTCGGCGCAGCTCGGCCTCCCGGACGTCCTCTTCTTCTCGCTCTTCCTCGGCGCGACCGTGCAGTACGCCCTGCGGACGGGGCTGACGTGGGTGCTGATGACGCTCTCCTTCGGCGCGACGCTCGCCCTGGCCGTCGCCTTCGAGATCGGCGGGCTGCCGGCCCTCCCCCTCCTCTCGGCCGCGTTCGTCATCGCCAACGCCGATCTCATCTGGCGCGAGCTCCGGAAGCGACCGCCGCCCGATCCCGCATGAGGGTCGCCGCCCTCTACGACGTCCACGGCAACCTGCCGGCGCTCGAGGCCGCGCTCGCCGACGCCGAGCGGGTGGGCGCCGACCTGATCCTCGTCGGCGGCGACGTCGCCATCGGGCCGATGCCGCGCGAGGCGCTCGACCGTCTCCTCGCCCTCGGCGACCGCGCCGTCTACGTCCGCGGGAACGGCGACCGCGAGATCGCGGAGCCGCCGTCCGCGGGAGAGCTCGACCTCTGGCAGGAGCGGACGCGCTGGTCGGCGGAGCAGCTCGACGGCGGGCGGCTCGCCTTCCTGGCCGGGCTGCCCGACACCGTCTCGCTCGAGATCGACGGCCTCGGCCCGACGCTCTTCTGCCACGGCTCGCCCCGGAGCGACGAGGAGATCCTGACCGCGATCTCGTCCGAGGCGCGTGCGGCCGCGGCGGTCGCGGACGTCGACGAGGGTGTCGTCGTCTGCGGGCACACGCACGTCCAGTTCGACCGCCCGGCGGCCGGGAAGCGGCTCGTGAACGCCGGCAGCGTGGGCATGCCGTACGAGGAGCGGCCCGGCGCCTACTGGGCGCTCCTCGGGCCCGAGGTCGAGCTGCGGCGCACCGAGTACGACCTCGACGCGGCGGCCGCTGCGATCCGCGCCACGGGGTTCCCGGACGCCGACGGGCTCGCGCGCGAGAACGTCCTCGCCGTCCCGGGCCCCGCCGAGGCGACCGAGCACTTCGAGCGCCTGGCCCGAGCGGCGAACGAGCGCAAGTAACAGTCTGTTACTTGTTGGCTACGGGCCCCGCGTGAAGAGCGCGACGGTCTCGACGTGCGGCGTGTGCGGGAACATGTCCACCGGGCGCGCGCGCTCGAGGCGGTAGCCGAACTCGCGCGTGAGGTCCTTGGCGTTCCCGGCGAGCGTGGTCGGGTTGCAGGAGACGTAGACGAGCCGCGGCGCCTCGAGCCGCCCCACGTGCCGCACCGCCTTCCCGGAGAGACCTGCTCGCGGCGGGTCGACGACGACGACGTCGGCAGGCCCGGCGCGCTCGCGGAGCTCGTCGACGTCGCGACCGACGTCCCCGGCGAAGAAGGCAGCGTTCGCGAGACCGTTCAGCTGCGCGTTCTCGACGGCGCAGGCCACGGCCTCCTCCGACGACTCGATGCCCCACACGGTCAGCGCCGACCGCGCCAGGGTGAGGCCGATCGCGCCCGTGCCGCAATAGAGGTCGTAGACGGTCTCCTCGCCGGTGAGAGCCGCGTACTCGCCCGCGAGCCGGTACAGCACCTCGCACATGGCCGTGTTCGTCTGCAGGAAGGCGTTCGGGCGGAGCCGGAAGCGCAGCCCGAGGATCTCCTCCTCGATCGCCTCGTCGCCCCAGAGGAGGTCGGTGGGGAGGTTCGTCACCTCGGCCGGGGTGTCGTTCACGGCCCAGTGGATCGAGCGCACCTCCGGGAACCGTCGCAGGGCGCCGACGAGGCCGTCGACGCCGGCGAGGTCGCCCGGCGCCGTGACGAGCACGACCAGGACCTGCCCGGTGTTCCGCCCCTCGCGCACGACGAGGTGCCGCAGGTAGCCCGCCTGCGCAGCCTGGTCGTAGGCCGGCAGGCCCTCCGCGCGCGCCCATGCCTTCACGGCGTCCCGAACGGCGTTGCCGAGGTCGGTCGTGAGCCAGCAGCGGTCGAGGTCGAGCACCTCGTCCCACCGGCCGGCGCGATGGAAGCCGAGCCCCAGGCTGCCGTCCTCGCGGGTCGTGAAGGAGTACTCGAGCTTGTTCCGGTACTCGAAGAGGGACTCGGCCGGAACGGCCGGCTCGAGCTCGACGTCCGTGAGGCCGCCGATGCGGCGGAGCGCGTCCTCGACCTGCTGCGCCTTCGCTGCGAGCTGGGCGCCGTACTCGAGGTCCTGGAAGCGGCAGCCGCCGCATGCCGGGTAGTGCGTGCACGGCGCCTCGACCCGCGGCGCGCCGGCCTCCACGACCTCGAGCGACTCGGCCTCGGCGTGATTCCGCTTCACCTTCGTGATGCGCGCCCGGACGAGGTCGCCCGGGAGCGCGCGGCGCACGAAGACCACGAACCCGTTCAGGCGCGCGACGCCGCTGCCGCCGTAGGCGAGCGAGTCGATGCGCAGCTCGAGCTCCTGGTCGCGGGAGACGGGGGCGGCCATCCGACGATCGTAGCCGGGGCTAGAGTGCGGCCATGCGGCTCGGCATCGTCGCCGACTACGACCCCGGCAACGAGACCCACCTCGGGACGGACGCCGGCCTGGCCCACGCGGGCATCGACTTCGAGTGGGTGCCGACGGTGGAGATCTCCCCCGACGACCCCGCCGCGCGCCTGGACGGGTACGCCGGGCTCATGATCGGGCCGGCGAGCCCGTACCGGAGCATGGACGGCGCGCTGGCCGCGGTGCGGCTCGCCCGGGAGCGCGGCGTGCCCCTCGTCGCCACCTGAGGCGGCTTCCAGCACGTGCTCGTCGAGCACGCACGCAACGTCCTCGGGGTCGCAGAGGCGGAGCACGCCGAGACGAGCCCCCGGCGCGGAGCGGCTCGTCGTCACCCCGCTCTCCTGCTCGCTCGTCGGGCAGCGGCACCGCGTGCGCATCCTGCCGGGAACGCGGGCGGCCGAGCTCTACGGACGCGACGAGGCGGTCGAGCGCTACTACTGCAACTACTGCCTTAACCCGGAGTACCGCCCGGCGCTCGAGGCCTCCGGCCTGCGGGTGAGCGCGGAGGACGCAGACGGCGAGGTGCGCATCGTGGAACTCGACGGCCACCCGTTCTTCCTGGGCACGCTCTTCCTGCCCCAGATGACCTCGACCGAGGACGAGCCGCACCCCATCCTCGTCGGCCTCGCCGAGGCGCTCAGCGCGCGAGCGCCCGGTGGAGCGTCACCGGTGTCGTCAGGCCCTTGAGGACGATGTCGCCGATCAGCTCGAAGGCCACGCCCTCGGGCGGAGCCGCGTCGACGACGTCCTGGCTCACGAGCACCTCGCGCGGACGCGCGTAGTTGGCGATCCGCGCCGCGACGTTCACCGTCCTGCCGAAGTAGTCGCCGTCCTGGAAGACGACGGGGCCGGCGTTGACCCCCACGCGCGCGGGCACCTCGACAGCATCCGGGGCGCGGTCGACTAGCTCGAGCGCGCAGCGGACCCCCTCGGCCGGCTCCGCGAAGTGGAACATGACGCCGTCCCCGAGCCACTTGATGACCTCGCCGCCGTGCACCCGAGAGGCCTCCTGCACCAGCACCGCCAGCGCCGACGCGAGATCCGCCGCGGCGGCGTCGCCGCGCTCCTCGGTGAGGGTCGTGAACCCCGTCAGGTCGAGGAACGCGATCGCCGGCGCCCTGCGGGCGGATCGCGGGCGGATGCCGTTCCGGTCGAGGTACTCCTCGGTGTTCTCGGCCATGTACTGCACGAGCGCGCGCTCGAAGTGGCGCACGTAGAGCCAGTCGTTGGCGATCCGGGCGAACCGGATGGCGCGGGTGGCCGTCTCCTCCACGACCCGCCCGCCCTCGGCCCACTCGCCGTCCGCGCGAAGGACGCGCTGCCGAACGTGCTCGTCGAAGAAGCGGATGTTCGCGGCCGCGGCGCGCCGCGCGGTCTCCCCCTGGAAGCGCGCGAGGCGGACGAGCTCCTCCTCGTCGAGGATCTCCCAGGCGTGGAGGAGGCCGGCGAGGATGTCGGCCTCGTCCTCGCGGACGGGGTCGTCAGGGCCCGGCTGTGGAAGCCCGAGGGCGCCGACGATCCGGCCGACGAGCTCCTGGGAGCGTTCGAGCCGGGATGCGAGCTCGCCCCAGGTCCCGCTCGACGGCGCCTGCTCCGTGAAGTACGTGCCGACGCCGCCGAAGTCGAGGTCGCCCGACACGACTCCCGCCGCGATGTCCTCGAGGGCGATGCCGCTGTCCTCGAAGGAGGCGACGACGCGCACGAGCGCGACGTCGCCGGCGGTGAACGTCCCGTCCTCGCCCGGGCGCAGGATGCCCAGCTCGACGAGGCGGCGGACGAGCTCGGGCGGGCGGGCGGAGCGCTCGGCGAGCTCTGCCTCGCTCAGCCGCGCCGGCACGGGGCTACCCGAGCTTCGAGACGTAGACCTTCCGCGTCCGCGGGCCGTCGAACTCGCAGAAGAAGATGCCCTGGTACGTCCCCAGCGCGAGCTTCCCCTCCTCGAGCGGGACGAGCACCTGGGGCCCGACGAGCGACGCCCTGACGTGCGAGGGCCCGTTCGGGCCGTCTACGTCCTCGTGCCGCCAGGGCCAGGCGTCGTCCACGATCTCGTCGAGGGCCGTCGCGAAGTCGTCGAGCAGCTCGGGGTCGATCTTCTCGTTGATGGTCACGCCCGCGGTCGTGTGCGGGACGTAGACGAGGGCGGCGCTCCCCCCGCCGCCGTTCCCGAGCGCCTCGCGAACGTCCGCGGTGATGTCGAGAAGCTGTGTCTTCTGCGCCGTCGTGACCTGGATCTCCCGCACGGCCAGCTATCCTACGCGACCCATGACGGCGGTCTCGTCGAGCAGCCTCGCCCCCTATCGGGAGGAGGCGGACCGGTTCATCGCCGCGCTCGACGAGGAGTACTACCTCCACTACGCGGGCCTGAAAGAGGACTTCGAGCTCGAGTCGATCTACGAGCGCTTCGCCGACCTCACGACCCTCGAGGCCTGCCGCAGCCTCGCCGAGGCGGCGACGGCCGGAGGCCCCGGCGAGCGCGAGCTCTGGCGCTTCGCCTGCGACGGCTACCTCGGCCAGCTCACCCGGGCCGAGGCGGAGGAGATCGCGGGGCTCGAGGCGTCCCTCACGGCGACCGTCGACGGCGAGGAGATCCCGTACAGGATGCTCCGGCCCGCGATCGCGAACGAGCCGGACGCCGACCGGCGCGCCGGCCTGGACGCGGCGCGGGTCGAGCTCGCCGAGGAGCACCTGACGCCGCGGCACGTGCAGCTCGCCGAGAAGCGGCGGGCGGGAACACGCGATCTCGGCGAGGAGACCTACCGGGGGCTCTACGAACGGTTCGGGTTCCCGCTCGAGGAGCTCGCCGCCGAGTGCCGGGCGCTCCTCGCCGACACCGAGGACCTGTACGTGGCGACGTTCGACCGGCTCCTGCGGCAACGAGCGGGCGTGTCGCTCGAGGAGGCGCGGCGGTCGGACGTCCACCGCGTCTTTCGCGCCACCGAGTGGGACGCCTCGTTCCCGGCCGACGCGATGGTGCCGGCGCTGGAGTGGACGCTCGCGGGGCTCGGCATCGACCTCCGTGCGCAGGAGAACGTCCGCCTCGACCTCGAGAGCCGGCCGCGCAAGAGCCCGCGGGCGTTCTGCGCGCCGATCGAGGTGCCCGGCCGCGTGATGCTCGTGATCAAGCCGATGGGCGGCCCGGACGACTGGTACGCGTTCTTCCACGAGGCCGGGCACGCCGAGCACTTCGCGCACGTGTCCCCCTCCCTCGAGGTCGAGTTCAAGCGGCTCGGCGACAGCTCCGTGACGGAGGGGTGGGCGATGCTCCTCGAGCATCTCGTCTCCGACCCCGACTGGCTGTCGCGTCGCCTCGACTTCCCGCGGATCGAGCAATTCGCCGCCGACGCGGCCGGCGGGCTCCTCTACTTCGTGCGCCGCTACGCGGGCAAGCTCCTGTACGAGCTCGAGCTGCACGCCGACGTCGACCCCGAGGCCATGCGCCCCCGCTACGTCGAGTGGCAGCGGGAGGCGACGAAGATCGAGCCGCCCTCGGCCGACTTCCTCGCCGACGTCGATGCGGGCTTCTACTCCTCCTGCTACCTGCGGGCGTGGGCCTTCCACGCGCAGCTGCGGTCGTTCCTGCGCGAGGAGTACGGCCGCGCCTGGTTCACGCGCCGCGAGGCGGGATCCCTTCTCCGAGAGCTCTGGAACGAGGGCCAGCGCATGACCGCGGCCGAGCTCCTAGCCGATGTGACGGGGGCGAGACTTGAGCTGGCCGCCGTCGGTGCCAGAATCAGGGAGGAGGTGTCCACATGAGGCGAATCGTCATCGCCGGCGCAGCCGGCCGCGACTTCCACAACTTCAACGTCGTCTACCGAGGCCGCGAGGACGTCGAGGTCGTCGCGTTCACGGCCACCCAGATCCCCGACATCGACGGACGGTTCTATCCGCCGGAGCTGGCGGGGGAGCGCTATCCCGAAGGGATCCCGATCGTCCCGGAGCAGGAGCTGGCAGCCCTCGTCCGCGACGAGCGGATCGACGAGGTCGTCTTCGCGTACTCGGACGTCACGCACGAGCACGTCATGCACGTCGGCTCCATCGCCATGGCGGCGGGGGCCGACTACGCGATCCTCGGGCCGCGCGCGACGATGATCGCCTCCGACAAGCCGGTCGTGGCGATCTGCGCCGTGCGCACGGGCTCCGGCAAGAGCCAGACGACGAGGTACGTCGCCGGCCTCCTCCGCGAGGCGGGGAAGCGCGTCGCCGTGCTCCGCCACCCCATGCCGTACGGCGACCTCACGCGGCAGGCCGTCCAGCGGTTCGAGCACTACGAGGACCTCGACGCCGCCGACTGCACGATCGAGGAGCGCGAGGAGTACGAGCCGCACCTCGCCGAGGGGAACCTCGTCTTCGCGGGAATCGACTACGCCGCCATCCTCTCGCGCGCCGAGCAGGAGGCCGACGTGATCGTCTGGGACGGGGGCAACAACGACACGCCCTTCATCCGCCCCGACCTCCACATCGTCGTCTGCGACCCGCACCGGCCGGGGCACGAGCTCCGCTACCACCCGGGC
>DATBJE010000136.1:0-2151 GCA_036556565.1 Gaiellaceae bacterium
CGGCGGGTGCACCGCGAGGCCGGCGAGCTCGTCGGCGTCGAAGAGCCGGTGGTTCCTGACCGCCTCGTCTCCGGACGTGACCCGCTCGAGCGAGCGGTCGCCGAGGAACCCCGCGAAGATGACGTGGACGACGTGCTTCGCCGGCCAACCGGGAGGCGCGATCGACTCCGCGAGCGCGACAGGGCCCTCGAACGGCACGTCCTCGTCGATGCCGACCTCCTCGGCGAGCTCGCGCTTGAGCGCGCTCAGGAGGCTCTCGCCCGCGTCCACGCCGCCGCCGGGCAGGAGCCAGTACTCGCGCCCCTCCTTCTCGTGGCGGACGAGAAGGATCCGGCCTTCGCGCTGGAGGATCGCGGAGACGCGGATGCGCGGTTCCACGTCAGCGGCTCATCCGGCCCGCGACGAGCCGAAGCCCCGCACACCGCGCTCGCTGGGCGGCAGCTCGTCCACCTCGACGAGGTCGAGCTCCGGGATCGGAACGACGACGAGCTGGGCGATCCGGTCGCCCGCCTCGGCGACGAACGCCCGCTCGGGATCGGTGTTGAGGAGCACGACGCGGATCTCGCCCCGGTAGCCGGAGTCGATCAGCCCGGGCGAGTTGACGACCGCGATGCCGTGCCGGGCTGCGAGCCCTGAGCGAGGCTGGACGAACCCTGCGAAGCCCTCGGGGACCGCCACGGCGATTCCCGTCGGGACGACGGCGCGCTCCCCCGGGGCGAGCTCGACGCGCTCGCACGCGGCCAGGTCGAGCCCCGCGTCGCCCGCGTAGGCGCGCTCCGGAAGGCGCGCGTCGTCGCGCAGGCGGGCGACCGCGAGCTCGATCACGCCTCGCCGCTCCGGGCGGCGGGCTCGTCGGCAAGGAAGTACGGAGCGAAGCGCGCCAGCTCGCGCTCGGGGAGCCTCGCGTGGACCAGGACGCCGTCGGCGCGGTCGATCCGCTCCTCGATCGGCGCTCCGAGCTCGTACAGCTCGGTGAGGACGCGCCCGTGGTCGTACGGGACGAGGAGCCGCACCGGCCGGAAGCGGTTCGCGAACCGCTCGGCGATGCGGGCGCGCAGCGCGTCGAGGCGCTCCCCGCTCCGCGCCGAGATCCGGAGCGAGTCCGGGAAGCGGTTCGCAAGCCGCCGCAGCCGCAGCGGGTCGACGAGATCGACCTTGTTGAGCACGATCTCGAGCGGAAGCTCGTCGGCGCCGATCTCGTCCAGCACCGCGTTCACGGCCCGGACGGTGTCGTCGAGCCGCTCGTCGGGCTCCGACGCGTCCACGACGTGCAGCACCAGGTCGGCCATGAGGGTCTCCTCGAGCGTCGCCGCGAAACCCTCGACCAGCTGGTGCGGAAGGCGGCGGATGAAGCCGACGGTGTCCGTGACAAGGTAGCGGCGGCCGTCGTGCTCGAACCCCCGCGTCGTCGGGTCGAGCGTCTCGAAGAGACGGTCGTTCACCGAGACGTCCGCGTCGGTGAGCGCGTTCAGGAGCGTGGACTTGCCCGCGTTCGTGTACCCGGCGAGGGCGACGACGGGAGCGGCGCTTCGCCCGCGCGCCTTCCGCTGGACCGCGCGCCGCTTCTCGAGGCCGCGAAGCCTGCGCTCGAGCAGGCCGATCCGCCGGCGGGCGATCCTGCGGTCGCTCTCGAGCTGCGACTCGCCGGGGCCGCGCGTGCCGATGCCGCCTCCGAGCCGCTCGAGGTGCTGCCACATGCCCCGCATCCGCGGCAGGTTGTACTCGAGCTGCGCGAGCTCGACCTGGAGCTTGCCCTCGGCGCTCGAGGCGTGCTGCGCGAAGATGTCGAGGATGAGCTGCGTGCGGTCGACGACGCGTGCGCTGAGCGCATCCTCGAGCCGGCGCTGCTGCCCCGGGTCGAGGTCGTCGTCGACGACGACCGACTCGGCGCCCGAGTCTGCGAGACTCGCCTTCAGCTCCTCGAGCTTTCCCTTGCCGACGTAGGTTCGCGGATCCGGCGACGCGCGCCGCTGGACGAGCTCGCCGACGGGCGCGACCCCCGCGGTGCGGAGGAGCTCGCGCAGCTCCCCCAGCTCCTCGTCCTCGTCCACCCCGGGCGCCAGCACGGCGACGACGAATCCGCGCTCTGGCTCCGCCCCTGGCGCGGGGTCGGGCTGGTGCTGGCTCACAGGGCGATTATGCCCGTGATTC
>DATBJE010000137.1:0-2130 GCA_036556565.1 Gaiellaceae bacterium
AAGCGCCCCCGCGCGAGGAGGAGCGGCTCGCCGCGGACGAGCGCCCGCTGCCGCTCGTAGACCGGCGGCGGCACGATCAGGTTCATCTGGCCGTGCTCGTCCTCCACGAGCATGAAGACGACGCCGTTCGCCGTGGACGGCCGCTGCCGCGCGACGACGAGGCCGGCGACGGTCACGTGGGAGCCATGAGGAGCCTTCCCCAGCTCCGGGCTCGAGAGCACCTCCCCGGGGAGGTGCGGCCGCAGCAGCTCGAGCGGGTGCACGTCGACGGAGATTCCCGTCAGGCGGTAGTCGGCGAGCATCTGCTCCCAGGGCGTCTGCTCGGCCAGCTCCGGGATCTCGCTCGTCGGCTCCAGGGGAAGCGCGAGCTGCCGCTCGGACCCGCCGGAGCCGGCGCTCGCGGAGCGCGGCGCGAGCCCCAGGCGCCACAGGAGCTGGCGGCGCGGCCAGCCGAACGAGTCGCAGGCGCCGCTCATGACGAGCGCCTCGAGCTCCGGGCGGTCGAGCGGCGCGCGCCGGGCGAGGTCGGCGACGCTCCGGAACGGCCCCTCCTCCTCCCGCTCGAGGACGAGCGCCGTCGCGGGCCCCTCGCCCAGGCCCCTGATGTAACCGAGGCCGACGCGGACCGCGCCGCTCTCGAGCAGGCACTTCGCACCGCTTCGGTTCACGTCCGGCGGGCGAACCTCGACCCCGCGCCGCTGCGCGTCGCGGACGAGGCTCGCGGGCGGGTAGAAGCCCATCGGCTGGGCGTTCAGGAGGGAGCCGAGGAACTCGCTCGGGTAGTGGTGGCGCAACCACGCCGACTGGTAGGCGAGGAGCGCGAAGGCAGCCGCGTGCGACTTCGGGAAGCCGAAGGAGGCGAAGCCGTTGATCTTCGCGAAGACGAGCTCGGCGGTCTCCCGGTCGGCGCCGTTTTGAAGCGCGCCGGCGAGAAAGCGCGCGTGGTATGTCTCGATCGCGTCCTGGCTGCGCTTGCGGCTCATCGCCCGCCTGAGCCCCTCGGCCTCGCCCACGCTGAAGCCCGCGAGCGCCATGGCGACGTCGAGGACCTGCTCCTGGAAGATGATCGCGCCGAGCGTCTCGCGCAGCGGCTCCACGAGCGAGGGGTGGTCGTAGGGCGGCTCGTAGTCAGGGTCCTCCCGCTTTCGCTGCCGTCGCTCGATGTAGGGGTGCACCGCCTTGCCCTGGATCGGCCCCGGCCGCACGAGCGCGACCTGGATGGTGAGGTCGTCGAGGTTCTCCGGGCGCGTGCGCAGGAGGCTCTGCATCTGCGCCCGGCTCTCGATCTGGAAGAGGCCGACCGTGTCCGCCGCCTGGATCTCGCGGTAGACCTCCCGGTCGTCGAGGGGGATGCGCGAGAGGTCGATCGGCTCGCCGCGCAGGCGCGCGATCTGCTCGACGCACTCCTCGACCGCCGACAGCATCCCGAGCCCGAGCAGGTCGATCTTGAGGAAGCCGGCGTCGGCGCAGGAGTCCTTGTCCCACTGGCAGTTCTGGCGGCCCGCCATCGCCGCCGGCTCGACCGGGACGAGCTCGACGAGCGGCCGCGAGGAGATGACCATGCCGCCCGGATGCTGCGAGAGGTGGCGCGGCAGGCCCGCGATCTCGCCGCAGAGCTCGCGGAAGGCGCGCCAGCGGGACGAGCGCAGACGTGCCTCGCCACCGGGTAGGAGCTCCAACTCCTCCCCCACCTTGCGCGCGTTCCAGCCCTCGGAGACTCGCGCGAGCCGCTCGAGCTCGGCCTGCGGGAGCCCGAGCGCCTTGCCGACGTCGCGGATCGCCCCGCGGGCGCGATACGTGGCGAAGCTCGCCACGAGGGCCGAGTGCTCGCGGCCGTAGCGCTCCGTGACGGCGACGATCAGCTTCTCGCGGATGTCGCGCGGGAAGTCGAGGTCGATGTCGGGCACCGAGGAGAGCTCGCGGTTGAGGAAGCGACCGAGCGCGAGGCCGGCGTCCACGGGGTCGACGTGCGAGAGGCCCGTGAGGTAGCAGACGATCGAGCCCACGGAGCTGCCCCGGCCGCGGCCCGGCGGGAGCAGGTGGCGCGGCGACCCCGGCCCGCGCACCTCGCAGGCGACCTCGCGCGCGAGCTCGAGCACCTCCCAGTGCAGGAGGAAGAACCCCGAGAGC
>DATBJE010000138.1:0-3182 GCA_036556565.1 Gaiellaceae bacterium
GGGCTCGAGCACGTCGATGCGCGCGGCGAGGAGCGCCTCCAGCGAGGGCGGGACGGAGACGCTCTCGAGATCTCCGGCGGGCACCCAGGTGCCGTTGTCGCGCCGGAGCCGGCCCTCGTCGATGAGCATGGAGAGCATCTGCTCGACGAAGAGCGGGTTCCCGTCGGCGGCCTCGACGATGCGCGAGCGGGCCTCCGTGGCGATCCCGACGGAGCCGAGCAGGTTGTCCACGATGCGGCTCGCGTCGTCCTCGGAGAGCGCCTCGAGGTGGACGAGCACCGAGCCCTCGAGCGACGCCCACTCCTCGCGGACCTCGAGGAGCATGTGCCGCGCGAGGCAGACGACGACGATCGACGCGTCCAGCACCGACTCGTTCAGGTGCTCGATCAGGTCGAGGAACGTCGCCTCCGCCCAGTGGACGTCCTCGAAGACGAGGACGACCGGGCGCTCGCGCGCCAGGGCCTCGAAGAGCCGCCTCGCCCCCCACACGAGCTCGCTCACGGGGAACTGCGCGCCCGAGAGGCCGACGGCCGCGGCGACACGGTCGGCGATCTCACGGTCGCCGCCCGCGGCCGCGGCGATCTTCTCCCGCGCGAGCTGCGGCGGGTCCTGGTCGGCGATCGCTGCCGCCTGCCCGACCGCCTCCCTGAGCGGCCAGAAGGTGATGCCGCGGCCGTACGGCAGGCAGCGGCCGCGCAGGACGAGCGCCGAGCCCGACACGGCCGCCGAGAACTCGCGCGCGAGCCGCGACTTGCCGACGCCCGGCTCGCCGAGGACGGTGACCAGCCGGCTGCCGCCCGCGGCGACTGCCTCGTCGAGCGCGGCGACGAGGAGCCCCTGCTCCCGCTCGCGGCCGACCAGGGGCAGATCGGGACGGCGTGCGGCCGGCTCCTCGTCGGCCACCGAGACGAGGCGGTAGGCGGGGACCGGCTCGGCCTTGCCCTTCAGCTCGATCGGGGCCGCCAGCGGCTCGACATGGACGTCGTCCTTGACGAGCCGGTACGTGAGCTCTCCGAGCAGCGTCTCCATCTCGCCGGCGTTCTGCTCGAGGCGCGCGGCGACGTTGACCGGGTCGCCGACCACGAGGTGCTGCCCGGCGCCCGGATCGCCCGCGACGACCTCCCCCGTGTTCACGCCGGTCCTGCTGGCGAGGCTGACGCCCCAGCGCTCCTCGAGCTCCTCGTTCAGGCGCGCGAGGGCGCGCTGCATCTCGCCCGCGGCGCGCACCGCCCGCAAGGCATCGTCCTCCCGCACGACCGGCATCCCGAAGACGGCCATGACCGCGTCGCCGATGTACTTCTCCACGGTGCCGCCGTGCTTCTCGAGGACCTCCTTCATCTCGGCGAAGTAGCGCGACATGACCTCGCGGACCGACTCGGAGTCGATCCGCTCGGCGAGGCTCGTCGAGCCCTTGAGGTCGGAGAAGACGATCGTCACGGTCTTCCGTACCTCGCGCGCGGGAGCGGACGGCGCAAGCTCGGCGCCGCAGAAGCCGCAGAGCCGGAATCGGTCCGGGTTCTCCTCGCCGCAGCTCGGACAGACCAGCATTCCCCGAGCTTACTGAGGTCCGCGCAACGCGCCCGCGCGCGGGGACTGATAGACGTTTCGGCGGTGACCGCGAGCCCGACGACAACCGGCCCCCTCACAGTCGAGGAGCTGCACCTCCTCGACGCCTACTGGCGTGCGGCGAATTACCTCTCGGTCGGGCAGATCTACCTGCTCGACAACCCGCTTCTCCGCGAGCCGCTCGTGCCCGAGCACGTGAAGCCGCGGCTGCTCGGGCACTTCGGGACGACGCCCGGGCTGAACCTGCTCTACGCCCACCTGAACCGCGCCATCCGCGCCCGCGACCTCGGCGCGCTCTTCGTCACCGGGCCGGGCCACGGGGGGCCGGGCCTGATCGCCAACACGTACCTCGAGGGCACGTACAGCGAGCTCTACCAGGGCATCACCGAGGACGAGGACGGGATGCGGAGGCTGTTCCGCCAGTTCTCCTTCCCGGGCGGCGTCCCCAGCCACGTCGCGCCGGAGACGCCGGGGTCGATCCACGAGGGCGGCGAGCTCGGCTACGCGCTCTCGCACGCCTTCGGCGCGTCCTTCGACAACCCGGATCTCCTGGTCGCCTGCGTCGTGGGCGACGGCGAGGCCGAGACCGGGCCGCTGGCCACGAGCTGGCATTCGAACAAGTTCCTCGACCCGGCGCGGGACGGCGCCGTCCTTCCGATCCTGCACCTGAACGGCTGGAAGATCGCGAACCCGACCGTGCTCGCCCGCATCCCCGAGCGGGAGCTGCTCGCGCTCCTCGAGGGGTACGGCTGGGCGCCGAACGTCGTCGCCGGGGACGAGCCCGAGTCCGTGCACCAGGAGCTCGCGGCCGCGCTCGACGCGGCGCTCGACGACATCGCGGCGATCCAGGCCGCCGCGCGGGAGGACGGCGAGACCACGCGCCCGCGCTGGCCCATGCTCGTCCTGCGCACGCCGAAGGGCTGGACGTGCCCGCACGAGGTGGACGGGAAGCAGGTGGAGGGAACCTGGCGCTCGCACCAGGTGCCGCTGGCGGCCGCCCGAGACGATCCGGAGCACCTGCGGCTCCTGGAGGCCTGGCTCCGGAGCTACCGACCCGAGGAGCTCTTCGACGAGCGCGGCGCGCTCGTGCCCGAGCTGAGGGCCCTGGCGCCCGAGGGAGAGCGCCGCATGGGGGCGAACCCGCACGCGAACGGCGGGCTTCTCCTCCGCGCGCTGCGGCTGCCTGACTTCCGCGACTACGCCGTCGACGTCCCCCAGCCGGCCACGCGCTCGAGCGAGGCGACGCGCGTCCTCGGCTCCTTCCTCCGGGACGTCGTCGCCGCGAACCCCGACACCTTCCGGATCTTCGGCCCCGACGAGACCGCGTCGAACCGCCTCGACGCGGTGCTCGAGGTGACCGACAAGGCGTGGATGGCGGAGACGCTCCCGGTCGACGAGTCGCTCGCGCCCGCCGGTCGCGTCCTCGAGATGCTCTCCGAGCACCAGTGCCAGGGCTGGCTCGAGGGCTACCTGCTCACCGGCCGCCACGGGCTCTTCAACTGCTACGAGGCGTTCATCCACATCGTCGACTCGATGTTCAACCAGCACGCGAAGTGGCTGAAGGTGACGCGCGGGATCCCCTGGCGGCGGCCGATCGCCTCCCTCAACTACCTGCT
>DATBJE010000139.1:0-11221 GCA_036556565.1 Gaiellaceae bacterium
CGCTCGGCGAGACGGACCGGCTGGCCCGACTCGAAGACGACGCGGTACTGGTACCAGGAGATGTCCCACGCCACGGTGATGACGACCTCGGGGTTGACGCCCGAGAGCGGCAGGAGGCTCACCCGAGCGTTCCCGAGGCTCTTGGCGATTCCCGCGATCGTCCGCCGGTAGGCGCTCGCGTTGAAGACCTCGGCCCCCTCGACGACCGCCTGCTCCTCGCCCGACAGGCGCCGGAGCATGGGCTCCGGCATGCGCGGCTCGGGCTCGCTCCGCCGCGGCTCGAGGAGCGCCGCCAGCCCGCCGAACCGGCGGCGGCGGCGCGTCTCGGCGACGAGCGGCGTCGTCGGGCTTCCCTCCTTTACCCAGCCGTTCTCGTCAGCGATCGGCGCGCAGAGCGCGCAGACGTCGACCCAGTCCTCGCCGCCGCGCGAGAAGCGGGTCGTCCGCTCGCCCATGAGCAGCGACCTGCTGCAGATGGCGCAGGTCTGGTCGACGTCCTGCTTGCGGACGACGCTCACGCCTTCGCCTCC
Organism: Gaiellaceae bacterium; assembly: GCA_036556565.1. Classification (GTDB taxonomy): domain Bacteria; phylum Actinomycetota; class Thermoleophilia; order Gaiellales; family Gaiellaceae; genus JAIBJN01. The sequence goes on from DATBJE010000139.1 coordinate 531, forward strand.
TCGCGCTCGCGCTTCGCCTCCTCGACGAGCTTCTGGGCGATGTGCGTCGGCACCTCCTCGTAGCGGAGGAACGACAGCGAGTAGTCGCCGCGCCCGCCCGTGAGCGAGGTGAGGGACTGCGAGTACGTGAGGATCTCGCCCATGGGCACCTCGGCCCTGATCGCCGTCACCCCGGCGCCCGCGGGCTCCATCCCGAGGAGACGGCCGCGGCGGGAGTTGAGGTCGCCGTTCACCGCTCCCACCGTGTCGTCCGGGACGCCGGCCTCGAGCGACATGATCGGCTCGAGGAGGACCGGGTTCGCCTTCTCGTAGGCGCTCTTGAACGCGAGCGAGCCGGCGATCTTGAACGCCATCTCCGAGGAGTCGACCGAGTGGTACGAGCCGTCGACGAGGAGGACGCGGACGCCGGTGACGGGCGCGCCCGCGAGCTCGCCCCGCGTCATCGCCTCCTGGATGCCCTTGTTCACCGCCGGCCGGAAGCTCTGCGGGATGACGCCGCCGACGATCTTGTCCACGAACTCGTAGCCCTCGTGGCCGGGAAGCGGCTCGAGGACGATCTGGCAGTCGCCGAACTGGCCGCGACCCCCGGTCTGCTTCTTGTACCGGCCCTGCGCGCGCGATTCCTTCCGGATGGTCTCCAGGTACGGGACGCGCGGCTGGTGCAGGTCGACCTCGACCCCGAAGCGCCGCCTGAGGCGGTCGACCGCCACCTCGACGTGGATCTGCGAGAGGCCGCCGAGCAGCTGCTCGCCCGTCTGCTCGTCCCGTCGCAGCGTCAGAGTCGGGTCCTCCTCGGCGAGCCGGCGGAGCGCTGTGGCCATCTTCTCCTCGTCGCCCTTCGACTTGGGCGTGATCGCAAAGCTCATGACGGGCTGCGGGAAGTCGAGCGGCGGCAGCTCGATCGCCTTGTCCTCGGCGAGGAGCACGTCGCCGGTGACCGTCTCCTTGAGCTTCGAGATGGCGCCGATGTCACCCTCGCCGAACTCGGGCGCCTGCTCGTGATCCTTGCCCTGGAGCAGGAGGAGCTGGCCGACCCGCTCCTTCCCGTGCGTCCGCGTGTTGACGAGGGTGGAGTCCGAGGAGAGCGTGCCCGCGAGCACGCGGAAGACGTTGATGCGCCCGGCGAACGGATCGGCGACCGTCTTGAAGATGAACGCCGCCGGGCCGCTCCCGTCGACGCCCGCCTCGAGCGGCTTCTTCGCCGGCGAGGGGATGCCCTCGACGAGGAGGTCGAGGAGCCCGGTCGTGCCGAGGTTCTTCGTGGGGACGCCGCACGCGACCGGGAAGAGGTCGCCCGCGACGACAGCGTTCTTGAGGGCGCCCGCCAGCTCGTCGCCCGAGATCTCCTCGTCGGCGAGGTAGCGCTCCATGATCGCCTCGTCGGTCTCGACGACGGCCTCGACGAGCTTGACGCGGTATTCCTCCGCCTGGGCCGCGATCTCGTCCGGGATGTCCACGGGCTGAGCCTCGCGCTCGCCCTCGGGTGACATGTACGCCCGCATGTGGAAGAGGTCGACGATGCCCTCGAGCTCGTGCTCGTGACCGATGGGGATCTGGACGGCGACGCACCGCTCGGACACCGACGCGCGCAGCTGCTCGAGCGCCGCGAAGAAGTCGGCGCGCTCGCGGTCGAGCATCGTGACGAAGACGACGCGGCAGAGGCCGAGGCTGTCGCAGCGCTCCCAGAGCCGGGTCGTCTGCACCTCGACGCTGTTGACGCCGTTGACGGCGACGAGGGCGCCCTCGACCACCCTGAGCGACGCGAGCGTGTCGGCCTGGAAGCCCGGGTCGCCGGGCGTGTCGAGCAGGTTGATCTTGCGCTCCTGCCACTCGAGGTGGCAGACGGAGGCCGCCAGCGACATCTGGCGCCGGTGCTCGTCCTCGTCCCAGTCGGAGACGGTGGAGGAGCTCTCGACCGACCCGAGGCGATTGGTGGCGCCGGCCTGGAAGAGCATCGCCTCGACGAGCGACGTCTTGCCGGTCCCCCTGTGCCCGATGACGGCGACGTTCCGGATCTTGCTCGGCTCGAACGGCGGCACGGAGCGCGAGTTTAGCGATTCACCGCTCTCAGCAGGCACGATGGGCGCATGCGCTTCTCCGTGCGCCGGGCTCGGCCGGCCGACGCCGGCGCGGTGGCGGACGTTCACCTCGCGGCCACGCGTGCGGCGATGCCGTACCTGCCCGAGCTCCACACCGAGCGCGAGACGCGGGACTGGGTCCGCGACGTCGTCCTCGACCGCGACGAGGTCCACGTGGCAGACGCGGAGGGACGGGTTGTCGGCTTCGTCGCGCTCGCCGGCTCGCTGCTCGACCACCTCAACGTCGAGCCCGACGTCCAGGGGCGGGGCATCGGCAGCGCGCTCCTCGAGCTCGCCAAGGAGCTGCGTCCCGACGGGTTCGACCTGTGGGTCTTCCAGCGAAACGCGAAGGCGCGCGCCTTCTACGAGCGGCGGGGACTGCGGCTCGTCGAGCTTACCGACGGCGCCGGGAACGACGAGCGCGAGCCCGACGCACGCTACGCCTGGCGACCCTAGTCCTGGGTCGCGCGCGCGAGCGTCGAGGAGAGCCGGGCCTTGAGGCGGAGGATCGCCTTCGTGTGCAGCTGCGAGACCCGCGACTCCGTCACGCCCAGGACCTCGCCGATCTCCCTGAGGGTCAGCTCTTCGTAGTAGTAGAGGGTGACGACGAGCTTCTCCCGCTCCGGAAGCCTGGCGATCGCCTCGCCGAGCGCTTCCCGGAGCTCGGTGTGGGCCATCGCCGACTGCGGCTCGGCGGCGCCCGTGTCCGGGATCGTGTCGATGAGGGCAACGGGGTCGCCGCCGGACGACGAGCTCGCCCACAGCTCGTCGAGCGCGGCGATGGACGTGCGCGAGATCTCGAGCAGCGAGTCCTGGAACTCGTCCTCGGTGATCCCGAGCGCGGTGGCGATCTCCTCGTCCGTCGGCGCCCGGGTCAGCTTCGACTCGAGCGAGGCGATCGTCCGCTCGATGTCGCGCGCGCGGGCGCGCACCGAGCGCGGGACCCAGTCCATCGAGCGAAGCTCGTCGATGATCGAGCCCTTGATGCGCGCGATCGCGTACGTCTCGAACTTGATGTCGCGGTCGGGATCGAACCGCTCGATCGCGCCGATCAGGCCCAGGAGCCCGTACGAGACGAGGTCGCCCTCCTCGACGTGGGCGGGCAGCCCGCTCCCGAGCCGCCCGGCGACGTACTTGACGAGCGGCGCGTACGTGAGGATGAGACGGTCCCGGAGCAGCCGGTCGCCCGTTCGCTTGTACTCGCGCCAGAGTGCCTGGGTGTCGTCTGCCCGCTCCACCATCGCCCGAGAGGATAAGGGGAAGGGCGGATTTCGCGAGAAGCAGGGAGGTTTCCTACCGCAGCATCCTCACGGCGAGCTCGCCCATCCACACGGCGAGCGCCAGGGCGGCGACGGCGATGACCCAGGCCCGCCCGCCCGCGAGCGCCGCGAGCACGGCCACGGCGGCGAAGCCGCCCGTCAGGACGGCGAAGAGCGCTCCGAGGGGCCTCCGACGCACGCCGATACAATGCCTCCTCGCCGAGGGCCGTAGCTCAACTGGCAGAGCACCGGTCTCCAAAACCGGGGGTTCCAGGTTCGAGTCCTGGCGGCCCTGCAACAGAGAAGCCCCGCTCAGGCGGGGTTTTCTCTTTGCTCCTCAGTCTCTGGACTCCCGCCCCGCGTGACTCACCCGGCCCAGGCGAACTTGCCTCGTGCGCCCGACTTCGTCTGCAACGGCCGAGGCATGTCGACGTCGATCCACTCGCTCGTGCCGGGCGCCAGCTCGGCCTCGACGAGGCCCAGCCCGCAGACGAAGCCACCCCCGCGCAGGGTGAAGGACTTCCCATCACCGTCGCGCAGCCCCTGCGAACGAACCGCCCCGAAGCCCTCGACTGCAATCGCAACCGAGTCGTCTTCCTCAGCGATGTCGATCCTCGCCGTCACGGTGGGCAGCCAGGTGGAAATCAAGACAGCTTCGAGTTCCATCGGCCCGCCCTTCTCCCCGTGGAAGATCGCCTCGAGCTCGCTTCGCTGCTCGTCGTCCGCACCGTCGTCGATGAACAATCGGACGGTGGCGTCGCCGTCGAACAACGTCGGCCCGGGAAAGTCGGCTGTCCAGACCACCGTGCGCCCGCCGAGCAAGAGTCCGTTCGACTGACCCTCTTCGATCCGAAAGGTCTGCACCAACGCACACCAACCCTGATCCATGATCATCAACTCGCGAACCCCGAACCAGCAGGGGCAGAGCATGTTGCAACTGCAACTCTCGATCATGTAGCCCCTCAGGCTCCACGCCATGGCGTCCTCCTTTCTCGCACCGACCGCGGGCATTATCGTCCTGGCGGCGCCGGCGGTCTGCATGTGGAGCCGAACGCCGTTATGCTCCCTGCCGTTCGAAGTCCTAACGACGCCGTCCGGTCGGGACACCCCGCCGGGACACAACAGGGGGAGTGATGCGCATGTCTGCACTCGTACGAGTGCTTCGTCACGCACGCGGCCGAAGTTTGCTGATCGCACTCGTTGCGGCAGCGGCTCTGGTGCCCGCCGGCGAGGCGGTCGCGGCGCCCTCGCAGACAGCCTGCGACAACCGGACGAACAACACGTACGCCAAGGTGCTCGAGTGCGTCCGACTCGGGGAGGTGCGGGAGCACCAGGCTGCACTCCAGGCAGCCGCCGACCAAAACGGCGGAAACCGGGCCGCAGGACTGCCCGGCTACACCGCGAGCGTCGAGTACGTCGTCGACACGCTCGAGGCGGCCGGCTGGGACGTCACGCTCGACGAGTTCCCGTTCACGTTCCTCGCGACGCCGACGCTCACGCAGCTGACGCCGGTCAATGCGAGCTACGAGACGGGAGCCTTCACCGGCTCCGGCAGCGGAACGGTGACCGGGAATGTGATCCCCGTCGACATCAGCCTGCCGCCGCCGCGTGATCCGGTGACGAGCGCGTGCGAGGCGTCCGACTTCGCCGGCCTCGACTTCAGCGGGCCGAGCGACATCGCATTGATCCAGCGTGGGACGTGCACGTTCGCCGTCAAGGCAGTCAACGCTCAGGCGGCCGGCGCCGAGGCGGTGATCATCTTCAACCAGGGGAACACCCCGGAGCGCGAAGGTCTGATCATCGGCACGCTCATCCCCGGCGGCGAGGGCATCACCATCCCGGTCATCGGCGCGTCGTTCGCCGACGGCGCGGCACTGGCGGCACCAGGCTCGAGGGCGTCGATCGTCGTGACCCCGCCCGAGTCGAGGCCTCAGGTCAACGTCATCGCCGAGCTGCCGGGGACGAACGACGACAACGTCGTCATGGCCGGCGCCCACCTGGACTCGGTCCAGCGCGGCCCGGGCATCAACGACAACGGCAGCGGCTCGGCCGTCCTCCTCGAGGTGGCCGAGCAGCTCGCGAAGCTGAAGCCGCAGAACACGCTCCGGTTCGCCTGGTGGGGCGCGGAGGAGAGCGGCCTTCTGGGCTCGACCGCCTACGTCAACGGGCTCAGCCAGGCAGAGCGCGACCGGATCGCTCTCTACCTGAACTTCGACATGGTCGGCTCGCCGAACTACGTCTTCATGGTGTACGACGGCGACGAATCGGGGTTCCCGGCTCCGCCGGGTGTGCCGATTCCCGACGGCTCGATCGCCATCGAGGACCTCTTCGAGTCGTTCTACACGCTCGCGAACGAGCCCTACGACGACGCCCAGTTCAGCGGTCGGAGCGACTACCAGGCGTTCATCCTGAACGGAATCCCGGCCGGCGGTCTCTTCACCGGGGCGGAGGTCGTCAAGACGCCCGCGCAGCAGGCGATCTGGGGCGGGGTCGCCGGCGCCCAGTTCGACCCGTGCTACCACCTCGCGTGCGACACGTTCGCCAACAACAGCAACCACGCGCTCGAGGTCAACGCCGACTCGGTCGCGTTCTCGGTGCTCACGTACGCGTACTCGACGGCGGCGGTCAACGGCGTGCCAGGGAGGAACGTCCCCGGCAACTTCACCATCCCGGCCCCGGCCGGCCCTGAGGGAACCGGAGCCGGCGGAGGCGCGCAGTTCCCCGACGAGGGGTAACGGGCGCCGTGTAGACGGTTAGAGCGGCGGCCGCCAGGCGGCCGCCGCTCTCACCACCGACTAGGGCGAGGAGGACTCGGTCGATTCCGCCCTAGCTCGCACGCTTCAGGTCGTCCTCGGACGGGCCTTCGGCCTCGAGCTCGGCGAGCAGCTCGACGAGGGCGTCGACGACCGTCGGGTCGAACTGCGACCCGGAACAGTGGCGCAGCTCGTCGACGGCGTCCTCGAGGCTGCGCGCGCTCCGGTAGGGGCGGTCGTTCGTCATCGCGCAGAGCGCATCGGCGGCGTTGATGATCCGCGCCTCGAGCGGGATGGACTCTCCTCCGAGGCGGTCCGGATACCCGTGTCCGTCGAACCGCTCGTGCGATGCCCGGACGATGGCCGCGATGTACCGAAGGGCGGGCGCGGCCGAAAGCATCCGCTCGCCGACGATCGTGTGCTCGCGGACCAGGTCCCACTCGTCCTCGCTCAGAGGGCCGGCCTTGCCCAGGACGGCGTCGGGAATCGCCATCTTGCCCACGTCGTGGAGCTCCGCCGCCTGGTAGAGGAGGTGGAGCCGGGGCTCCGGCAATCCGAGGCGCTGTCCGACGGCGCGTGCGAGCTCGGCGACGTCGGAGACGTGCGGGCCGAGCAGCGGCGACCGCTCGTGCTGGACGCGCACGAGGACGTCCGTGGCCTGACGCGCAGGGGACGGCCGGCCGAGCTGCTTGTTGGCGTACATCCGCATGTCCGCCATCGTGAGTGCCTCCGACGGCTCGTGAGCGTCGTCGGGCAGGAAGACCGACCCGAACGACGCCGTCACGGTGAACGCCTCGCCCTCCTCGGTCAGGGCGGCCTTGCCGAGGCGGGCGGCGTCGGACAGGGCCGGGGCGTCCTGCACGGAGACGACCACGCAGAACTCGTCGCCACCCAGGCGATAGGCCGTGCCCTGCTCGTCCATGGCGTCCGAGAGCTTCAGGGCGAGCCGCCGGAGGAGCGCGTCGCCCGGAAGATGCCCGAAGTTGTCGTTGTACGCCTTGAAGCCGTCGAGGTCGTAGAGCACGAGGCCGAAGGGGTCGCCCTTCGCGGCCCGGTCGCACGCGGCCTCGAGATCCGTCATCAGTCTGCGGCGGTTGGGCAGGCCGGTGAGCGTGTCCGAGTGCGCAGCCTCGTGCAGCGCGGCCCGCGAGCTGCGGAAGCTCACCGCTGCGAGGACGAGGAGCACGACGGCCGCAATGGCCAGGCCGACCGGCGCCCAGCCGACGTCGCCGAGCAGGGACGCGGCCGGCTTCGGGTCGACCGCGAACACGTACCAGTCGTTGGCGTTGTGGGGCGAGCGCTTCAGGCGGTGAAAGGCCGCGTTATGGCCGTCGACGGTGGCCGTACCCGAGGCGACGTCCGAGTGCGCGTACTCCTCGAAGCGCCTGTCGCCCGGCCGACCGAGCGCCGCGCCGACCCGCTCCGAGTAGCGGCTGTCGACGATGACGGCGCCCGTCTTGGCATCGACGATGACGACGTCCGTGTCCCCCGCCGCGGCAGCTGCCTCGCGGCGGAAGGACTCGAGCGTGACCTCGAAGTGGACGATCGCGGCCGCCGGATACCCCGTGTGCGGCAGCGGCGTCGCGTTGGCGATCACCCACTCGCCCGTGTCCGGCGAGACGTACGGCTCCGCCTGGTAGACCTCGCCGGGCCGGAGGGCGAACGACGGCGCGAAGAACGGGTTGCCGCTCTCGTCGGGCGAGAGATCGGCGAACGGCGCCCGGACGCCACGCACGTAACGGGCGTTCTCCGCGCCGCCGCGGTCGATGAAGCACGCCTCGCCGATGCTCGCCGGATAGAGCTCCTCCAGGTACGCGAGCGCGGCTTCCGAGCGCTGGATGGCCGGTCCGTGAGCCCTGACCAGCTCGAGCCGCCGCTCCGGCTTCGCATAGACGTCGCGGAACGCCGGGTTCTGTGCCGTGAGGAGGTTGATCGAGCGCGCCCGCTCGAAGTACTCCTCGAGCTGCGCCGACTCGGCGTCGACCTTGTTCAGCAGCTCGTGCTCGACCGCGAGCCGGTTCTCGCTCCGATCGCGCACGGCGAGGCCGATGCTTCCTGCCAGCAGGACACCGCCCATGACGAGGGCCAGAAAAGTCGCCAGACGCACAAAGTGAGTGTCGGCACCTTCTCGCGACGCCCCGCCCCCAAAAGGGGGCTAAGGGGTTCTAACGGGAAGACTGCTCGCCCTCCGGCCCCCCGGCGAAGTGACATCCGGCTCGATATCTGCGAGGCTCCGCCGACCAGGCCGCTCAGCCGGCGTGGACGAGCCACGAAGGCCTCGAGGCGGCCCGGACAGGAGGTGCGTCCATGCACACGCGCGTTGCGCGCTACGGCTACTCGGGGGACGCGCACTCTCTCGCTCGGCGAGCCGAGGAGGGCATGCTGCCGGTGTTCCAGGCCCAGCCCGGCTTCAAGGGGTACACGCTCGTGGACAGCGAGGGGGAGGTCATCTCGATCACGAGCTGGGACTCCGCGGCGGACGCCGACGAGGCGAGCGCCCTCGCGGTCGAGTGGATCGCCGAGAACATGGCCGGCGAGATCGATCTGAAGGAGGTGCGCGTCGGCGAGGTCCTCTTCAGCACGGTCCTCGGCGTGAGCGCGAAGGCCGGCGCGGCCGGCTGATCGGCTCGAGCGACGGCCGCCGGCTCCGGCCCGCCGCGTCGGACCGGACGGCGGCCGTCAGCGCACCGAGAACTCGACCCAGAGCGGGTAGTGGTCGGAGACCTTCCACGAGAGCGTGGTCTTCGACATGCCGCCCTGGAGGATCGGGACGAAGTCGAAGCTCCCGGCGGCCGTCGAGGCGAGGGTGAGGACGGGCCCGCGGCCCTTCTCCACGAACCAGGCCACCTGGTCGTAGAACTTCGCCTCCTCCGGGTCGTCGAAGATCGTCCGGGGGACGTCGTTCAGCGCCGGCGCCGGCCGGAGCCCGGTGGAGGTGAACGCGTCGTAGAGCGGATCTCCACGGCGGTCGATGTTGAAGTCGCCGAGGGCGATGAGGTTCTGGTTCCACTCGCGCTCCTGCTTGGCCCAGCCGGCGAGCCAGGCGGCGATCTCCCTGAGCTCGGCGGCGCGTGCCGTCTCCTGGCCGAAGAGGACGTGGAGCGTCACGAGCGTCAGCTGCGTCCGCTCGGCGGCGAAGCTGACCGCGTACGGCGTGCGCGCGAACTGGCGGCCGAGCGCCGAGCCGTCGAGCGGCGTCTCGGTCTCGAATGCGACGACCAGCTCGCCGGCGAGGCCCGACGGCTTCACCCGCCGCAGGTCGAACGCGAAGACCATCCGCTCGTTGTTGCCCGCCCGGCCGCGCGTGACGTCGGTCATGATCGTGGCCCAGTTCGGGCCGAGGGCAGCGCCGAGGGTCTGCAGCGCCGTCAGGTTCCCGCGTACCTCCTGAATCGCGACGACGTCGAAGCGCGAGACGATCTCGGCGATGCAGCGCACGTCGAAGAGGTCGCGCAGCGGCTCGTCGCCCGGCTCGGCACGCCACTTCTCGGTCAGATCGCTGAACGCCCGCAGGTTCCACGTGCCGACGAGGAGGTTGCGGTCGAGCTGCTTCGCGGGGATCGCCGCGTCGAGCGCCGCCCGGAGCTGGAGGAAGGTCGCCGCTAGCGGGTCGGGAAGGGTGTCCGTGACCGCGGGCGTGACGCCCTCACGAGCTGCGGCGGAGCAAGGCGAGCGCGACGGCGAAGCCGACGACCGCGGCCGCCAGCGGGACGGCGACGAGAACGACGGCGCCCACGCCGCGGTGGTAGGTCGCCTCGATCTCGCTCCCTGCCTCGGGACGGCGTCCGTGCTCCCCGTCGCCGAAGGCGACGGCGCCCGTGTCGTGGTCGAGGACGAAGTGCCGGTCCTCGGGGCCCGAGGCGATGAAGTCCACGACCTCGGTCCACTCCTCCTCCTTGCCGTCGGCGCGGATCACCAGGACGACCGTCGTCCGCTTGTCGTCGAGGTAGCGCTGGTCGAGGCGGAGGTCGTTCGGGTCGAGAAGCGTTCCCGTGAAGAAGGTCTGCTCCCGCTCGCCGATCACGGCGCAAGCCTACACGGCCTGCTTTGACAGTAGGAGATTCCGTGTCTTAATCGAAGAAGGAGCTCTGCGGCCCGTCCGACCTCGGGTGCCAGAACCCGGCGTCCGGAGGGGAGTCCGGGATCGCCGTCAACCAGACCATCGCCGAGCCGTCGACCGCCGAGGCCTCCGCTGGAGGGCCCGGCGCCGTGCGTGTCTCCCGCGAGACGAGCCGCCTGCTCCCGGTCGTCGTCCCGGTCGTCTTCGGCGGGACCGTTGCCGTCGTCGTCGCGATCTCGGCCCTCGCCGCGCTCGAGCCGTCGCCCTCCATGCTCGCCGGCCTGGCCGTGCTCCTCTTCGCGTCGGCGTTTGTCGAAGCCTTCCCCGTCCCCATCGAGAACGTCCCCGTCGGCGGCACGTCGCTCGCGACCGTCTTCATCGTCGGGACGGCGGTCATCTACGGATGGGCGCCGGCGATCCTCGTCGCCGTCGTCACCCAGCTCCTCGTGGAGATCACGCGGCGTCAGCCGGCGATCCGCGTTCTCTACAACAGCGCCGTCTACGCGCTCGCCGCGGCAGCGGCAGGAGCGGCGTCGAGCGC
>DATBJE010000140.1:0-3652 GCA_036556565.1 Gaiellaceae bacterium
CCAGCCGAGCCCCGAGCCCGCCTCGACGGAGAGCCTCGCGTCGACCTCGGCCGGCAGCACCGCCTGCCGGTAGTCCGCCGGCTGCTCCTCGAAGAGCTCCCAGCAGGGCATCGAGACGACCCGGGTCGCCACGCCCTCCGCCGCGAGCGTCTTCGCCGCCGCGAGCGTGATCCACACCTCGGAGCCGGTCGCCATCAGGATCAGGTCGGGCTCGCCGTTTTGGTTCGCCTCCCAGAGGACGTACGCGCCGCGCTCCACGCCGCTCGCGTCGGCCACCTCGTCCGTGTCGAGCACGGGCAGGTCCTGGCGCGAGAGGAGGAGGGCGACGGGCCCGTCCTCGCGCTCGAGCGCGACCTTCCAGGCGACGGACGTCTCGTTCGCGTCAGCGGGGCGAACGACCCAGAGGTTCGGGATCGCGCGAAGGGCCGTCGCGTGCTCGACCGGCTGGTGCGTGGGCCCGTCCTCGCCGAGGCCGATCGAGTCGTGCGTCCACACCCACACGACCGGCAGCTCCATGAGCGCGGAGAGGCGGACCGACGGCCGCATGTAGTCGCTGAAGATGAGGAAGGTCGAGCCGTACGGCTTGACGATCCCCCCGTGCACGGCGAGGCCGTTGACGATTGCGCCCATGCCGTGCTCGCGGACGCCGAACGGGATGTTGCGGCCGGCGTAGAACCGGCCGTAGACGCCCGCGCCGTCGAAGGTCGTCTTCGTCGACTCCACGAGGTCGGCCGCGCCGCCCAGCATCGTCGGGAAGTTCGGGGCGAAGGCGGCCATCACCTTGGCGGCCGCCGCGCGCGTCGCGATCTTGGGCGTCTCCTTCGGGTCGAAGCGCGGCAGCGACTCCTCCCAGCCGGGCGTCGGCTTCCCGGCCCAGGCCCGCTCCCAGTCCTTCGCGAGCTCCGGGAACGCCGCGCCCCAGCGCTCGAAGCGGCCTCGCCATTCGGCGGCCAGCTCCTCGCCCTCGGCGCGGCGGTCCATGTGCTCGGCGACCTCGGCCGGAACGACGAAGTGCGCGTCGGGGTCCCAGCCGAGCACCTCCTTCGTCGCGCGCACCTCGTCCTCGCCCAGCGGCGCGCCGTGGGCCTTGGCCGTGTCCTGCGCGTTGGGAGCCGGAAACGCGATGTGGCTGCGCACGACGATGAGCGAGGGCCGCGCCGTCTCGGCCCGCGCGTCGGCAACCGCCCGGCGGAGCGCCGCGAGGTCGTTGGCGTCGGCGACGTGCTGGACGTGCCAGCCGTAGGCCTCGAACCGCGCGCCCTTGTCCTCCTCGTCGAACGAGAGGGCCGTCGTGCCGTCGATCGTGATGCGGTTGTCGTCGTAGAAGAGGACGATCTTCCCGAGCCCGAACGCGCCCGCGAGCGACGCGGCCTCCTGGCTCACGCCCTCCATCAGGTCCCCGTCCGAGGCGATCGCGTAGACGTGGTGGTCGACGATCTCCTGCCCCGGGCGGTTGTAGCGCTGGGCGAGGAAGCGCTCGGCCATCGCCATCCCCACCGCGTTGCCGACGCCCTGGCCGAGGGGGCCCGTCGTCGTCTCGACCCCAGGCGTGAGGAAGTGCTCGGGATGCCCCGGCGTGATCGACCCCCACTGGCGGAACTGCTGGAGCTGCTCGAGCGAGAGGTCGTAGCCGGTCAGGTGGAGCGCCGCGTACTGGAGGATGCACGCGTGGCCGGCCGAGAGGACGAACCGGTCGCGGTCGGGCCACTCCGGATCCGCCGGGTCGATCCGCAGCACCTCGCGGTAGAGGACGTAGGCGACGGGCGCGAGCGCCATCGCGGTGCCCGGATGGCCCGCGTTCGCCTTCTGGACGGCGTCCATGGCGAGCGTGCGGATCGTGTCGATCGACAGCCGCTCGATGTCGGTGCTCACGAGCCTCCCTCCATGTCCATGGCCTTTGCCGCAGTCCGCGCTGGGGAAACCTTAGCCGGACGGGGAAGCGGCGTCAGCGGTGCCGCGAAGGGCGCGCTGGGCGTCCTCGACGACGGCGCCGGCCGCCGCGGTCCGGACGAAGGCGATGAGGGCCTCGGCCGGCGGCCGCACCGGCCCCGTCGCGGAGTGGAGGACGTACCAGCGGAGCTCCGGCAGGCCGCCCTGGACGTGGATCGTCCCGACGACGCCCGACTCGAGCTCGAGCTCGACCGCGACGCGGGACTGCATCGAGACCCCGAGGCCGGCCCTGACCGCCTGCTTGATCGCGCCGTTCGACCCGAGCGTGACCGTTCGCGGCTGCAGGTCGTGGTGGGCGAGGTAGTCCTCCACGAGCATCCGCGTCCCCGAGTCCTCCTCGCGGAGCAGCCACGTCCGGGGCGCCAGCTCGTCCACGGGGACGGTTCGGCGCCGGACGAGCGGGTCGTCGGGCGCGGCGATGAGGACGACCTCGTTCTCGAGGAACGGATACCCCGTCAGGCGTCCGTCCGCCGGAGGCCGCCCGCCGATCGCGACGTCCGCCTCGCGGTCGAGCACCCGCTGGAAGACGCGCCGGCGGTTGCCGACCTCGAGCGTGAGGGCGATGTCCGGGTTGACGGCCGAGAACGCGCGGAGGAGCGGCGGGACGATGTACTCGCCCGCGGTCGTGACGGCGGCGATCCGGAGCTGCCGGAGCGACGGGTCGGCGGCCTCGCGGGCCGTCTGCGCGCCCTGGGCGAGGAGGCCGAGCACGTCGCGCGCGTAGGGCTCGAAGGCCTGCCCGGCGGGCGTCAGGCGGATGCCGCGGCCCGCCCGCTCCGTCAACTCGACCCCGAGCTCGCGCGAGAGCGCGAGGAGCGACGCCGAGACGGACGGCTGCGTGACCACGAGCTTCTCGGCCGCCCCCGACACCGACCCCGTCTCGGCCACCGCGAGGAAGCCGGACAGCTGGTTCAGGGTGATCGCCATGCTTGAACTATAGACCGTGATCTATGTATTGAACGGAAAGATTCATTTGTCTCCCCTGGTTTCGCGTTCTACCCTCGAAGGACTGGTCGTCGAGGAAAGGGTCGTGGTGACGCCGACAGCTCCAGGGACCGCCAAGAAGAGCCGCTGGGCGGCGGGCGTGACGCCCTACGCCGAGATGGGGTACTACGACGCGGACTACGCGCCGAAGGACACCGACGTCCTGGCCGCGTTCAGGATCACGCCGCAGCCGGGCGTCGACCCGATCGAGGCGGCCGCGGCCGTCGCGGGCGAATCCTCGACGGCGACGTGGACGGTCGTCTGGACCGACCGCCTGACCGCGCACGAGCACTACCAGGCGAAGGCGTACCAGGTCGACCCGGTCCCGGGCGCCGAGAACCAGTACCTGGCGCGGATCGCGTACGACCTCGACCTCTTCGAGGAAGGCTCGATCGCGAACATGACCTCGTCGATCATCGGCAACGTCTTCGGCTTCAAGGCGCTCAGGGCGCTGCGGCTCGAGGACCTGCGGATCCCGACCCAGTACGTGAAGACCTTCCAGGGCCCGCCGCACGGGATCGTCATGGAGCGCGAGTACCTGGACAAGTTCGGCCGGCCGCTGCTGGGCGCCACCACGAAGCCGAAGCTCGGCCTCTCCGCCAAGAACTACGGCCGCGTCGTCTACGAGGCGCTGCGCGGCGGGCTCGACTTCACGAAGGACGACGAGAACATCAACAGCCAGCCGTTCATGCGCTGGCGCGACCGCTACCTCTTCGCC